>CAZXIK010000141.1:0-1565 GCA_964640735.1 Microcaldota archaeon | reverse complement strand
GTTATGCGCTGCATGTACTCGATTAGCTCCCTGGACTCTATCTTCTTGAACTCCGTCCTCTCCACGTGGTTGCGCAGGAAGCTTATTCGTTGGTCCCAGAAGTCGCTGGAGGTGAAGGCGATCGGCTGTTTGCTCTCTCGCAGCATCTGCGTGATGACGCTCTCTGCGCCCTTGTCGAACCTGCTCGAGAGCTCGTCTATCTCATCGAAGAGTATGAGCGTGGTCTTCGAGAAGAGCCCGCGGGTCTTTGCAGCAGGCAGGAGCCTCTTCTTCAGCGTCTCTGCGTCGCGATAGTCGCTGGATGTGAGCTCGAGTAGCCCGAACCCATTTTCCTCAGCCATGGCCCTGATCACGGCTGTCTTTCCGGTGCCGCTCGGGCCGTAGACCATCACCGGTTTCGGCTTCTTGTTCGCCTTGATGTCCGAGGCGAACTGCCTCAGCCTGTCGACACCCAACCTGTTGCCTATAAGCTCCTTTAGCGAGTGCGGAGTGTACTTTTCATAGAGAAGCATGAGAGCACTAAGCGAATGTTATTAATGAGTTGGGAATCTATAAAAAGCACATATGCTCCGATCGTCTAGTCCGGTCAAGGACACGGGCCTCTCAAGTCCGTAACTCGGGTTCAAATCCCGATCGGAGCACCTACTTGTTTTTGAGCGAGTTTGTGATTGCAAAGACCACCGCCCCAGAAATCGGGAGCAAGAGCCCCAGCGATGCGCTGAACGGGCTGAACTGTGTAAGCAGCAAAAGGCAGGAGAGCTTCAGGGAGTTCTAAATCCGAATAACCCTTCGGGTCCCGCATATACGGATCTGATGTACCTGGTCAGAGAAGGTTTGGTGGTGAATATTCGCAAAAACGACTACATAGAAAAATTCGAAGTGACGAGATCATTTGTAGAAAGAGTTGCAAAAGCTGGAACTCCCCGACTTAGGTGAAGCCAGTTCCTGATTACGGAAGATGCAGGGCTACGAGGCTTCCGGCCACGATTATCATTATAAGGCCGACCGCCATCTTCAAAGAGCGCTGCTCTATCCTCTCGATCATCGATTTCAGGAAGCTGACAGTTGCTAACGGAATCGTCCAGCCTATAACCAATCCGCCAAGGCTTGACGCCAGGGCGGATGTTGCAACCCCCACAGATATGGCCACCGTGGTTATCTCTATGCCCTCCAGCACAACCCCGGAATAGATCCCGAACATGCCGGCGCTGATTCTCTCCTTTTCCTCCTTTTCCTTGCCTTTCCTCATCAATCCCTCTGCCAGAAAATATGCGCCGATGATGAAGATGGCAGCGCCAGCCGCGATATCCAGAAGCGTTTGCGGCAGCATGGTGAAGAAGAGGTAGATCATAGCGCCTACGGGAACCATGGTCGCAAGCCCCGCAAAGGTTATCGCCCAGGCCTTCTTCCATTTATACTTTATCGAGGCCGCCACTGTGAGCATCGCGATCTCGCTGCCGCTTATGATTCCCAGTCCCGCTCCTGCGAGCAGTACCAGCGCCGCCTCGGTTAGGAGTTCCATGCGTCTCTCTTGGGAGCCAACGATTTATTAGACGTTGCTGGGC
>CAZXIK010000140.1:0-1568 GCA_964640735.1 Microcaldota archaeon | reverse complement strand
CCTTCATCATCGCCTTTTCCGCTTCGTCAACGAGCTTCCTCAGGGCTTCCTCCAGGCTTTCGTACGAAACGTATTTCGGTTTTGTCTTCGCCATTCTCCTCAACCGTAACTCAAGCTGTTCCGGGCTATTTAAGTGTTCGCATGAAAAACCGGTTTCCCAGCCCGTCTTTGGCCGGAAAGGGACCGATGGTATCGGTTAAAAATCTTGCCATCGAATTAGATGCGAATGAAAAAGACCAAGCTGGCCGTAGACCTGCCGCTCGCGATTCTAAGCATGATCCTGATCTTCGAAGGAGCGCTGTTCTCGATGCCGTTCTACGGCGCCAATCCCGCGGTCATAATCCCCGGGCTGCTCCTCTTCCTCGTCTCGTTCGTAATCAAGCCGATAAGAGGCCCGCTTTCGCTGCAGTTCATAGTTCTCGGCATACAGATGGGCTTCATAGTGGCGCTCTTCGCTCTGGCTTCGCTGGTATCCACCTCGATCAACTGGAAGAGCGTGTTTATTTCCATCCTGGCGGCCGCGATAATAGGCGTTTGGTCTTCAGGATACTATGCAAAATGGAAAAGCGCCCCAATGACCGCATACCTGGTCCATTTCATCGGGGGCTTCCTCGTCCTCCTTCTGGTGCTCAGCCTGCTGATGCCGCACGCGCTCTTTAGCCAAATGCTGGCGCGCTGAGAACCGTTGTCTCCGAATGGCATTTTGATTATTGGTTTTGCAATGGGGCAGGAAGAAACGAATTACAGGCTTTTGGCTGCAGCCGTTGTGATATTCGCCGTGCTGCTCACATCCCTGGTCCTTAATAAGATCAGCAAAGGCTACCTTTCTCAAGTTCAAAGAAATGCGACCACAACAGCCGTTGGTCAAAACCCGCCGCCCACAATCCCGGTGCAGGATTTCAACACCACTACAGTGGCGCCGACAAACGAGATGGTGAAGGGGTTCAAGGGCGTTACTGACATCACCTACTGCAACGGCCAGGTGCTCGCCATATTTTATCCCAAGAACTTCACTTCCGGCAGTGCGGATCCGGCAGTCGTCTATGTGCATGGAGGCGGCTGGAGCAAAGGAAACGGGGGCACTGGAAACCTGAACAATTTCAGCATAGCATTCCTGAATGCGGGCTTCATAGTGGTCAACGTCGATTACAGGCTGGCTCCGCAGTACCAGTTCCCTGCCCAGATAATCGACGTGAAGTGCTCGGTGAGGTTCCTGCGCGCAAATTCGCAGAAATACGGAATAAATCCAAATAAGATTGCTGCGATAGGAGGTAGTGCCGGAGGGCATCTTGTCAGCCTGCTGGGTTTGACGAACGCAAGCGCAGGATGGGATACCGGCGCCTATCCCGGCTACTCGAGCTCTGTCGATGCGGTGGTGGACGAGTTCGGGCCTGCAAACCTTACGAATCAATTCTTCTACAATCTGCACTCTGGCGCAAACGGCGGCTATCTTTTCCAGCAGGTTTTCAACCTAAGTTCCCCGACGCAGCCGGCGGCCTACCTGGATAGCCCCGTGTATCGTGTCACTCCGTCCGCCCCGCCGTTCATCATACTGCAGGGTCTCAATG
>CAZXIK010000139.1:0-1577 GCA_964640735.1 Microcaldota archaeon | reverse complement strand
CAGCAGCAATCCTCGCTACATCTTGCTTGATGAATTCGTCAAAACGCTGTAGGCGCTTTCGCGAATCATCGCCCAATAACTGCTGGCACAATGGGCACTGTGCATCAGCGGCGACATGTGGGAACAATTTATTCGGATATGCCACCTCTATTGAGAAGCGCCGAGCAGCTTCGAAAAGCTCTTTCCATATTTGCTCTCCGGTGCCTGGAAGGAGCGTATCATCGGCACGGAACTTTTCGGCTGCGATAACCTCCGCCTTTGACGCAGTTTCAGCCGCACTATCGAAGGCCTTAAATCTTTCCACTGCGGCGTCATCAACCCATGCGATTGCCTTACTAATGCGCGAAGCAAGACCATCAATACGTTGGGCCGAAAGTCGCAAAGCCGTGGCTTTCTCTTTTGGATGGTTTTCCGCCAACATCTTATCGAGTTCAGCAAGTCGCTCCTTGTTGACTATTGTAAAGGTGGCGAGTGCCGTTACCTTTTTTGGATCGGTTGTTGCACTTAGAGCGGCGATCATCTTCCCTGCAGCCGTATCGCTTGGCAAGTCAGTAAAAGGTGAAGTGTCGGTATTGATAGTGGCGATTTCATCCTCCAAACGTCTCGCCAGTTGAGGCAAAACAATCTGTCCGAGGTTTTCCACTATATCAAGGCCATAGGGGAGGTATGCCACATCCTGTTCTGTATCCAGATAAGCCCTTGCACAGCGGCTATCAAAGACGGCGATCGTGGAGAGTCTATCGGGTGGCGTTTGGCCTCTAATCCAATCAACCGAGCTTGCCGTTCCGTCCACTTCTATGTCGAAAGTCGCCTGCGGAACATTCGTGGCCGCCTTTGGGTCGAAGGCGTCGGGGTGAACGGTTTCTGAAAGGTCGCGGGCACGGCAAGCGCGCTTCAAAACACGGGAATAGCCC
The DNA here is from genome assembly GCA_964640735.1 of Microcaldota archaeon. Lineage (GTDB taxonomy): Archaea > Micrarchaeota > Micrarchaeia > Micrarchaeales > CABMGC01 > JAJYVH01. The sequence continues at coordinate 663 of CAZXIK010000139.1, read as the reverse complement.
GATTTCCCGGAGGCATTGGCGCCATAAATCACAGTGATCCCTTTCGGCACGAACTCAAGTTTTCCTCCCTGAATAATTCGGTTAACGTGCTTGAGATCGCGCATCCCTCGCAAGATGACGGGCGTAGCGCTTCCCACCTGAGCGGGAAGATGTTCGGACGCAAGTGGAACAGGCTGACGGTTTTGTGGGTCGGGGATACCATGCGAAAACTTTAACATGGCATACAAATCATCGATATCCTGTGCTTCAAGATTCTGTTTCTGTAGTAAACGACGCATGGCATCGCGTTGCCAATCTGTGAGGTTAGCCGTAGCCCAAGTGAGGACGTCATTGAGTAAATGCATAGTTCATCTCCGGGCTCTATTTACGGTATGTTTTTCTCCGAGCTTTTCTCCGATCAAGGACCATTAAGACACTCCTGCGCACTCTTTGTATAAAGCTACGCGGCTTAACAGGGATACATCTCGACAAGTCCGGCCTTTAGCGCTGGCATGAGAAACGATCCCTGAAGTAATCAGTATTCTTTGGATCAATATGCTGCCAGGGATTTCTGGCACTTCATAAGTGTCAGGATAAATGGCGGTATCTATTTTTTTTCATGACGTTATAACGACAGTGTTGTCCTTAGCTGTTCTTATTAAGGATTTGTGTATTATACAAAAT
>CAZXIK010000138.1:0-1599 GCA_964640735.1 Microcaldota archaeon | reverse complement strand
GCGCTCTCCTATATCGTGTACGTCTACAGGGACAGGATAAACAACGCTTTTATTTCCAGACTGCCAATAAAGATGTGAAGGGCAATGGGGCTTGACATCTATGCCGAGGAGCTTATCCAGCACTACGAGCATCCCAGCAGCAAGCGCAGGATGGAGGGAGCGACAGCAAGCATGCACGAGGAGAATGTCTCCTGCGGCGACCTGGTTGACGTCTACCTGAAGCTGGATGGCGACAGGATAGAGGACGCGAGCTTCGACGGCGGAGGGTGCGTAATATCAATGGGCTCGGCGAGCATGCTCATCGAAAGCCTGAAAGGCAAGACGATCGGCGCGCTCGAAAAGATGAAGTACAGAGACCTGCTTAAGATAATCAACATAGATCCGGGCCCTGCAAGGATGCACTGTGCGGCCCTCTCTCTAAAAGCGCTGAAGAAGGCGGTTTTTGCCCACGAGCGCAAGCCAGTGGACGCGGAAACAAAGGAGCTATAGAAGGCGTATCTCGACGCGCTTGCTGTTCCTCCCCTTGTTCTCGAATCCCCCAAGCGATATCCTGCCTATCTCTTTGGTGTCGGCAACGTGCAGGCCCCCGTCCATCTGCATGTCCACTCCCTCGATCTCCACAACGCGCACCGAATCCATGCCTCTTATAAGTTCCCTGCCCGGTTCGGTCCTCGCGAGGTTCGGCATCGCAAGCGCCTCATCCTTGCTCAGCAGTTTCGCAATCACTTTGCGCCCCTCTCCGGCAACCAGGTTCGCCTCATCGAATATTTTATGAGCCGTTTCCCTATTAAATCCGGGCATCGCAAAGTCTATCCTGGCGCGGTCGACGAATATCTGTCCGCCGGTTATCCCGCCCGCCTGATAATTCTTCTCGACAATCCCATCGATCAGGTGTACTGCAGTATGATGCCGCATCAGCGCGTATCTCCTCTCCCAGTCTATTGTTCCGTGGACCTTGTCCCCGGGCTTGGCTTGAAATGAACCCTCAATTTCGTGAAATACCGTATCGCCATCTTTGGTTACGTTGATGACTTTGCAGTCAGTTCCATTAATCGCCAGCGTGCCGGCATCATTGAGGACTCCCCCTCCGGTAGGGTAGAAGGCGGTCTCGCTCAGGGCAACTCTGTTTCCCTCTGCGCTTTCGACTGTAGAGTCAAACTCCTTGAGGTACATGTCCTTCCAGTAGAGCTTTTCCGTCACAAATCTCCCTTTTATATAGCATGACTTTAATATAAAATGCCATATATCCGTGCAGCCCCGTCGTATAGCGGCCAAGTACAGCGGGCTTTGGACCCGCGAACATCGGTTCGAATCCGGTCGGGGCTAGCGCAAAACGGAATTATGTGAAAGACTGCTTCTTGCACCTATTTTGACAGCTTGTAAACTTTCTTTGCTTGCTTCCAGATGTCCCACGCGACGGCGAACGTTATTATCTCCCTCTCGCTTCCATTTGTCGCTTTTTCAAGTGTGATTTTGTACTTCTTTTGCATATAGCCCAAAAACTCCTTGTCGTAGTTTTCCATAGATTCATTTCACGCTTGCCATTTATAGCCTTCCGCTAATGTCTTTTGGACGGAAACAATCATAGACTTTTCCTTC
>CAZXIK010000137.1:0-1618 GCA_964640735.1 Microcaldota archaeon | reverse complement strand
GAAGCAACTTTCGTTTTTGTGGAACTGTGGGTATTATAAATTTTCAACACCCTCGAATAGAGGCAAAGTCTACGAGGTTAAAACCGATTACTTCCTTTTCTGGAGTTTTGCCGGAGGAGTGACGTAGAACCCCCAGGATGTCGAGTGCATCACTCCGCCGCGCTTGAGCTGTCTGTCCATGCTCTTGTATAGTCTATCCAGTGCCGCTTCCCCCTCCCTGCGAAGTTTTTCCGCTTCGCTCTCTTTCAATTTTGCCATCCCAGACCCCACAAATAGTGTTTTTGCATTTCTTCCTATTTAAAGCTTGGCGAAAAGCTTGGCTAGGGTCAAACTTAACGGAAAAACTGTGCAAAAACCTACTTAGGGATTTTTGCGGCTGCAGCGGCGAGTTCCATTCCAAGAGCGATGGCAGCCTCTGCCTTGTCGTAAACCCAGTACTTGATTCCCATCACAACGTAGGCGGCGCTGTTGAGGTCGATAACAATATTACCGCGGCTTTTTCCTACAGGAACATCCCTTATTATGAGCCCCATCTCTTTTTTCACATTCATGCCGTCGTAGTGGTTCGCTATCGCAGCCCTTGCTTCATCAGAAGCTCGGAACTGGACCAGCAGCAGCTCTCTGCCCTCGTCCCAGTCGAGAGTTGCAGTTTCAATCTTCAAACCTGTTTTCAAGGTCGTTTCCATGCCAACCGTTGCTCATCTATCGATTATGTCCCGCATCCTAGGCGTCAGCTTCTCCTCCATTTTCCTGAGCTCGGACTTCAGGAAATCCTTTGCCTTGGTTTCGCTGGCTTTCATGTATTCGAGGCTGACGGCGACCTTCGGCGATTCGCTCAGGTCTATTCTCATCTTGGCATCGCTCCCGCCTTCGACCATGACCCATTTCTCTATGATATCGCGGTCGGTCCTGTAAAGCTCCTTCAATCTTTTGCGCGCGTCGGTGCCTGCGGCGGTGAACTCAAACGAGTACTCTCCGGATTCAAGGTCGCGGCTGTCGTTTTTAAGATCGCAGCTGAGTTGGATGAGACTTACGCGTCTTTTCCCTGGCATTCTCCCCCGGCCTTTCCTATATTTCCTTATTTTCAGGGTATTTAAATATTGACGAAAAACTCCTAATGGCCTTGCTGCCTTTTTCTACGCGTTTTCCTTCTTCCCGCGCCTTTTGCTGCCTATTTCCCTCTTGGCAGACTCCTCGCCCTTCTCAAGAAGCGATGGATCCTTCTTCGCAGCGTCTATTCTGTCGAGCGCGTCCTTGAGCTGCTTGTCAATCATGGCCGTGCTGTGGGCCACTGCGGCTGTGTTTGCCATCAGGTCCGGGAACTGCTTCGACCTGTCTTTTGAAGATTCCTTCGCGCCCTCAATCTCCGCGCTAAGCTCATCGATTATCATCGGGCCTGCATACGACCTGAGGAGGCTTCCGAGCTGATTGAGCTTTGCTTGGAGCTCCCTGTTGCTTATCTTGACGTTCTCGTCCACATTCTCAATGACCTCGATTATCTTCTCCATTCCCTGCTCCTTCTGCATGTCGTGGATCCGCTTGACGTCCTTTATGAGGCGCTCTATCTCTTCGAGTGCTCCAGGCGTGAGCGGCTTGGGCTGCGGCCTCGGGTCCTTGT
>CAZXIK010000136.1:0-1705 GCA_964640735.1 Microcaldota archaeon | reverse complement strand
ACGTTATACTCTGCCCGAACCTTTATGGAGATATAATATCCGATCTCTGTTCAGGTATGGCGGGCAGCATAGGGCTTGCGCCAAGCGCAGACATGGGCGATTCATTCGCAATGTTCGAACCTGTGCACGGGAGCGCCCCGAAGCACGCCGGGAAGCACGAGGTAAACCCAACAGCGTGCATACTCAGCGGCGCGATGATGCTCGAATACATCGGGGAAAAGAAGGCAGCAAAGCGCCTGGAAAATGCCGTTCTTGGCGTGATTAAGGAAGGAAAGGCAGTAACCTATGATCTGGAGCCTAAGAAGGCAGTTTCTACAGAGGAAATGGCGGCTGCAGTGGTCAAAAAAATGAAGTGAAAGCATGGAAATCGCAGAGAAGTTGGCAAGGTACGTCGCTTCTGTGCAGTACGGGGATTTCGACAACCGCACAATCCACAATTCCAAAAAACTTGTGATCGATACCTTGGGCTGTGCGATTGGAGCTTTCGATGAAACTCCGATAAGGATAGCGAGGGAAACGCTGCAAGAAACAAAGGGAGAGATCGCGGCGACAGTGCTCGGCACGCATCTGAGAGCAGAACCGCAACTAGCAGCGTTCATAAATGGCGGCATGGCAAGGTATTTTGATTACAATGACACCTATGACGCAAAAGAATTTGCGCATCCTAGCGATAACATACTCCCGGTGATTGCGGTCGCCGAGGCGGCAAAGAAAGGCGGAAAGGAAGTGCTTCTCGGCACTGTCATCGCGTATGAGGTCCAGGCCAGGCTTGCTGATGCGGCAAGCCTCTGGAGGCGCGGGTGGGATCAGGTGACGTACGGGCTGGTGTCCGTGGCCTGCGCAGCTTCAAAGATAATGGGGCTCTCGGTAGAGCAGACAAGGCAGGCGATAAACATATCCCTAAACTCCCACCTGGTGATGAGGCAGGTCAGGGCAGGCGAAATATCCATGTGGAAGGCAATGGCATTCTCGAATTCCGCGAGGAATGCGATACTCGCGGCCATGCTTGCAAAAAACGGCATGACCGGCCCCTCGCCTGTCTTCGAGGGCGAGATGGGCTTCTGGAATCAGGTAACGGGCAGGTTCGATCTCGATACGAAAAAATTCGGCAGCAGGAAAAACGTGTTCAAGATAAACGAGAGCGTTTTGAAGTATTTCCCTGCAGAAATAAGGGCGCAAACCGCCATATTCGCGGCCCTCGATTTGAGGAGCAGCTTCAGGTCGATGGATGAAATAAGCAGTGTGGAAGTAGGGGCTGACGAAGCGAGCTGGAAGATAATAGGCAAGGAACCTGAAAAGTGGGATCCCATGACGAAGGAGACCGCGGACCACAGCCTTCCTTTTATAGTCGCGGCCGCTCTGATGGATGGCGATGTGAATACAGGCACATTCGCGAAGAAAAGGTTCAGGGACAAGAAGACGCTTGACTTCATGAAGAAGATAAAGGTGGTCGAGGTCCCAAAATACACCCGACTTTTCAACAATGGAGGCACTGTAAACGCGACCGGCATTGTGATTAAATTCAAAGATGGCAAAAGCATGAGCAAAGAAGTCATATATTCAAGAGGCCATCATAAAAATCCCATGAGCGAGGCCGAAATAGAAGGCAAGTTCAAGCGGCTCACATCAAAATACCTGAGCCCCAGCAAGTCTAGGCTTGTCCTCGACACCCTGTGGAACCTTGAAAAGCTGGACAGCATAAGCG
>CAZXIK010000135.1:0-1717 GCA_964640735.1 Microcaldota archaeon | reverse complement strand
GCCCCAACCTGCGCTCCCTGCCGCTTTGTATTTTCCAGGATTCTCCCCGAAAGTATTCAATTGGGCCATAGATAAAGCTTTCTTGCGTTTCGTTCAGGCCTTTTTGCCGTCCCGCTTCTCGTGAAGCATCTCGCCGTGCAGCTTCATGTGGCCCTGCTGTATGCCTTCGCAGGCTATGGCCCTTATCGCAGCGACGTTGTTCGCCAGTCCTACGGAAGCCATTATCTCGGCGAGCTCTCCCGCGCTCTCCGCTTTCAGGAATTTTTCGATGCTCATCTTAGCCACGGGATTCGCCTGCGAGCTCCCGCCGACTATCCCAACCGCAAGAGGTATCTGTATGCCTGCCACGAGATTGCCATCAGCATCCTTCTCCAATTTTGTAAGCGGTCCATAATTATTCTTCCCGGTATGCTGCGCCTGCGTTGCCGCGTACGCGTGCGCTCCCGCCTCCAATGCCCTCCAATCCTGGCCTGTAGCCAGCGCGACCGCATCGATTCCATTCATTATCCCCTTGTTGTGGGTGACCGCTCTTCCGACGTCATTGAGCGCCCAGTGGTATACGTCGAGCATTCTCTCAACGGTTTCTTCCGATGAATAGGGCCCCCCTTCAGCAAGCGCGTCCTTGTCAAAGGTGGCGTGGGACATGGCGAGCCGCGTGGGCGAATAGTTGGAAATTATTCTTGCCCTGGCATCGCCGCCGGTCAGCGCCTCAACCTGCGGAGCCGACCCTTCGAGTATTTTGTTGACAGCGTTCATTCCTGCCGCGTCCTTGCAATCGATTAGGAATTCTGCGACTAGCATGCGGCCCCTGTCGGTTTCAAAGGCGCTAAACTTCACGTCCGTCAGCCCGCCGCCGTTCTGCGCAAGGTGCGGAGCCAGTTCCTTCGCTTTGGCTTCCAGCTCGAGGATGTGTTTCCTCAGGGCGTTCTTCGCATTTTCCTCATCGGGGACGTTCATCAGCATTATCTGTCCCATCATTACCTGTTCAGTTGAGATCGCAGTAAAGCCTCCATGCCGCTTTGCCATCTTCGCCGCGTTGCTTGCGGCGGCGACGACCGAAGATTCCTCTATGCTCATTGGAATATGGCTGAATTCCTTTCCGTTTATCGTGAAGTTTTCAGCGAACTTCAGAGGGACCGCAACCTTTCCCGCGCCGTTCTCGGCAGGCCTGTCCTTCTTCGAGTATCTTATTCCTCCTGCGAGCAGGTCGTCGAGCTGCTCCTTGCTGAGCCCGTACTCCTCCTTCAGGAGTCTGTGTCGCTCCCCAAGCGTCAGCTCGCGGAACTTTTTCTCTTTTCCTGTCCCCATGCCTAGAAGCTGGAATCCGATTTATAAAGCGATTTTCCCTAGCTTCGTCTATCTGCGAAGCGAAATAAAAGCTAGGCTTCTTCTCCGACCTTTGTCTTCCTCTGCCGCTTGAACATCTCGATTATCTCCTTGGTTGTCGTCGCCTCCTCGGCGCCCTTGTCCTCCCTCACCCCATTGCTCACGATCCTGGGAAACCTGAGCGCGTATCCTATCTCCTCGTCATCTTCCTTGTGCCTGCCTGCCGTGTGCATTGGGGATTTTGTTATCTCGTCCGCCCTGACCGTCACGACGTACCTTGGCTCGACCCAATAGTCGGGTTCGACAAGCGAATCGACCCGCGCAGGCTTCCTGCCGGTTTTTATCTTGTCAAAAAGCTTTTTGAACATGGCCATATTCTCCTCGCTGAAGC
>CAZXIK010000134.1:0-1904 GCA_964640735.1 Microcaldota archaeon | reverse complement strand
CGGCTACTCAGGACAGGTTGGGTATCATACCTGGCACGGGAATTTCATTCGTGAGGATGAAAAGTTCTGTAGCTAAAATGGTAAAAACATACGAGTTCTTTTCATGTATTCACGATACTCGTCTCCAAACCTTTCAATCATCTCCGTCTCTTCTTTCTTAGCAAGCCTGTAATACATATATGTTAGAAAAGGTGCCATGACCAACGTTATTATTGTAGGCCACTGGAGGAGAAAGCCTGCGATTACAAGGATTAAGCCAGTGTACTGGGGATGCCTTACCTTGGTGTATATTCCAGTAACCACCAGCCTGCCCTCGGAATAGTAGATTTCTCTCCATCCCATTGCCATCAAGACCAGTCCTGTGCCTATCAGAATTGTACTGGTGACCATTACCAAGGCAACGCCTTCTTCTATTTCGAGTATTCCAAGTTTTGCGAGCATAACAGCAAAGAGATGCCCTTCAAAGCCGCTGAGGCCGATTTTATAGCCAGCCACTGAGGTAAGAAGGTAAATTGTCAGAGGTATTCCGAACATCTCGGTAAAAAGAGCAACTATATACGCTTCTGTTATTCCGAACTCGCGCCAGTTCCTCTTCTGCAAAGGTTTCAAAAAAGCAATGAAGAAGATGCTGAGCAGAACCACTGAAAATAAAACTGCAGCCCAGTTGTCATAAAAGAATTCTCTCATCTCTGCCTTCCATGCCCCAGTGAAACCGTAAACGTACACCTGCGCAATTGTAGCCAGAACCACAAGCATTATCAGCAGGTAGATTATTATGTCTGCAGAAGTCTTCTTCATATTTTTATCCTTAAAGTATCAAGGATTACTTTTTCCATAATAAACCTCGTTTTTTATCTTAATAACCTCAATGCATTAACAATTACTATCAGTGCGCTCACTTCATTAAGAAGTATCCCGGGTACAAGGCTAAGCCATCCAATTAAAGCCAGTGGAACAAGAAAAGCTACTATGGCTAAAGAAGCTGTTATGTTCTGTCGAATGTTACTGACGGATCTTCGGCTCAATCTGAGAGCATAATCAATCTTGGATAAATCATCTGACATTAAGACAATATCTCCAGTCTCTATTGCTACATCCGTGCCTGCTGCACCCATAGCTATTCCAACATCAGAAACAGCCATGGCAGGAGCATCATTCACACCATCCCCTATCATAGCAACTTTGCCATACTTCTCCTTAAGCTTCTTCACAGCCTCAACTTTATCCTCAGGCAGAAGTTGGGCTAAATACTCATCCACTCCTGCCTGTGATGCTACTGCCTTTGCTGTTCTTTCATTATCGCCTGTAAGCATTACCACTTTCATGCCTGAACTTTTCAACGTTTTTATAGTCTCTCCGGTTTCGGCTCTCAATTTGTCCGCGACTGCAAGAATACCTACCAGCCTCTGTTCACTGCCCAGGAGTACAGCGGTTTTCCCCTCGCTTTCAAAGCGAGAAATATCATTTTGAGCTTGAGTTAATGAGATACCTTTCTCATGAAAAAGTCGGCTGCTGCCCACAAAATAAAGGCTGCCGTTAACCCTTGCCTTTACCCCCAATCCAGTCATCGCCTCAAAATCTCCTATGCTTAGCAGAGGAACTTCTGACTCTTTTGCTTTTCTTACTATTGCCTCTGCTATGGGATGTTCTGAGCGGGATTCAATGCTGCCAGCTAAAGCAAGTATCTCTTTTTCAGAAAGAGCATCGTAAGCAACTACATCAGTGACCGCAGGTCTTCCGATCGTGAGAGTTCCTGTCTTATCAAAGGCTATTGCTCTCAATTCTTGCGCTGCTTCAAGATAAGCACCGCCTTTAAATAGAACCCCGTTACGTGCACTGTTTGCAGTTGCTGAGACGACAGATACAGGAACTGATAGAGCCAGCCCACAGGAACAGGAGACAAC
>CAZXIK010000133.1:0-1922 GCA_964640735.1 Microcaldota archaeon | reverse complement strand
GTATAAACTCTAGGACGAGCCTAACGCGCCTTGCCAAGATTGCAGGCTGTTCCCCAATAAAGGTAAACAGGCTTCTGAACAGACTTGTATCAAAGCTCGACATCAAATTCACTCTTGAATTGGACATGAGTAAGCTCGGTTTGGAAGAGAGACACGTTGTGCTGATGAGATTCGGGAAGAAACCAGATGAGGTTTTACTCAGAAAATTTTTCGAGAATGATCCCTACGCTCAAAACGTGTATATCACCAAGGGTGATTTCGACTTATTCATATTTGCCGCGGCCGATACGTCGAACAACTACATTAGATGGGAAACAGAACTAGCAGCGAATCTATCTGAATATTTCCCAGAATTACGTCCCTCGAGTTATGTGCAGACGCATCTTGGTTATATGCCACTCAATGGTGCTTTTACAAATTTCATTAAGGATGACATAAAAGTCGATAAAAAAGACAAACTAATTTTGCAGCTGCTGAACGAAAACTCAAGAACAAGTTACAGAGATATGAGCAAACAACTCGGCATAAATGAAGACACGATAAGATACAGGGTCTTCAGGCTTTTACGCAAAGGAATTATTAGGCGGTTCACGATTGCAGTCCAGAATGCAGGAGGTTCACTTATTGCTTTCTTTGCGAGATACAGATTTGACAAGCATACTCTTAGCGACATCTTCCCAGCCATACGCAGACACAATATGAGCGAGATTGAGGAACTGCCGATTATAAATGCGACGTCGATAGTGACCGTGCTCAGTGGCAGCTATCGTTTCTTTGTCTTTACTTTCGCTAAAACAAAGAAAGAAGCAATGACTTTTGGAGTCAGATGGTACATTAATATACTAAGGAGCAACAACCCTCACACAGTTCATGCTATGATTGTAAAACCAGTAAGAGGCTTATTGCCGTTGAGAAACCTAGATGCGAAGCAGTACTACAAATATGCGTGGAACACACCATGGACATAAGTGGCGACATATACTTGTAATGAAAATCCGAAAATATTACAAATAAAATTCAAAAATAAATAAGGTATTAATATAAAGACGACAGCAGTATATGCATGGGAAGGGTGGTTGGGAACGTGTGGCATTTCGAAAAATGCGGTGCTACTTCTGTGAGCCCATTACCCACTCTCTCGACTCACACCAGCGCCTTTTCCATGCCCACCCACTAACATGAAGGGAGCTGCATGAGCAACGGAAAAGACAAGGTCGCATTTCCCACAAGCACGCAGAAGCCCCTCTTTCTGCTTGTAGAGCCGCCCGACAAAGTTAATTCTGGGGAAATCGCCAGAAAGATAGCTGGCTGCGGAGGCGTGAAGGAGGTGCACCTCACGACCGGCGACTACGGCTTCGTTGTCTCGGCGAGAGTCGCTCAGCAGAATATCTGGCAGATGAGGTCTAGGATCAAGAGAGCCTCTGGGAGCAGGGTGGTGAAAATGGCGGTAAGCCATCTTGTGTATAGGTGAGCTGGTGCTGCTTTTGTCGATTTTTGGCAAGAAGCCTGAAAAAGCCGGCAAGCATAAAAAACTAGTTCCAGAGAACGAGAGGCCTGTCAAGTTCGTTAAGGAAAAGGAGAACGTCTGGCGTGTCGTGTACGCGGACGAATGAGCTACCTGCCGTAGAAGTAGTGTATCGACCTACCGAGCGCAGCCTCTGCCGCCTCCTGCAGCGCCTCGCTGTACGTCGGGTGCGGGTGTATCGAATCGGCTATGTCCTCGAGCGTTGCTCCCATCTCTATCGCAACAACCGCCTCCGCGATTATGTTGCCTGCATCGTCGGAGACAACCTCGACGCCGCGCACGATGTTGTCCGAATCCGCGGCTATCTTCACGAAGCCGTTGGTCGTGTTCAGCGCGATCGACCTGCCCAAGGCGGTAAGCGGGAACTTGGTCACCTTCAGGTCATCTCCATCTATCC
>CAZXIK010000132.1:0-1942 GCA_964640735.1 Microcaldota archaeon | reverse complement strand
GGAGCATATGGCACGGATATCGGAATCAAGTTCTACAATCTGCTCGAGCAATTGCTGGCTTTGCCTGGCGATTACAAGCTATTCGTACACGACTTCAACGTAAACTGGTTCATAAGGGATGAAAAAGAGTATTTGAGGGTTTTTTCTTCGGAGAACGGCAAAAAGATGAGAGCCATAAGCTTCCCCGTCCAGTCCGGGAGCAACAGGTTGCTGCAGCAGATGAGAAGGCCGTACAAAGCGGAGGACGTAGTCCGCTGCTTGGGTGACTTGAGAATGCGGGCGCCGCATGTGAAGTTTGGCACACATGTCATAGTCGGATTTCCAGGGGAGAGCGAGGAAGATTTCAGGGAAACGATAGCGGTTCTTGACGCAGTACAGTTTGATTTTATAACCTGTTTTCCTTATTCGGAAAGACCTTCAACCTACTCTTCAAAGATACCTACTAAAGTCAGAATGGAAGACGTCAACACAAGATTGGATACGTTAGCAGACAGATACAAGCAGACAGTCCAGATAATCAGGTGAATACACATGAACTTCCAGAGAGGCCCACGGGGTCGAAAAAGGTCGGTCGAGGCATTTAGCGCCGCCAAACGGCTTCTTATGCAAGGCAAGCCAAAGGACGCAATACGCAAACTAGACAAAGCGATAGCGCTCGATGGCAGGTTCTCTGAAGCCTTCAATCTAAGGGGGAGATGCTACAAGTACATTGCCAAGTACGACCTGGCAATAAAAGACTACCGCAAAGCATTGGAAATCAACCCTAGATTGGCAGACGCCTACAAAAACTTGGGAAACGCATATCTGTATGCGGGCAACTACAGGGCGATGATTCCGGCTTTTAATAAGGCAGTCAGGCTGATGCCGTCATCTTCTGCGGCACATAACAACAGGGGCTATGCCTATCAGCAGATCGGAAAGTTCCGTTTAGCTCTGAGGGATCATAACAAGGCGATAAGGCTTGACCAGAACTATGCCGAGGCCTACAGGGATAGATCCGACGCATACAGAGCGCTGGGACGCTTCAAAAATGCCCAGAAGGATCTCGCAAAATCAGACTGGCTCAGACTTACCGGCAAAGACTCATATGCAAACACGAAGATGCATTGACATGCAACCAGATTTATATTACGGAATTCCGGCGTACAATGAGGAAAAGAACATATTGAATTGCCTCAAATCGCTCGACAGGCAAACCATAAAGGCAAACGTAGAAACCATAATCTGCCTGAGCGCGTCAACGGACAGGACGAAAGAGAGAGCGCTGGAAGGGAAGAAGAGGTATCCGAAACTCAACATAAGAATCATCCATGCTGGAAAGGGCAAAAGCGTTGCGCAGAATGCGATAATAAAAGCGGTCAGTAACAGGAAGGCGCCATTTGTGTCCATAGACGCGGATGTCGTTTTGGACAGGAGGTGCGTGGAGACGCTTTACAGGGACATCAGGAATATCGACAGACTGATAATTGTAGGAGCCTGGCCGACCCCCATGAAGACGAACGGCAAGTCGTTATGGGAGGGTTTCCTTTTCGGCGTTCTCAATGCGAGGGCGATCCATCCCCAAGCGGAAGTTTCCGTAAACGACGTGTCTGCATACAAATGGTATGCAGAGAAGAACCCCCAAAAGTTGGTGTCTCCTGATTTTGAGAAGAAATCGAAAATATATTTCCACGGAAGGACGTTCATGGTGAGGAACGTGAAATACCTCAAGCTGCCAAACCACGAAAATGTGGCTGACGATACGTATCTGGCAAACTTTGTTCACACAAGGTACGGACCGGGTACGATAAGAGTGCGCTATGATGCGGCTGTTTACTACAAGCCATACACCTCGCTGAAAAGACACTTCGATACGTACTGGAGAGTCTATTCGGATCTCAGGAGGATGGACCAGGAAGGAATTTTCAAGAAATCAAGGCAGATGGAAAAGACGAGACTGGAC
>CAZXIK010000131.1:0-1969 GCA_964640735.1 Microcaldota archaeon | reverse complement strand
TAATCAAAACTCGGCGGGACATGCTGTTCTTCATGGCTACGTCAAAACCAATCAACTGGCCTGTGATGTGTTTCAGAATGTCATGTTCTCTTCGCTCGATTTCAACTAAATAAAATTTGTCATGCGCAACATCTATCAAATACCCGTCCGGTATCGTTCCTATTCTTTTTTCACTTTCAATTCTCTGCTTTATGTCAAAGTAGAGGCAGGTCTCCCCAAAAACTTCATTTGAACTTTTCACAAACGCTTTTTCTAATTCTTTCTCTGTATTAAAGCGGCAAACTTCGTATTTCGTTCCTCCAATGATTAAGCTCATTCAAATTCACCCATCCATCCTATGTCCCCGCTTCTGCCCCATGCCTAGGCCATTCGCTCATAAAGTAATCTGCGCTTCAACCTTTAAAAGCTGTCATCTATTTCTTTCTTGCAGATTTTATGGCAGAAGACAGGCACCAGGCAAGACCTGCAGTGCCGGTATTTGAATTGACGTCAAACTTACCCTTGTCGTCGGTAAAGCCCCAGGAGGAGAGCCTGATTTTGGTTGGGGCTTATTCGGTTTGCCATATTTTTACCTCGTTTCCTCAAGCAGCCATTTCCACACTGATTTGTAGGTTATGGTTCCCTTGATGCCAAACCATTCCCTGCTCTCCTTCTTCTCTTCCTTCATGGTTATTATTGTGAGTTTTTTGCAGCGCAGTTCTTTTCCAGCAGTCAGCAAAGAGCGTATCTCCCTGTCCTTTGTCTTTTTATCTTCCAGAGAGTAGCACACCTGGATGAGCTCTGCAACCTTTATTCCCCTCTTCACTACAAAATCCACCTCGTGGTCCTGCTGGTCTTTCCAATAATAGAGCTCCATCTCCTTCTTTATTTCGGCGTTTTTGAGGTGTATTGCAACCGTGTTTTCCAGAAACTTGCCCAGGTTCGGGCTTGCCTGCATCGCCTTTGCCGCGAACATGCCGGTATCATAGCAATAAGCCTTCCTGATCTGACCCGCACTCTTTGTTTTGTAAGAAAACCTGCCAATATAAAACAGAAGATACGCTTCCTCCAGATATCCGCTATATTTCTGTGAGGTTATGCTGCTTTTTATGCCCGTGGCGTTCGCCAGTGACAGGTAGGAGAATTCGCTGCCTATGTTGGCTATCAGGTAGAGAGCAAGCCTCTCCACCTCCTTTCCCTTCCTTATGTTGTAGCGCTTTACTATGTCTTTGTAAAGTATGGAGTCGAACAGCACGTCCAGGTATTCTTTTGTGCCCAGCTTCTTGATTATGGTTTCCGGGTAGCCGCCGTTGCGCATGTATTCCAGCAGCATCTCCTCTTTCCTTTGGGTCGTGAGCCTGCTCACATCTATGCCCTTGGCCTCAAGATACTCCTTGAAGGAAAAGGTCAGGATGACCGTGGGCATGTATCTCCCGGTCAGGTGCGTCGCAAGTTCCCTGCTGAGCAGCTTTGAATTGCTTCCAGATATGATAACGTTGTACCCCTGCCTCTGGAGCCTGTTGACAAACAGCTCCCACTTCTCCAGGTTTTGTATCTCGTCGAAAAAGAGCACTTTTGGGTTCCCATACGCCTGGCTTATCTCCGATATTATGTCGTCATAGTTTTCCACCTTTACCAGAGACTCGTCATCAAAGTTCGCATACCCGAAGTTGCTCCTGCGTTTCAGGGTATGCATGACAAAGAAGGACTTGCCCGCCCTCCTCGGTCCCATAACCACCTTAATCAGGTCATGTTCCAGCGAGAGCGCCCCAACGTCCCGCTCTACATACCTTTCACGTAAATGTCTTTCAACCTCCCCCTGCTGGGTGATGATTACGTCCTTCAGCATCCAATACTCATAATCATAGTATAAGAAAGTTTATAAAAGTTTTTATCACAGCTTTGGTAATATGATCCTACCACCAGGTCTTTTTATTATAGCTTTCCTTGAAAGTTTTACAATACTTTCGGCGCAGAAAGTATAGGGAGT
>CAZXIK010000130.1:0-2007 GCA_964640735.1 Microcaldota archaeon | reverse complement strand
GGATTACATAAAGAAGAACGTGCTGGAAAAGTACGGCTCCACCGGTGTGCAGACCTGCCTGAACAAAGCAGTGTTCGAATTCTTGGACAACATTGTCGCTTACCCCGTCGAGGACGAGAACAAGCTGTCCGACAAGAACGGGAATGTGTTGCCCGACGCTTTGCTTTTGAAGAAAGGTTCTACCGCACTGGACTTGGCATTCAAGATACACACCAGCATCGGTGAGAAGTTCATCGCGGCGATTGACGCAAGGACAAAGAGGAGGCTGGGCAAGGAGCACGAGCTTAAGAACAACGACATAGTGAAGATAATGTTCGCAAAGTAAAAGTGTTTCCCTATTTACGCTGTAAAGCATTATAACTAATTGATGCCACAGGAACAGCGCAGCACAATCCCGGAAGGCAAGGCTGAGCTGACGATACGATTGCTCTCCTACAGCTGGATATTCTGGTTCATGCTTCCGTTCATCGTCCTTGCGGCAAGCTTTGTGGTGAAGCCCGACCTGGCTCCGTTGCTCTTTTCCGACAGCAGGTTCTGGGCGGCTCTTGGGATAAGCCTCGTTTCCGCTTTCGTCGTGATTGGCATAGCCGTGTTCTTCGCGATACCGACCGCCTACTTTCTCGCCTACAGGAGGTTCAGGTACCAGAACCTGGTGGAAGCCATGCTGATCGACATACCGCAGACATTCCCACCGGTGGCTGTCGGAGTGATATACCTTTTCACTTTCGGGACCAACTCGCCCATAGACCTGGCTTTCACCTTTGCTGCCGTGATCATTGCGAAGCTGATCATCTCCGCTCCGTTCGTCCTGAGCTATACGCTGAGGAAGTTCCGCGAGATAAGGGAGTCGAAGCTTGACCTCGTCGCGCGCTCGCTGGGCGCTGGCACGGGCGACGTGATGTTCAGGGTGCTGCTCCCGCTCGCGAAGAAGGACATCGCAACAGGCCTCACGCTGTCCTGGGCTAGGGCGATGGGGGAGTTCGGCGGCTCGCTCATATTTGCGGGCGTCATCGCATACAAGACGGAGATACTGCCGACTTATACAAACAGGGTCGTCGGCGTGGACCCGTTCCTTGCACTTGCAGCCACGGCAATCATGACAGCATTTGCGCTGTTTGCGCTTGTAATCATACGCAGGATGCTGGAGCCGAGGGTGAAATGATGCTCAGGATAGATAGCTTATCAAAGTCGTACGGAGAGCAGAAGGTGCTGGATAGAATAAATCTCACGGTAAAAGAAAATGAAATAGCGATAGTGACAGGAAAGTCCGGCATGGGAAAGACAACCCTGCTGCTCTGCATACTCGGCTTTGTCAGGCCCGATTCGGGGAGCATTCTACTTGACGGCAAAAGGATAGACGGCCTTCCGATAGAGAAGAGGGGGCTCGCCTATGTCCCGCAGGATTACGGGCTCTTCACGCACATGACCGTGAGCGAGAACATAGCCTTCGGCCTGGCCGTGAGAGGGGAAAGTCAGGAAGTCATCGGGCAGAGGGTGAGCGAGCTGTTGAAGACGGTGGAGCTGCCTTCCGGACTTGCTGCGCGCGCGGTCACTGATTTGTCCGGCGGCGAAAAGCAGAGGGTAGCGGTCGCAAGGGCGCTCGCGATAAAGCCCAGCCTTTTCCTGCTGGACGAGCCGCTCTCGGCGATAGACGTGGAGACGAAGCAGGCGATAGGGAGGCAGCTGCGCTCGATAATCAAGAGGCTGCGCATACCCACGATAGTGGTGAGCCACGACCCGGCAGATGCCAAGACGCTCGGCGATGTGACATATCGGCTTGAGTCCGGAAAGCTGAGGAAGATGTAGTGCCACAAAAATTATAAGAAATGAAGCAAATTTATAGCTACTTTTTTATTTGTTCAAACACTAGCTTGATATTTTTGTCTTTGAAGTCGCTTTTTGGCCACGTATCCAAACCATCCGATTCGTACCGAGGTATCAGATGAATGTGGAAATGTTGTACTGACTGTTGCGCCGCTTTTCCACTAGCATGTAATATGTTAACAC
>CAZXIK010000129.1:0-2010 GCA_964640735.1 Microcaldota archaeon | reverse complement strand
ATCCTGGAGAGATACTGTCAGGCCACTGTTCCTGGCAAGAAGGAAAAGCAACATACTGGTCCTTTGTTCTGGAATCGTAGCGGATTGGAGGATCGGAAACGGCTGGAACAGATTGTCAATCTGCTTGAGTCGAAGAAAGAAGCAATTGACTTACATCTTCAACGCGAGTTTCCGTCACTCAAGTCTGGGCAGAAGGCGCTTGTTGTCGTGACAGTTGGTCGAAAGCCAATCGGAGAGTGGGAGCTTTTCAGAAGGTACTTGATTGCCGTACGAATGCGGGCTGGCATTTCAGGAGGAGCCTCGCTTTTTGATGAAGAAGACTGGGGACCAATCGCCAAGCAGCACGAAGGTCTTTGTCCTCTGTGCAAAGAAAATGGCATTCTTCTCGATCAGTGGACTGCCGTTGCGGAACTCTCGTGCTACCAGTTGACCGATCCCTACCACACTTCCTATCAATACGCAGATGCAAGTTTTAAACTCTGTCGAGCCTGTGCAGATCTTCTCTATGTGTTCAAGCAGAGGCTGCTTAAGATATTGGCTGAGAGGCATATCGGTGGCAATGAGTGTCTGATCTTGCCCTCAATCAAGTTGGTTCCTGCGAAACTGAATGATCGCCGTGCTCTGGTTGTCACCTTGAAAGATATTTGGGGTAGCTCTACGAGCCAGGCAGCCGTAGCGGAAAAACGGCTGCTCTATCGTCTGGGCCAGATCCCTTCTTGTGCGACGGTTTCATTCGTGTTTGGCGATGCAGTGACAACTGGTGATACCAAGAATGTCAGGCGGCTGGACAAGCTGAACGTTGTCTTCCCGGACGTGTTGCCGAGCCGCATTCTGAAGATTGCTGAGGCCATCACTGCAGCAAATCGGCGCTTGGAAGCTCTTTGGTCACTGGCGCACAGTGCTACCGCCAGCTATTGGAAGGTTGACGATGAACTCTTTCTGCTGCATCGTCTTTTTGCCCCGCACTGGGAAGAGAAAAAGCGAAGCAAGAGCAAGAGGCGTGCGGAAGTTGAACGATATCTTCGATCGATCTTTTATGGAGAAGATATTCCGTCTCATGAGATCGCCAGCGATGCGTATGAGAATCTTGTAGCCGCTTACAAGCGTATGCGCGACGGCGAGGATGACAATGACAAGTACACCGTTTCCAACTTCACGGGTAATATTCTTGCTCTCTTAGTTCTTATGGATCAATTAAGGAGCGCGGCAATGGACAATACAGAGCCCAATAAGTTCAAGTTCTCATCTATGCCTGAACTTGGTCAATTCATCGATTCCCATCCGCTCCTTCGAGATGGGACGTTGCGAGCCCCCTTCGTTGTTGGCTGCCTGTTTGCTTATGCTGAGCATCTGCAAAAGCCCAATATCAGACTGGCCGCATACACCTGGCTTGGAACTTTAGCCCTCACCTATGACGACATTCTCCAAAGCATCTATCCACGATGCTTGGAGTACATCAAGACCAAGGAGAAATTTGTTGATAGCCAGCGTTTACAGGAGCTGATGAAGGCCATCTGTCACTATGATGTCGGGAGAGTTGATCGGGACCGGGCAGCGACCGTGGCCTTCTGCCATGGATGGGCGGTGGGGCGAGATTTTATCTTCAAAAAGAAAGTTAAACCAGGGGGAGGACCGGGAGATGTCGGAAACCAAAGCAACAACCCAAAAGGAAGCTGAAAAACCCAAGACTCTTTCACATCGTCACGAAACGCTTTTCCTTTGGGATGTTCGGAAGAGTAATCCTAATGGAGACCCAAACGGGAATGAGCCCAGGATTGATCGCTACACAAAGCGATGCGATGCCACCGATGTATGCATAAAGCGTTCGGTGCGTAACTACATCGCTGCCTCTTCAGAGCGTGGGAATGAAGAGCTTCTTGTGACACGTCTAGGGTCTGATTTGTCGGATACTGTTACCCTAACCCAACGGGTCGAGAATTACCTGTTTGGAGATCAGAAGCGCACGAACCAGACGCGCGATCTGATCAGGAAAATTCTGAATGGTAGAGT
>CAZXIK010000128.1:0-2048 GCA_964640735.1 Microcaldota archaeon | reverse complement strand
TAGATGCTGTAATTGGACCTCGAAATCAAGAAATCCGGAAACTTGCGGAAGAATACGCAGCCGTGTATAGGGAAATGCTACGTGGTTTTTAGGTCTATTCCAAACTCCTTCTTGATTTTGCTGACTTTGGGCCTGACAACAAGCATACAATAAGGTTGAAGAGGATTTTTGTCAAAGAATTTTTTGTGATAGTCCTCAGCAACGTAGAAATTATCCAGCTTCTTCACTTCTGTGACTATTTTATCGTCGTGGTTTGCTTGTGCTTCTTTTATCGCTTTTTCAATTATAGCCTTATCATTTGAATCTGAATAAAGTATGATCGACCGGTACTCAGAGCCATAATCGGCGCCTTGATGGTCTGGAGATGTTGGGTCGTGCATTGAAAAGAAGACCTTCAGAAGCTTCTCAAGCGAAATTTGATCCATATCATAATCTATCTTCAATACTTCCGCATGGCCTGTAGATCCGGTGCAAACATCTTCATAGGTTGGATCGGGAAAATTACCACCCGCATATCCTGGAGTGGTCTTTTCAACTCCTCTGAACATCTCGAATACCGCTTCTGTGCA
Organism: Microcaldota archaeon; assembly: GCA_964640735.1. Classification (GTDB taxonomy): domain Archaea; phylum Micrarchaeota; class Micrarchaeia; order Micrarchaeales; family CABMGC01; genus JAJYVH01. The sequence goes on along the minus strand of CAZXIK010000128.1, from coordinate 1,479 downwards.
CCAGAAGCATCCGCCACCGAAAACTATTGATTTATTTTTCATCTTTGCCCTCTTTTGCAGGTATGAACTTCATTGAAATTGAATTGACGCAGTGCCTAACGTTCTTAGGAGTTAGGCGTTCGCCTTCGAAAACATGTCCCAGATGCGCTCCGCACTTCGCGCATTGGATTTCAACGCGCATGCCGTCAGCGTCTGGGACACGCTTAACGGCCCCTTTTATCTCCTGGTCAAACGCTGGCCAGCCGCAGTGGGCATCAAATTTATCTTTAGAATTGTAAAGCGGTGCTTCGCAACGCTTGCAGATGTAAACCCCTTTCTTGAAGTTCCTGTCGTATTCGTTAAGGAATGGCAGCTCTGTCCCTTTGTTGACTATGATTCGCTCTTCCGCAGGAGTTAGTTTGTTAAGCTTCATGATTATATTACAGAGTTATAATATTTAATTCTGGCCTGCACCGCAAGGATTGGAAGACTTTTATAGATTGAGTTGCAAAGTTTAATCGCAGCGAGGTAGGGTAGCCTGGAGTACCCGTCGGGCTCATAACCCGAAGACCGGAGGTCCAAATCCTCCCCTCGCTAGAGGGTTCAGTTCCACTATTCGGTTTGTTTAGTATATGTATGTGTATATCAATAACAGAAGAACAAACCAAAAGCTTTTATAAAAAGCGAATGAAGAGAATACCGGAAGCGAACTCTCTAGGTTGATTTTTTGGGGTCCGAAATCTCGGCAGAGCAGATTTTTACAAAACTGCTTCAGGAAAAGAAGACGGGGGAACTAACGCCGCTTGAGGCGGACTACTATTCAGATGCCGAGAAGCACCTTAAGAAGCTAAAAGCGGAATCAGACTCCGAGCATTTTGAGAATTTCAAGAAGATGCTTATTTCTCTCAAACAACGGAGGAGGCAAAAGCTGCTCATGTACATCGCTTACAGCAAGCCGCTTCCTGCTCCTGTGCCCGAGGATGAAGAAACTTTATATAATGAGATACAGCAATTAGTAAGCAAAAGCATCCCACAGGCAAAAATCTCCAGGATTAAGATCAAAAATGCTATTCCTGAGGTTCTAACCGCAAAGGGAAAGAAGATCGGCCCCTACAAACAGGGAGATATTGTCGAACTGATGGACGACGACGATGCCGAATTCTTGATAAAGAACAAGATCGGAGAAACAGCATGACCCAAGTGGCCGTATGAAAATTGAGAATCAAATAATGGCTTACTGCCCGTACTGCAACAAGCATACGTTGCACAAGGTCAGCCTTTACCATTCAAATCCCCAGCGGGGCCAGACGGTAGGAACCAGGAGGCACAACCGCGCCATTGTCGGTTACACCGGTTCCGCCGAAGCCAGAATCATAGCCAAGAAGCTGGGCAAGAGGCAGAAGCTGATGCTCAAATGCACGGTCTGCAGCAAATCCATAGAGAGGCCGCTCTTCGGAAGGACAAAGAAGAAAATCGAGATCAAAAGATAATCAATCCAGA
>CAZXIK010000127.1:0-2052 GCA_964640735.1 Microcaldota archaeon | reverse complement strand
GTCGTAGAGCATTCAATCTGCCTGTTCTACTATGGGTTTGGTTATCTCGAAGGTCCCTCCGGGAATCCATCTTATCATGTTGAATTCCTTTCTAACATCAAGATTCCTGGTAGGGAAATGGCCAAGCGCTATCCCATCAATAACGCCTGCAATGACTCTCACGTGGTGTCTTTTGAACCTCATCTTGAAATAGTTTACAGGATGGCGTCCAATCTTATCATTGTCGTATACTCCGGCGAAAACGAAGTCGTAGCTGCCGACAAGTTGGGCCGACAGCAGGCATCTGCTAATTAGAGGCACCTTGTCGTCTATGAGCGTCACTTCTTTTCTTGCACGCATCGCCTCATTCTCGAAATTTTCCATCATGGTATATTTGGTAAGCAGCACGGTCATGCTTACCTTCGGAGGCCGTTTCATTACAATAGTAAAGCGCTTTATGTAGCCCAGTTTCAGCAGTTTGTTGAAGTTGTAAGCTACCGTGTTGAAATGCATGCCTAGCTTCTTTGATATCTCCCTAAAGGACATCCGTGAATTCTCGTTTAGCAAGAGCAGTATGTTTTTGTAATCTTGTGACATATCCGACCTTTGAATCAGTGTGTTTCTCAAGGGAAAGAAACCGATGTGGGTAAATGCGAAATCGGAAGGTTGCCACAGCACCCCGTATTTGGAGAACTGCACCTGCATGGTTTTGTCCCAGTAGACATACTCACTTGTGTCCCCACAGTTTGCATATATGAGCATATCAAATTCTCCTCTCATTTTTATTGCCAGTTGAGGTATGTGCGAACTTTCTAGCGTTTCCTTGATTTCGTTGTAATCCGGCTTTCTTACGAATTCGAGTAATATTAGGTGAGGGTTGGTCAGCCCAAGCAACTTCTCGTCAAGCTCCAGCGTGTACGCTATCCCAAACTCATTCTCGATGTCGCGCAGCTTGTTCCTGATCGTTTTTCTCGAGACGTTGAGCTTCTTTGCCATGGCTGATATCGAGATCCTAGAATCCTCAGATAAAAGCCGAAGCATCTGCCTGGTCAAGATGCTCCACTTCTCATTGAAGTGGCTTGCAAATCTAAAGTCCTCCTCCACACCAAAGTATCGAAGAAAAGACACTTATTACTATCTTTCTCAGGTTCCGATTGAACAAATATCAGTACCTAAATTGTCATTTTTTGAAACGTATTTAAAGACGCGATGCAAACCCATATCATGAGAATAAGGACAAGGGCATACATCTACCTAATAGCGTCGCTACTGATAGGCTCGTTTACCCCCGCACTCCTAGTCCTTACAGCGAACACTAACCTGTTTGAACTTTTCCTCCTTGCATCATTGGTCAGCATACCGTTTGGAGCCATGCTTGTCCTAAAAGGCGACAAACTGGCTGAGCTGAAGTCAGTGGTAAAGGACAAGCGCAAATTCTTTTACATGGCCTTGGCCGCTCTTCTTATATACGGAACCTACGAATATGGCATTGCATACGCAGAGAAGTTCATCAGCGCGTCCCTGACGATAGTAATCTTCCGGACAAATCCATTGCTGATGCTGGCATTCCTCCCGCTGTTCCTTAGGGAAAGGCTTACGCTGCGGCAGATTAGCGCGCTCAGTCTAGCGTTCATCGGCATACTGATTGGTTTCAGCGGCGGAAACTTTGCCGGCCTGTTCGGAAACCCCAACACGCTGGCGGTGGCCCTCGTGCTTCTTTTGGCGTTGGGATATGCACTGGCGAACGTCATCATAAAGTGGCAGATGTTCGACAACGATGTGTTTGTAGCATTCTCCAGCGCAGCACTGGCCGTATTCTTCGCAATCCTCCTTGCTGCCGGTGGGCTCCATCTGACTCCGATAAATACGACCGAAGGCGCGATAATAATTTACATCGCGGTTACCAACATATTCAGCTTCTATATGTACATGCACGCCTTCAAGCTGCTGAAGACGACGGCCGTAACCAACATGTTCTCGGTGTCCCCATTCCTGACTATAATCTGGGCTTCGGTGATCTTCGGAGAGCAGGTTCAGAGCTACTACTTGGCTATAGCCGGGCTTGTCGTGCTC
>CAZXIK010000126.1:0-2115 GCA_964640735.1 Microcaldota archaeon | reverse complement strand
ACTTTATTCTTGTCCTTGTCGTTCGAAACCGTCTTCTTCAGCTCGTCTTCAAGGTCTCTACGTGTCAGCAGCTCTGGCGTCTTCCCTGTTTGCGCTTTAAGGAATGAAAGGTAGCCATCCTGAACGAATGCCGTATAAGTCTCTAGCAACAGCTCGTCGGCTTTCTTAATCTCATCTATCGCCCTAGCTGAGAGATCCTTGGTTGCCAGACCTAGACCCACTATGGAAAGCATCTAACTACCCAGTGCTGCCGCCAGCTCGAAGAGCTTTAAATGCCAGTCTTTTGCCTTCACAACGCTTGAAGAGAGCAGAACTCCGTCCATACCTAGCTTCACCGCTGCTTTTACATCATCGGAGGAGCTGACACCCGCTCCGCAGAGGAACTTGTTCCTGAAACCTGAGCTCCTAGCCATTGCCAGAGCCTCAGATATCAAGCCGGGACTGACAACCGAGACCGATCTGCCGGTCCCGATAAGCTCTGGGGGCTCGATTGCGAAATAGTCGGGATTTAGGGAAATGAGGGACTTCATTTCAGCGGGCGTGCCCGAGCAGATGCATATCTTGAGGCCGCTATCCCGCGCGTTTCTCGATATTCTCTCCAAAACAGGCAGTTCGAGCCTTGATTCGCTGTGATTCAGCAGCGCACCAGCGGCGCCGGAAGCACTTATCGCTTCAGGTATAAGGGAACCTGTGCTCTGGCCTTCCTTTCCATCGCCTAAGCTCTGTGCAAAAACAGGAATCTTGACCTTTGCGGTTATCTGGGAAAGAAAGGGCGCTGGGGGAGCGACAATCATCTCTACTCCGGTTTCTTTGAAAACTCCGTCGGCCACCAGGGAGAGCTTCAACGAGCCCTCTCCTAGTATTTCCTTATAGTTCTTAAAGTTGAGAATTAGAGTCTTCGCCATGCTCAATCTTTGATTCCTTCAGGAGTTATCTTTATTACCGTCTCGCCTTCAGGCATGCTAGGCGAGTCAACCAGCCTTACGATTCTTTTTTCCTCCTTGCTTTTCCTAACGTACAGCCGTGTGGTTGCGGCGTGGGCGACAACGTTGCCCCCCACAGGAGTCGTGGGGTCGCCGAAGAGCATTCCTGGGTTGTCCATGACCTGGTTTGTGATATAAACCGCCAAACTGTATGTGTCGGCAAGCCTCTGCAGCTTGTGGATGTGGGCGTTGAGCTTCTGCTGCCTCTCGTTCAATGCGCCTCTGCCTATGAATTCAGACCTGAATAGGGCCATTAGCGAATCCACGATTATCAACTTTATGTTCTTCTCGCGGACCAGTTTGTCAGCCCGCTCGACGGTAAGTATCTGCTGCTCTGTGCTCGTGACCCTGCTTACAAATATGTTGTCAAGGACTTTCTTCGGGTCTAACCCGGCGCCCTTCGCGTCAGCTTCTATTCTTTCAGGTCTGAAAGTGCCCTCAGTGTCTATGAACAGAACGGCTCCATCCAGCCCTCCTTTGTTAATCGGCATCTGCACGTTAACCGCGAGCTGGAAGCCCAGCTGCGTCTTTCCGCTTGCAAACCTGCCATACATCTCTGTTATGCCGTTGGTCTCAACTCCGCCGCCAAGGAGCTCGTCGAAGTCTTTCGAGCCCGTTGTTATCCTGCCTATCGCCTTACGCTTGTCGAGAACGTCGCTGCCGGTCTGGACCTCTATGTTCGTGGCCTCCCTTGCAGCCTCAATGGCTTTCTTGGCGTTTTCAGCGCTGATCCCTGCTAATTCGGAAAGCTCGTAAGGCGAGCTTGCCGCAACCTTCTCTATATTGTCAATGCCGTTAGCGCGCATCTTTTCCGCAGTTGTGGGCCCTATGCCCGGTAGGTCCTCTAGTTCCTTGACGCTCTTGTCCTTAGCCAAAAAAAGCCCCGTGTCATTGATATTATGGGCTTAAAACCTTTAATAGCTTACGCAGGGCAGTCATGCGAGCGGAAAACCCCACGGGTGGCATTTAAACACCATGAGCAAACCGGCCGCAGGGGTAAAGAGAAGTTCTTGTTTTTCCATTGAACCAGAAGGGTCTCTTGATAGATCCGGCCCAAACCGGCCATTAAAGCTCGGTAAGTAAACTACCCACGGCTAAAGCCTGTGGGCTTTCCATCAAGATGATTTGAATG
>CAZXIK010000125.1:0-2117 GCA_964640735.1 Microcaldota archaeon | reverse complement strand
GCAAAATTGAGGCGGATTTTTGGACTCGAATCGGCTTTATATGCTTTGGTTTCGAGAAGTAAGCAGATAGGTTGTAATATGGCAAAAGACATAGGAAACAAAAAGTTGAAGATGAAGGATCTGATGGCTGAGGCGGTGCTTACGCCCATAGTTTTGAAGGCGATTGCCGTCACGGCGCTCACGTATCTGTTCATCTACCTGATACAGCAGTTCAACCTAGGGTCGTTCTTCGTCGCATTCACGGCGATATTCGTGGCCGTGATAATAATGCAGGAAGTGCAGTCGGGAACGAGGAGCGTGGAGCACAGCGCGAAAGAGCTTGCTGGACTTGCACTGGTTATCTCGCTTATAGTGTGGATAACAGGAATAAGCCTGGCCTCATTCACCTTCGTCCCGATACTCCAGACGCTGATCATAACCTTCGTGTCGATAATACTGTATCTGTACATCTTCCACCCAACGAAGATGGACAGGGAGTACGTGGAAAGGCTTGAGAGAGGAGGAAGGTAGTCCCAAGCTTCAGCGGTTCGGGAAATGAACGGGCATAGCGTTAGCTTTGCAGAGAGTAAAAATGAAAGCAGGAGTGGTTCAGCTTAGGCGCAATCCTTTCGCTAAATCGCTCTTCAGTCCTTCCAAATATGCTTTCTGATCATCTGGCATTGATTCTCTCTGCCTGAGAACATCTGCAATAAGATCGTCTAGCGTATTCCTGACATTTTTGGGCCAGCGCAGTTCTTCCTCGTATCCATCGACCACCATCGTGTCTCTTTTCGCTGAATCGTAAACCTTGGAAGCCATTTATTCCCTTCATAGGCCGCATGGTAAAGGGGATGCCACATCTGCGCAAGTGAGAAAATGAACAGACGGGCATCCTCTAGGTCATACGCAGTATCATTTAGGGCTTTTTCAGATAATATATGTATTGCTTAATAAGTATAAGCAACATAAGCGGCACTATAAAAAGGCACTATTCCTGATATATAACCAGCGGGCATACGTGCTCGAAGGCAGCGATTGCTGTTTTGGATGGCAGAGGATACAATGGATGCTATAATACTGGGCGGGGGTTTCGCCACCAGGCTTGAGCCTATCGGGGAGTTCATACCTAAACCGCTTCTCACGCTCAACGGCAAGCCCCTTATAGACTACATAATAAGCGACCTCGAGGATGTGGAAGCAATAGACAGGGTGATAATATCTACGAACAAGAGGTTCGAGGACCAGTTCAACTACTGGATCAGTCTGAAGAAAGCGGCAGGTTTCAAGAAGGAGATAATGCTGATTGCGGAGCCCACGATGAATGATGGAGAAAAATTCGGGGCAATAAAGGGAATAGCCTACGCGATAAAGGAGGCGAAGGTAAATGATGACGCCATAGTGGTCTTCGGGGACAACTTCTATACCTTTGACCTGGCAGCATTTCTGGAAGAGATCAACATGTTCAACAAGATACTCAAGCCGGGACTGCTCGCGTACGACATCGGTTCAATTGAGAGCGCGAAGAGATTCGGGGTCTTGGTGGTCAAGGATGGAAAGGTGTTTGACGTTGAAGAAAAACCAGCGAATCCGAGCTCATCGCTAGTCATGACCGGTATCTATTTCTTCCCGAAGAAAGCAGTAGGCTATTTTGAGAAATACATTTCCTCGGGAGGCAAAACAGACGGAATGGGCTTCTTCATCAAGTGGCTTATCACACAGACTGAGGTCCAAGCCATAACCCCAACCAAGGGAGAGTGGTTCGACATCGGGACGCTCGACAGCTACAAGCAGCTCTTCCACGGGCAGAAGGAGAAGAAAGACTAAAGCTGCTGTCTGCCTACTTATTTTAAGCTTAATTGCCAATACTGCATGTGCCAGGGTGGCAGAATCCGGTAAATGCGCCGGTCTTGAGTCTTCAAGATGTCAAGAGCTGATTCGTGATGCAAAGAAAACCGGTGGCTCTTCGGGGCTGTTAGGGTTCAAATCCCTACCCTGGCGGACCGATAAATGACGAGTCTACACTCGGCTCGTGTCAAGGTGTAGACGCTGCTTCTGAATTCTAGTATGTTAGAAATGTAACAGCTTATAGCTTTCCTTGAAAGTTTTACAATACTTTCGGCGCAGAAAGTATAGGGAGT
>CAZXIK010000124.1:0-2123 GCA_964640735.1 Microcaldota archaeon | reverse complement strand
AAAATCAGGTCTAAGGTCAGAACTGATTATTTTGCCTTAATTGTGGGACAACACATTTTAGTTTCAAAGTCTGCAACAAAATTTGTTATTTTGTACTCTTTATAGATAAATTTATATAGATTTTCATATATAAACAATGCATGAAATACAAAAGCATAATGTTGGATGTCAAGACATACTCTAGGCTTGCAGAAGCTAAGGAAACACTAGAAAAGAAGATGGGAGGCAGAGTGAGCTTTAATGAGCTTCTATTAGAACTTGCCTCAAGAGATCTAGAGTTCCTTGGCATCGATGATTTGCTAAAAAGATACATAAGAGCGTTTACCAATAAAGTAACAGAGCTCAAATATGTGGTTGGCGTGCTGCTGTATGGTTCGGTGACGAGGGGGACATGTGGCCAATACAGCGATATAGACATAATGGTTCTGACAAACCAGAAAGGCAGTAATAGTTTCTTTGAGCTGGTGGATATCGCTGGAAGCCTAAAAGAAGATTTTAGGAAAGAATTGATGGAAAAGAAGCTTCCCTCGTTGATAAGTCCCGTAGTGTTAAGCGATGACAAGATTAAAAACTTCAGTCCTTTTTACCTTGACCTCGCAGATTACGGAATAATTCTATATGAGAAGAACGGGTCGCTTTCTGACTTTATCTATTCTGTGAAGAAAATAAAGCATAAAAGGGAAATGATAGAGGGCATAGAGGTTTTGACATGGAAGTAGGAATGCCGGAGCCCATGGAAAGCGCGAAGTGGTGGCTTAGTTCTGCGGAGCTGAATATGAAGGCAAAGATCTATGCACCTGCGCTTTACTCGATGGAGATGGCCGTAGAGATAGCTTTTAAGGCGGTCTTGATTTCGGTCCATGTAGACGTGCAAAAAGTGCACGACATAAGAAAAATAATAGGAATGTTCTTGGTTGGAAACAATGCCCTTCCTAGGTCGTTTTCAGAAGAAATTGATGAGTTTTTAAAAACGTTTGAGAGACTCCTTGAAATGAGATCTGGAGTGGGTTATGGGTTTGAAGGAAAGGTCACAATGGAAGGAATAAAGAGGCAGGCAGAAGAGCTGTTTCCAAAATGCGCAAAAATTGTATTGGAGTGTGAAAAGGCAGTGGACCATTTAAATAGGAAGAAATAATTTTGTGCTCCCACCGGGATTTGAACCCGGGTTGCAGGGTTGAAAGCCCTATGTCCTTGGCCGGACTAGACGATGGGAGCAGAGGAATTGGGCTGTCGGCTTATTTATTGCTTATCTTCTCTCAAGGAACCTGTCCACAGTTTCCTGCATCTCCTTGCTCGCGTCCTGCTTGGCCTGCTCCCCGCTGACTATCCTGAACCTGAACCTCTTGGCCAGGTTCAGGTACGCTTTCCTTACCTTACTGAGTGTCTCCCTTTTTTCGAACAGTTCCCTCTGCTTGCCCTTCTTCTCTATCCTTGTTATTGATACATCGGGGCTTATGTCGATGAAAACAGTCAGGTCGGGCATGCGGAATTCACGATTCACGTTGTAGAGCCAGTGGGTATCAACTCCGGAGGCGAACCCGTAGGCGAGGGTTGAGAACATGTACCTGTCGCAGACCACTACTTTGCCCTGCGCAAGCGCAGGTAGTATTTCGTCCTCAAGGTGCTTTGCGCGGTCAGCACAGAAGAGTAGCTGTATGGATTTGTACGAAGCGCCTCCGTTTGTCTTCAGGACCTCTTTTATCACTCTGCCTATGGGACCTGTAGTGGGCTCCTTTGTGAGAAGCGTCCTATATCCCTTTTGCTTGAGATACGCATCGAGGAGTTTTGCGTGACCGGATACGCCCGCACCATCAAGTCCCTCGAGAACTATGAATGTGCCTTTCCCCAAGCGATCTCCTGTCTCTGCTAACAAGCTTCTTTGCGCTCATATTTAAATGTACACAATAAATCCGTCAACGGCTCGATGGCGTTTTACATGCAGGAAAATGGCGCATGGCAAGTAGTAAAAGCACGCGCTGCCATTGTTTTGCAATTCTTGATGCTTCAATGAGGGGGCTATTGATCGTCATCGAAGGGCCGGACGGCAGCGGGAAGCACACGCAGACAGGGCTGCTTGCCGGGCACCTTGCAAAGGAGGGCTTCGGGGTCAGGCAGTACTCGTA
>CAZXIK010000123.1:0-2180 GCA_964640735.1 Microcaldota archaeon | reverse complement strand
TCATGGCCTACAAGCACGACTTTCATCAGGCTAACCCCCGTGCTACCAATTCGCTTGCAAATTTTATTAAGTTGCTCTATTGCGCCGTGGCCTGCGGAACAGAACGTTACCCCTCCGGGCTTACCAGAAAATTGAGCGAAGTTTTAAGAATTAGAAGAGGCATATTTAGAACATGGCGGTTTCAAAAACAGAAATGGTGGCGGTGGAGAAGACACTGGATAATATGGCAATAGAAATATCAAAGCTAAGAGCTGCGCTTCTTCCCAAGACCAAAATAAGCGAAAAAGAGGCGCGTGAACTTAGGGAGATACAGGCAGACATGCGGAGGGGCAACAAGATAAGCGCCAGGAAGCTGATAAAGGAGATGCGAGAGTCAAGAAGCTGATCTCTTGTTCGCTGTCGGCGTTTCGAAAAAGGCTAGAAAGGCAAGCCTGAGAATGCCCGCACATTATCAAGAAAGGATAGAGAAACTTCTTCTGGAACTTGAAAACGGGCCTGTTCCGGCAAAAACCTACGACATAGAAAAGATGGAGGGCATCGAAGACACATACAGGATAAGAGTAGGCGACATCCGTATTCAGTATACGGTGCTCTGGAAAACCAAAGAAATCGATGTGCTAAAAATATCATGGCGCGGAAGGGCTTACAAGTAACAGGTCACTGTCTGTGCTCCAGCTCGGCTAGCCTCTCCAAAAGCTCGTGCTCGTCGATCCTGGCTGGCACTCTAAACCCCCGTGCTACCAATTCGCTTGCAAATTTTATTAAGTTGCTCTATTGTCCCATTGCCAGCGGAACAAGAACTTTAAAAGTTTAAACTCCAAGCTATTAGCACTGCCCCAGTAACTCAGTGGTAGAGTGTCAGTTTTGTAAACTGAAAGTCGAGGGTTCAATCCCCTCCTGGGGCTAAATACAAGGGAATCAATGCGTTTACGAATATACACTGCGCAAGATGCGGGGCAGGTCTTGATGAGAGCATAATGATAGAGGAAGAGGAAAGGATGGAGAGGGCTAGGGAGTTGCTACTCAAAATGGTAGAGGATAAAGAATTTATGGCTAAGGTGCTTAAGTAAGATGTCGTGGAAGTGAGAGAATGAACAAACAAATGAATAAGGCGAGCATATGCAAAATGGAGCAAAACTAGAGCGTAGGGTTTCAGATGCCATCAAATCATTGCGATATCGAAACATCGTAATCGGAAAACGTTCTGTCGTTGGGTTGTCTGGGAATAGACGAAGCATAGACGTGGTTGCAGAGTGGACGAGCAGAGCGAAGAAACAAAACACTCCGGCATCGGAAAGGAATATTCTCATGATGGTAGAATGCAAGGACGTTAGAAGCAAAAGCGCATCCACCTATGACAACCAGATGAAAAGAGCATATGCAGAATTGGGAGATTTTCAGAAACTAAAGTGTTTGAAATATGTTGTCGTTCCAACAAAACGCAGGTGGCAGGGAAAGCATTTCAATTATGACTCATATTTTCATAGCATCGGAGTGAAGTTGATAGGATGGAATCAGGAAAAGGGAGCTTTTCGCAGTGAGATAAAAAAGAGATTCAATTCGAAATGGTGGAGAGCAAACCATTATCCTGGAAGAGAAGAATCAAAGGCGAAATGGGTCAAGGAGCATCGCTAGGCCGTCTGCTTGTTCAGGTTGGTCGAGAGTACATCGAAAATGCAAAAGCTACTCGATAAATAGCTATTTCTTAAAGGTTTAGGTTTTATTATCGGAATAGGGGGCATATGCCTGAACAAACAGGAAGTGAAGAACAAGAGTCGTCAGCATCTTTTGAAGAAGAAGTAAGAACCTTTCTGAAATCGATGGGATGTGATGATGTCAATGGTGGGCCAAATTTTCATATTGCTCCAGCAAGTCAGCACAACCAAATTGATGCTTGTGGTAGGAAAGATAAGACTCTATTTATAGTGGAATGCACAGCGGCAAATCGGCGTTCGAGCAGACCGACGGATTTGAGAGATAAAATATTTGAATGGCAGGGAAAAATACAGCTTGCAGAACAAGCTTACAGTGATATTCGAGAATATGCTAATTGTAATAAAGTTATTCCCATTTTTGCAACTAAAAAATACATTCTGACGGAACCTAATCAAACAATGTTGAAGACAGGAGTTCATCACCAAGAACTGTTTTACATAGATGAGAACTTTATTGCGTATTAC
>CAZXIK010000122.1:0-2194 GCA_964640735.1 Microcaldota archaeon | reverse complement strand
ATGCTACCCATAGTCTCTTGTATTCCTCACGTGACACTTTGTGACCGTAGTAACTTGCATTTGCATAGTGGTTCGCATCATACCACTTTGACTTGGTGCCAAAATGCCGCTTTTGAGGATTGAATTTCCGCTTTACCTCTGAAAGAAACGTTCCCTTTTCTTTATCCCATCCAAGAAACGTAACACCAATGCTCTTGAAATTTTCATCATTATCAAACGCATCATTGTTTCTTTTAGGTCTTTTACTCGGCACTACGATGTATTTTGGGCAATGAAAATTACTCAGATCTGCTAATTCTGAATAGGCTCTTTGAAGTTGATTTCTGTAGGTTTGGAGGGTTGAGCCGTTTTTAATCTCCTTGCACTCTACTATCGCAATGGGTTTTTTAACAATTTCGCGAGGCTTTCCGCCATTTAGTCTTTCTATTACAATATCGACCTTATGTCTGTTTCCAGATTTTCCAATAAGGAGTGGTTTACCTAATCGGCGTGTTTTAAGACCTGGTATGTCATGCCGTATATTAATGTTAGAATGGCGGTTCGGCTCAATTGCATTGAAGACCAGTTTTTCTAGCCTTTTGCCATTTCCCATCCAAATCACTTACAAGAGCGCCAGCCTCCCCGCGTCCGTTATCTTGAAGTCGTCGTCCAGATAGCCGCCGGTCTTCAGCTCCCTCAGATGCTGATACAGCATTCCTCTTGTCTTTTTCATATCGTCGGCCAGCTTCGAGACGCTCTTGTGCTCCTTCACGGCTATCCTTTTCAGCAACTCGTGCTTCGTTGAGCCGAGGTTGTACTGCAGCTTCGGCAGTTCGGACAGGCTTGTGCGGTCCACCCTGTTCGTAACTATCTTTTCTATGCGCTCCGTCCTGGAATAGCAGGCGTACAGCACGCCGTTCGTCAGCGATCTCCACCCACCGCTGAGGTTCACCACGATGCCCACGTCCTTCGGCTCCTCGTCTATGATTTCCACTGTCTTCTTTGCTATGTCCAGTATATCGTCGCTCTCCATCTTGACCACATCCACCTGGGACATCTTGCCGAAGAACCTCCTGACCTCCGCGATGTTCCGGTTCAGCTTCTCGTTCGTGTTCTTGTCTTCCGAAGCTGCAACTATGAGAATTATCTTGCTCGCCAGGTACTTCATCGCAGCGGGCGTGAACGGCTCCACAGAGAAGAACGTCGCGATAAGCGTTATATCTTTTTTCATCGTAAGGGTATACGAGATGAAACCTTATAAATGCGTAGCTCAAAATCGGATATTGATTGTAGAATATCTGACTTCATAGTAAAGTAAAAATATGTACATAGTTACTTATACTAATACTGGAATACTACAAACCGTACAGTATTTATAAAAGCATGCTATCCTCATTCTATCTGTCTCGGAAGTCCTAGGGCAGTATAGAAAGACTGTAGCCTGTCCCTTGTCCGACACAAAAGGTGAATAAAATAGCTGGGGAAACAAACACAAATCTGACCACTGGGAACAGCGCAAGCTCTGATGCCCTAGGGTTCTATGCTGCTGCTCTCGAAAAGGAGCCTGGGAACGCGCACCTCTGCGTCGAGGTCGCAAGGTGCTACGTAAGGCGCGAGGACTACAAGACTGCGTGGGCGTACGCGGAGAAGGCAATCTCCATAGGCGTAAGCGAGCCGCATTACTACTACCTGTTTGCTTCGATCGCCGAGCACCGCGGCAATCTGGAAAAGGCCCTTGAAATGTACAGCAGAGCACTGACCATCACTCCGAGCGACATAGAACTGCATCTCCACCGCGCACGCATCTTCTCCCGGCTTGGCAGATACACGGAAGCCGCGGCAGACTGCACATATGTGATTGCGCTGAAACCGAAAAACACCGAAGCTCTGGAACTGCGGGCCAACATCTACAAGATTTCCGGGTTTCCCAAGGGAGCCGAAGAGGATCTCAGGGTCCTGCTGGGAATCGAGCCGAGCAACCAGCAGGCACATTACATGTACGACAAACTAGTGGATGAGCGTGCAAGTAAGCAGGCAACCCTTTACGCTTCGTCGCTTCCAGGGAAGTCGCATGCGCCGCCGCCAAGGACCAGGCGCACCGAAGTCCATCCGGCACTCCAGACGCACAGTTATATTGCCAAATCTGCGGTCAAAGTGACTTTCGGAGACATAGCAGGCCTGGCCGGTCCTAAGAAGAAGCTATGGAGGCTCATGG
>CAZXIK010000121.1:0-2194 GCA_964640735.1 Microcaldota archaeon | reverse complement strand
ACGGCACCAGATATTTCAGTCGCGTCTTTTCAATCAAGACTTCACCTCCGGACTCGAAAATGACCGTGACAATCTGGCGCAATCGATTAAGTTCGTCGATTTTTCTTTTAGAGTTGAATAAAACCATAGTTTTTTAGAGTGATTTTTATAATTTGATCTTAGTCTTAATAAGCAAAGTTGAATTACCATTTTTGCTCTTTACTAAAGATATTCATCGGCTACTGTCTGTGCTTGGGCTTTGGTAACTGCCGGGCCTTGTGTTCGTTCTGTCTGGCAGCTTTGGCCGACAGCGCTCATATGCTGTAGCTCATTGGGAGTGAGCGTGCGGATGTGCGCTTCGACAATTTGACTGTTGCGGGCATCGACCTCGAATTCATATTTCTCACAGAGACCATTGCCGGCCAAACTATTGTCCGCGTAGAGATTCACCTGGCGTTCCCATTCGGCTGGCGTGTCATATCGGCCAGCTCCGTTTCCAATAATTGTTTCTTTGGCAACCATGAAGTTTGCTGGGTGCTTATACCCTTCATAGGTCAGCTCCATGCCCGGGTCGTTCATAAACTTGCGGATAGCTGCCGTATCTGCCTGGGCATGATCTTGCGGTACAGTCACCTCGGTCTGCACATTGGTCTGGGCCTGAGGCGTGCTGCTTTGCTTCGGCGATGCGATTACTACAATGCCAGCGATCGCAATCACTGCTACTATGGCTACAACAATTTTTGTGGTTTTACTCATAATGTTTTTATTGACTGCTAATTTCAGCGACCTTTTTATACCGGGTACTGCGGGCCTGCCCGATGCGCTCCAAGAGCTTCAGTGTGACAAGGCGGGACAGTGTCTTCTTGATAGTAACCAACGGAGTTTTGTCTCCAAGGAGCTTTTCCACATCCTTGACGCTGAGTTCTTTGTCTCCCTCGAACAGGCGGTAGATTTGCATCTGCTTTTCCGAAAGGAGCTTTTCGGGCTGATCCGACTCCATCAGCTTGCGAGCCCTTTCGGCCTGCTCAAGTAAGGCCCCAAGCAGGTATTCTGTCCAGGGGACAATATTTTCGTGTTCGGTCTTGTGGTTTTTTTGCGTTGCCCGAAGCGCGAGGTAATAGTCCGTCTTCGTTTCCTCGATGATCTCATCAAGCGATATATACGGAATATAGCTGTAGCCCACCTTAAGCAAAAGCAGGTTCGTCAGTGCCCGGCTGATCCTTCCGTTGCCGTCCGAGAATGGGTGGATGGCGAGGAATTCGAAGATGAAATTGGCAATCACCAAGAGCGGATGGATTTTCCCTTTTTCGAGCTGCTCATTTGCCCATTCGATAGCGGCCTGCATCTCCGGCTGCACGAGATGCGGAGGAGTCGGCTCAAAGAGTACCACCTGTTCGTTATTGGAATTCATCATGACTACCGTATTCGGGGTGCTCTTGTATTTGCCTTTATGCGTGCGATCCTTTTCTGAGAATTGCAGGAGAATGCTGTGGAACTGGAGTATCCAACCCTCGGTTATCTTCATGGTTTTCCAGCTGTCAAAAATCCGGCCTATAAGATCGGCGTATCCTGCGACCTCCTGCTCGTCGCGGCTCTTCGGACGCTTAGCCTTAAGCCCGCGCAAAAAGCGGGCAATTTCTTCGTCCGTCATTTTTGCGCCTTCGATACGGGTACTGGCGCCGGTGGATGTTATGATAACCCACGCCTTTAGACGCCCGAGTATCTGCGGGCTAAGCCGCAAGCTCCCCTGCCAAAGCCCTTTAAACTGGTCAATTTTGGCTATTTTGGCGAGGATATCCTGCGTCAGCGGTATTCTTTTGTTGAATCTGTTTTGTTCCATAGTATTGGTTACTTTCCAACTATATCCAATAGTATACGATAGTATCCAATAAATCAAGCCTTTGGAAGTGGATAAAGGAAACCCCTGCGATTGGACAGGGGTTCCTCCCTTTAAGGCCCTGCTGAGCTGACTCTCAGCCTAGCCCTAGATTTCGAGCTTGACCTCGTCGAACTCGACTTGCTTACCGCTTACGCCGTTACAGGCATAGGCAGCGCCCCAGCCGTCAGACTCGCTGACGCCGGTCGTTCGGTACAGATTGAGCGCGATTGTCGCCCAGCCTTCAGAGATGGCGCTCTGGTCTACGGTCGCGGCATAGCCGCTTCCGTAGTGGTTGTAAGACCACTGCAGATACCAGAGGCTCGATCCGCACGGCCC
>CAZXIK010000120.1:0-2198 GCA_964640735.1 Microcaldota archaeon | reverse complement strand
CCTGCCTGCTTCTTGCAACTTTCTTGTTCCTTTTCGCCTTGTTCATATTTACAGCCTCAGCTTTTCCTGAAGACAGAACCGTGTGCAGGTGGAGAGATTTGAACTCACGCAGGCCTAAGGCCAGCAGATCTTGAGTCTGCCGCGTTTGACCAAGCTCCGCCACCCCTGCAACGGTAATAAATCATCAGAGATGTATAAAAGCTTTAACGACTACAAGGGTATTACGATTGCCCTTATATATAAACATTCACTTTAGAAAATCCTGATTTGCATTCGGAGATTTAGGTTTTGCGGTCATTTTCATGGAGTTCAACAAGCTCAGCGATGTTAAGTTCGAGCTGCCGAAAGATGAGGCAAAAGGAATGCGGACAGGCGTGGTAGCGTACGCCACACAAGAGATTCTCGAGAAGATAAAAAAAGACAGGACGATATCCCAAGCCATGAACGCGACCACTCTTCCGGGGCTTGTCGGAAATGTTCTTCTGATGCCTGATGCGCACGAAGGTTATGGATTCCCTATTGGGGGCGTGATGGCCTTTGATGTGGAAAACGGGATTGTATCGCCCGGTGCAGTTGGATATGACATTAACTGCGGCGTGAGACTCATAAAAACCAACCTTACTGAAAAAGAGGTTAGGCCCAGAATAAGCAAACTGCTCGATGCGCTCTTCAAAAACGTGCCGAGCGGGGTCGGCAGCAGGCTAAAGACAGGATTGACACAGACCGATCTTGAGAAGATAACTGAAAGCGGAGTGAACTACGCGATAGGCAAAAATTTCGGATGGGATGATGACCTAGAAAAAATCGAGGAGAACGGGAAAATAACCGGAGCGGACTTCTCGAAAGTAAGCAAGGAGGCAAAATCAAGGGGCCTTGAGGAGCTTGGAACCCTTGGGGCCGGAAACCATTTCCTTGAAGTCCAGAAAGTGGAGAGAATATTCGATCGGAAAACCGCAAAAGACTTTGGACTGTCCGAAGAACAGGTTGTGGTGATGGTCCACTGCGGATCACGCGGATTCGGCCATCAGGTCTGCAGCGACCACCTTAGGAAGCTTGTAGAATACCAGGCCAAGAACGACATCCGAATAGTAGACAAGGAACTCAGCTACGCTGAACTTGGCAGCAAAGAAGCTGAGGGGTATCTTGCCGCGATGGCATGCGCGGTCAACTTCGCGTTCGCCAACAGGCAGATAATAATGCACAACATAAGGAAGAGCTTTGAGGAGACGTTTGGCAAGAGCTCGGATACGCTTGGCATGGAACTTCTATATGATGTTGCACACAACATTGCAAAGATCGAGGAGCATGAAGTTGAGGGCAAAAGGATGAAGGTCTGCGTCCATAGAAAAGGGGCAACCAGGGCGTTCCCTAAAAACAGAGAGGACGTGCCAAAGGAATATAGGAGCATAGGACAGCCGGTCATTATACCTGGGAGCATGGGCACTGCAAGCTACATACTTTGCGGCGAAGAGGGTTCAATGAAAGAAACGTTTGGGACCACGTGCCATGGCTCTGGCAGAGTTATGTCAAGGCACCAGGCACTTAGAGATTTTCCGCCGGAAAAGACCTTTCAATCGCTCAGGAGCAAGGGGATAGAGATAAGAGTGAGGACAAGAAAACTAATCAGCGAAGAGGCGGAGTGGGTCTACAAGAATGTGGATGATGTTGTAAGTGTCGTCGAGAGGGCAGGAATATCAAAAAAAGTTTCCAGGAATGTGCCGCTGGGAGTGGTAAAGGGCTAGCGTCTTGCTATATCTTCGATGCCTCGCTGGCGCTTTTCACTTTCGCAAGAAGCTCGTAGGCCATCAGCACCTTTGTCAGCTGCAGGAGCTTCTGGAGAATTGCCCCGGACTCGTTGAGCTCCTTATTGAAAGCCAGGTGCTTTGCGAGATAGTAAAAAGAGTTGACCTCATTCTTCGACAGCTCTGCTTGCAGGTTTATCTCGGCGTCCTTGCTCTGGGATTCGGTTGAGTAGACCATCTCGGCGTAAGGGAAGAGCACGCCCCTCTTGTCAAGGTCCTTTACGTTCTGGAGCGTCATTTTCGCATCGACAAACTTGCCCAGCCTCACTTCGGAAAGCAGTTTTATCATCACCAGGTCGCTCTCTATCTGCCAGTTCTTGGTCAGATCGGTTTCTATTATCTTTATTGCCTTGAAGAAGCACTCCTTCCATTTCGAGGTGGAGCGAAGGCTGCTGC
>CAZXIK010000119.1:0-2200 GCA_964640735.1 Microcaldota archaeon | reverse complement strand
AGGCACTACTTTCTGTGCCGAAAGTATTGTAAAACTTTCAAGGAAAGCTATAATCAGATATCGGGTGCGCTCAAAACGCTTTTTGCGACAGTGGAGAACTACCCTGACCTTAAGGCCGATGAATCCTTCAACGCGCTGCAACAGGAACTGGTAGAGATAGAGAATGAGATAGCGGACAGCAGGGAGTTCTACAACGACACGGTCAACGAGTACAACATAAAGATAACCATAATCCCCTACAACCTGCTTTCCGGGCTTCTTGGTTACAAGCCGATGCCTTTCTTTCAGACGCCCGAGCAAGAGAAAGGCGTTGTCAAAGCTGACGTTGATGCTTGATTGGTGCTGATCTGCAGGACTTTTATACCGAGATGGCTGGCTGGAGCAATGCCTCCCTAGTTCAAACACGAAGCTCTTACATACCGGAAGGGAAGTACATAACAAAGCGCGGGAAAAGCCTGATTGGAATTGTGCCTATAATTTTCATTACATTTTTGATTAGCCTGTTCCTTTTTGTGTGGCTCGGAGCTCCTGGGAAAAACCATACGCCGCCGATAATAACGAACATCATACCGTATTTCTTCGGCGACTTTGCACTTTTCGGAGTTTTGTTCATAATTGGGGGGTGGTCAGAGTTCCAGCTCATGCAAACAATCGACGACATACCCACGGCGAAAATCGACGGCGCCGCGGAGGGACTGAATGAGATAAACGCGAGATTTGTTCCGGAAAAAGGCGATGCCATGACGAGCGTGATGTCAAGGCAGCAATGCGTTTATTTTGTGACGACACTGTGGCAGTTCATACAGGCGGGAAAACACAGCCACTGGGAAGTTATAGGATCGATGGGAAAGGGGATCCCGGCATTGATGACCGACGGTTCGGGATACATAGCGATTCCATTGTATGAAGCGGATTTCCCGCTCCAGGGAAAAGATTATTTCCCAATCGACGCCAAGCGGCGGCTAGCCACAACAAAATCGCTTGAGGGGATGGAGCTTATGGACGTATTCAAGGAGGATTTTACTGAAAACGAGATTCACGAAATTGGACTGACTTTCGATAGCAGCAGAACAGCGGGCGAAGCGGGCTGGGGCAACCTGCTCAAAATAAGCGAGATAGTGATACCTGTCGATACCGACTATTTCGTAATGGGCAGGATCACGGGCACACCCAGCATGCTGAATGGAAAGCCAGTCAAACTCATGGACCGAGATGACGCCACGAAGATACTCACTGTGAGAAATCAGACCAGGGCAAGCATAGAAAAAACGGACAAGAAACTGTCCCTTGCCTCTTTTGCAATCGGAGCGGTATTGATTCTTCTCGGGCTCTGGTACTTCAAGCTTGTTTGAATCAGGAGCTCTTCCACGCTACGGAGAAGTCGCCGCCTGTTGAGCCGAGGGCTGATGTCGCTGCCTTCACCGCTCCAGAAGAAGCGGTCATGTTTATCTGGTCGCGCTGCCATCCCGAGCCGCTTATCGCTCCGGTGCGGCCATTGAGGGTAGCCGATGCATTGGTGAACTGGACGTTTCCGAAATCGGAAAGCGGGAGAACCCCGGAAGACGATGAAGGCGCCTCGGCGATCCACTCCGCGGAAGACCTCGCTGCGTTGTTGGACCTCTGGGTCGTGGAGTAGCTTGTTCCTTTTGTCAGATCCTTAATTGTCAAGACGAAGAATCCGTTCCCCTTGTAGTTGACCTCTGCGGAAATCCTGTCTCCCGGAGAGACTGCAAGCTTGAGGTTCAGAGGAAACTTGGGATACATCTCGTACCACGCGTAGTATTTAGGCGTTCCTGAAGAGCAATCCGAGGACGTGCCCGTCTGCTCCACGGTTCCGGATGAGTAGCCGTCTATCCCGACCCAGAATGCGGAGTAGGAGCTCGGAGTAACGGAGCAGTTGACCGCAGGGACTGCCCAAGAGCCCTTAACGTCCGAAACAGCACCGCTCTGAGGCGATGACAAGCTTGTTTCCACAGCGTATCCGGCCCAGTTCAAGCTGTTGCTGTCCTTTATGTGGATCCTAGGGGCGTTGCTGATTACAGAAGTGGAGTAAGCCATGTATGAAGCGAAAACTATAGAGGCGAAAAACGCCGCTAGCATGAGCTTGTTCATAGAATATCTTACCACCATGGTTTAATCTGTAATTTACTGTGTTGAATAATTCCACTACTCCTCTCTCTGTAAAAGGTTAATAGACTTT
>CAZXIK010000118.1:0-2299 GCA_964640735.1 Microcaldota archaeon | reverse complement strand
ACGCGATGCTCTCGGACAACCTGCCCGCCGCGAAGATGGGCATCTACATGGGCAGCGAGTCCACGGGCTACGAGTTCAACGACAAGATGTACAGCAACTTGGCCTAACGCGAACGCTTATTAACATCGGGAACGCTCCTCTAGACGTGCATCTATGTCTTCGGTCAACGAGAGGGACAGAAGCGTAATCATGGTCCGGAAGCTAATACGCGAGATAGCGCGCGACACCGACAGCAAGCCAGAAGCGAGCAGGTGGTTGCCATTTCTGAAGAACGCAGAGGTCATAAGTCTCAACAGGACGGTCTCGCCCCTAGAGCAGCTGAAGTCAACCTGGAGTCAGCTTGCTGCCATATCCAGGAAGCAGATGGTAGTAGAGAGACTCACCATCGAGATGAAATCTGACTGTGAAATCTTCCTTGACAAATCGATGAGTCAGTCAGAACGTTCGCAAATTCTTGCGCTCGCAAACGACAATGCCGCGCTCACAATAACGGTGCAGGGCGAGATCGGAGGAGCATCCATCTCCATAGAGAAAGGAAAGAAGCAGATGCTGAAAGACGCTTTGCAAAAAACCGCAATCGCTGTGTTTGTCGCGACGCAGGTAGAATCGGGGCTCTCGGCTCTTCTGCAGTCCAAGCCCGAAGACGAAACCAAGGAGAGTCTTGTGGTCGTGGGGAAGACTCGTGGGAAGATCGTCTGGGAAAGGACGTGGTATAAGCTCTCATTGACCGACAGAATACGCACGCGCGTTCCAAAGATATCAGAATATGATATATTCTGGGAGACTCCAATTAAAGCATCGAAAGACTGATGGAACTACACCCAAGCCCCGATTCCTTTCTGCCCCGCCGATAATTTGTAGCCAACGAGCATGTCTGCGAACTTGTCAACACGCTCCTGCGAGAAGCCGTGCTCATCGCACATGAACCTGATTATCTTCTCCTTGCTCGCCTTCGCATTCTTCAGCAACGAGCCTATGTCGCTCCTGCCCATCTCCTGGGTTTCCGGCTTCAGGAAGATGCTTTCCACCTCCTCGGGATCAACCTCGAAGCCGTTCTTGTACTTGCCTTTGACGTAGCCTACAATCTCCTTCAGGCCATTGTGCTCCTTGACTATCTTGAGTGCCGTCTTTGGGCCGACGCCCTCTATCCCCTCGTTGAAGTCCGTGCCCACGAGTATGCCAAGCCATACGAGCTGCTTCTGGCTGAGTCCGAGATGGGCGAGTAGGCGCTTTAGCTCCACTCTCTCCGGCGTTATGTCGATGAACACGTTCTTTCTTGGCAGCTTCCTTCTCCCGCTTATCGTGAGGTTCCTCACTGCGACGTCGACCCCGAAAAGGAAGATGTCGTAGTCCTGCGTGGCGCTGGCGTCGACAAGGCCCTCCCTTGTCAGCCTCGCGGCCTGCGCCTCGCCCTCGCTGGGCGCCTGGATGCAGGCTATACCCATATATCCGAGCAGCTCCTTGCTGCTCTGCACTATCTCCTTCGTTATGCGCGTGCTCGCCATAGCGTGCGTCCTCGCCTCCTCTACCATTCCCTTCTTCAGCGCCTTCTCCCACTCCGCAGCCGCCTCCTTCCTCCTCGCCATCCTCGCCTCTATCGTGCGCTGCTTCAGGACCGGCGGTATTCCGTCGAAAACGAAGATAGGTGTTATCTTGTGCTCAAGCAGGTTTATCGTGCGGTAAAAGAGGCCGGAGAGGTGGCTTGTTACCATTCCGTGTGCGTCCATAAGCGGAGTGCCATCAGGTCCGCGTATGATTGACAAGAACTGGTATATTGTATTGTAAGCGTCTATCGCTATCGTCTTGTTCGAAAGATCGTCGAGCGAGATTAGCTCCTTCACCTCCGCAACAAGAGGCCCCAGCTCTACAGCCAATCATTCACCATCCTTCTCGCCCTTCTTCGCAAGGTCCCAGAGCGTCGTCGGCTCGTTCTTCTTCGTGGCTATGAAGGTCTTCGATGCCTGCGTCTTCGCCAGCAGCCTTATGCCGAGCTCCTTCTCCAGCTTTATTCTCGTCTTCTCGCTCGGCAGGGTCTCCTGCTTCTCTATCCTGTCGAGCGTGCTCTCCTTCTCGCTTATCCTCTCGCCCAGCACCTTGACTGGTATGCCCATAGCCTCCCTCGCCTTCCTTATAATCTCTCCATAATTTTCTATTAGCTCTTCGGGTTCCGATGCCGCTTTTTCAGGCAGCACCTTCCTTGTGTCCTTCTGCTGCGGCCCGAAGGTGTTGACTACCTGCCTTCCCCTCGCATCCTTCTCGCATACGAGCATCTGCGCTCCGTCAAGCATTACTTCGTATA
>CAZXIK010000117.1:0-2300 GCA_964640735.1 Microcaldota archaeon | reverse complement strand
TACCGCGGCCGAGACCTCCGCCCATATCGGGAGAAACGGCGAGTTGCTGCTGAGCGAGAACTGTGAGTTCACAGGTCCGCCGTAGTCAGGCAGGTATGCGGAGCTGCTGTTTATTGGCGACTGGTAATCCATCTGTATATAGTTGCCTGTTGTCGAGATTGTGCCTCCGGCTCCTATGGTCGCGCCTACTACCGCTACCACTACCGAGTTTGCAGGGGCTTGATACTGCGTGACATAAGACGCGTCGCCATTGCTGCCCCCTACGCTTGAAGGAATGCTTGTCGAGAACGGCGGTGCAATCTCATAAACGAACAGGCCAGCGGGGCCCTGCTGGTAGGTTATCGAGACGGTGTCGTAACCCGTATTGGACACCGTGGTGTACCACATCTGCGCGGTCGAAGCTCCGCGCGCAGAGGCATGGCTCTTGCTGTTGATGCTCTGGAACGAATCTCCCTGTGTGTCTGATATCGAGGTGAAGGTAGCGAGACCTTGAGTGCTCGCTATTGCAGAACCTACAACGAGCAGGTCGCCAGCCTGCGCAGGTGAAGCGAACCCGCAGTTTATCGCCCCGCTCTGCGAGCTGTTGAGGGTTGTCGTGCATGTCTGCACTATTCTCGCTGTGGAGAACGGGCTCATGAAAACAATCACCGTGTTCGCGGCGTAATCAAGGAAAGAGGCCGTTACCTTCACCGTTCCCGGACGCTTGCTTGATATCTGGCTGAAAGCATTGCCGTCCGAATCCGTGTTGGTCAGATTTACGGTGATCTTCGGGAAGGTCTGGTTTGCGGTGAAGTTGACGCCAGCGCCCTGTATCGGATAGCCGAGGAACTTCATGTTCGCGGTCAGCTTGTCGGGCGTGCCATCTGCGGGTCCTGTGGTGAACGTCGCGCCGAGCGTTATGCTGAATGGCGTGAAGTTGAATGATGGCAGCACCTGGGTCCTGAATGTGCCAGCATAGCTCTGCTTGTTGCCATTCAGGCACTGGGCTGCGTTAACGTTTATGCAGTTGTATGAGGTGAGGAGAAGCTGGGCGTCGACCACGCTGCCAACCTGCAGGGAGCTGCTTACGCTCAGGTTGCAGACTATCAGGCTGCCGGGAAGCGCATATCCCGGTCCGCACTTCCCAGTGAAGTCTCCCGCTCCGCTAATGTTTGCGATGACGTTCACTCCTGCTACCGGGTACTGCCCCGCATTGGATATGAGCAAGAGCATCTCCGAGCTGCCAGAACTGGAGGCTATCGCCCCGCTCCTGCAGTTGAAGCCGATCGCGAAGCTGCAGCTCTGCGGCACGACGACCTGGAGCGGGAAGAGGACTACGTAGATCACCATGATCATTACCAGCCCGATGGCTATCGCCCAGCTGTATGTTATGAAGTACTCGAGCACGGACTGCAGCTTAAAGTTCCTTGTCCCATCCATTCGGAAATCACTCACGGTAATTGCAAGAGTAGTATGAAGAGAAGATTATTTAAAAACCTCCTATGGCAAAGGTAGCTTGATAATACCATGCATAACAATTCCTATCAGAGATTGCTGCTCAGCAATAAGGTGCATAAACTGGAAAAGGCAACGCAGCCGATTGTTTTGTTCCTGGCTGCTGCTTCTTTAGCCCTGGCGATGCTGTTCTTCTTGGGCCCTCACTACCAGTTCGACGATAGAAAAGAGAGAGAAAACCCCAAAATCTGTTTGGGAGGAAAAGTTCTTAATTTGTCAAGTCCCTATGCTGTTCCCTTACCCCACGGGTAAGAGGGGGTGGGCTACTAACTGCAAGCGCACAAACCTACACTGGCGACCTATTTACTACGCCATAAAGTGATGCGAATACTCGGACATCCGAAAAATTAGCTATGTTGTAAATAGAACAATTAGTCCCAGCCCAGTCTTGTGCCGATTCAACGCAGCTTTTGGATAAAAAGGAGGAGCACGATACGAATAGTAAAGTTGATTTTGAAAGTGCGCATGCATTTGGCAGGGCAACTATATCCAGGGCAACTATATTAATTCTACTTGTGTAGCCAGACAAGAAAGAGAGATACGTCGCTTGACCGAAAGGGTTATCCCCGCTTACATATAAAGTAACATTCCCTCCATTAAAATTGCTGGCTAAAAAGTTCAGTGTACGATAATAGATTGCGGCTCTGCCAGCTATTCCTGAATTGGAGTATATGAGCATTGGATAACTCAAAAGAAAAGAAAAAAATACGAAACCTGTTATAATTACAAACGACATATTTGCATAAATTTTAGCTCTGTAGAATTCCTCTATTTTGAAGACGGCAGACGGGTATAAACGCCTGCCG
>CAZXIK010000116.1:0-2306 GCA_964640735.1 Microcaldota archaeon | reverse complement strand
GGGCGGAAATTCTGAAGATGCTTTCTTGAAAATGGTTGGGCATATGTCGATTCTAGGGGACGTGTTGATCGTCGTCGGTGTCGCGATAATGGCCGGGGTCTTGTATTTCGGCTATCAGATCTACCAGAACCCAACCTTCCCGTCTACGAATATCCAAACAGCCCCTTCAAACGGTTCCATTAGTTCGGCAATCACCAGCAGCCTGACAAACGGAATAGTCGGAACAATCGCGGGCGAAGCAACCGTCGGCATAAAGATAGCCGTGCTCTTCCTTTTCGCAAGCGTGGGTTTCAAGTTCGCCAGCCTTGGCATCGCGGCGAACAAGTCGGCGCAGGAGCCCCGGGACTCGAAGAAGTAGTCAGCTGACCCCTATGAGCGCTGTGCCTATGGCTATGACTACTATCCCGACCCAGCGCAGGAATGGCACGCTCTCCCCAAGGAACAGGAATGCGGCGAGGCTCGCGAATATGTAGCTTAGTCCGCTGAACCCGTAGGCCCAGCTCAGGTGGCGCCTGCCCAGAACATAGAGGTATATTACAGTCGAGAGGAGGTAGGCCGCCACTCCCGCGCCAAGGAATACGACCAGCTTGCCAAAGGCGCTGCCCACTCCTATTTTGAAAAGCAACTGGCCAGCAGCCCCGAGCGTTGTGCTGATTAGGAGCAGGCCAGCGTGCGTCCTCTTGTCGTGCTGCATTTAATCAAGCCGGGAAGGTCAGGGAGATCAGGAATATCCCGATCACGATCAGTATGATCCCGAGCACCCTGTTGCTGCTGAAGGACTCCTTGAGCACATGTCTCGAAATCAGGAATATGAAGATGAAGCTGCTTGAGAAGATCGGATAGATGAGCGAGATCACCGGAGTGCTGCGCAGCGCGTAAAGGTACAGGACCAGGCTGACCCCATACAGACCGATTCCCAGGAGCGTCCTGTCGCGGGTCATTATCGCGATGACCTCCTTGGTGTTGAACTCGAATGTCCTGATGTACTTCTTTAGTATGTACTGCGCAATCGCTGCTACTGCGGACGCAAGAAGCGTTACTGCTATTGTCGCCAAAGACCCGAGCATAAGGAGCATCAAGGCATACTGGGCAACGAAGCCTTTTAATTTTAAGCCTGCATAAGAAGTGTACTTCGTGGGTTTATGCAGTTCGACTTCATGGACGACGAGCGCGAGAGGAAGGGATTCATGCTAGCTATAGGCGTGATAATACTAGGGATAGTGTCCATCGCAGCGTTCATGATCTTCGGGAACAGCCTGATATTCTATGTGATAGCAATAGTGACGCTCGCCGTCGAGTTCTACATGGCGCGCCATATCTCTAGGAGCCCAGCCGCTGCGGAGCCTGAAGCGAAACCCGAAGCCAAGCCCGCAAGGAAGAGATCCGGAAAGAGATAGCTGATCAGATGCGAAGTCTCATAGTTTCTGAAAAACCAAGTGTAGCTCTGCGAATGGCGATGGCGCTCAGCGAAAGCAGGCCGATAAGGAAGAGCATAAACGGCGTGGGATACTTCGAGGTCTACAGGAACGGCAACACGCTCCTGGTTGTGGCTGCGGCGGGCCACCTTTTCACCTTGGCCCAGAAAGGAGAAAGCAGCAAGCTTCCGATCTTCGAAGTAGAGTGGGTTCCCTCTTTCAAGGCTAATAAGGAGGCATATTTCACCAAGAAGTACCTCGACACGATAAAGGAGGTCGGCAAGGGATGCGATGTCTTCGTCAACGCGTGCGACTACGACATCGAAGGAACGGTGATAGGCACGAACATCATAAAGTACGTCAAGACCAACGATGTGAACACCGAGCCGCCGTGGGACAACGTGAAGAGGATGCACTTCTCAACAACGACCACGCAGGATCTGATTGCTTCCTATGAAGCAGCGGGAATATTCGACAAGTCTTACTTCCAGGCAGGAGAAGCAAGGCACGTCCTGGACTGGATGTGGGGCATAAACCTTAGCAGGGCGCTCATGCACGCGCTGCTCTCATCCGGGAACAGGAAGACCATGAGCATAGGGCGTGTGCAGGGGCCGACGCTTGCGATACTTGCGGAGCGCGAGAAGGAGATCAAGGCATTCAAGCCGCAGGACTACTGGAAGGTCTTCGTAATCGCAAGCGGAGTCGAGTTCGAGAACAAGCGGGGCGCTATATTCGACCCGCAACTTGCCGAAAAACTTGTCAAGGATGCAGAGAATGCAAAGGCACCTGTTGATGTGGCAAGCGTGGACGAAGGAAAGCTGTTCCAGTTCCCGCCGTTTGATCTTACTTCAGTGCAGCTCGAGGCAAGCAGAACGCTAGGGCCCGACACTT
>CAZXIK010000115.1:0-2353 GCA_964640735.1 Microcaldota archaeon | reverse complement strand
TTGACGCCGAGGTGCTGGTCGTTGTAGAAACCGAAAGGCCTGATGTAGCATTCACTGAGGCCGTTCTTTTTTATCGTTCCTGTGACGGCGTTCTGGATATCTTTAGGCTTGAATGGCAGCGGAAGCTCGTATATCTCTGCACTGCTGAAGAATCGCTTAACATGATCGCCAAGCCTGAAGACTGCCGGCCCTTTCGCGGTCTTGTAAGCTCTTATTCCTTCGAAAATTCCGCTCCCATACTGCAGGGAATGCGTTAGCACATGAACTTTCGCGTCATTGAAGGGGACGAACTTTCCGTCAAACCATATGAATTGCTGCTTCCCTACCATTTCACCAATCCGAATAGGAAAGGAAAGTTAAAAAACAGCTAGGCTGTTGGCACGTCAGGTAGCTGGATTGCGTCTATGAAAGCCTCAATTCTGTGCAACATGCTTTTTCGCTCCTTCTCTTTCACATAAGTTAACCAGGAAGAGAATTCTGGATCTTGTCCACGAACTATCCTGTCATATTCTAGAGCGAGCAGTTTTGTTATGGAACCTGTTTGGCCATTCGCTATTCTCTTTGAATCGATCTCGATTATCGGTTTCACCTCTGATGCCGTTCCTGTGAAGAAGACCTCATCGCTCATATAGAGTTCTTCTCTGCTGACGCTCCTCTCGTGCGTTTCGATTCCGTGGCGTTTTGCGATCTTCATTACGGTGTCCCTCGTTATGCCTACGAGTATGTCGGAGTCTACGCTTGGCGTGACAAGCCTGTTGTTCTGCACGAGGAATATGTTCTGTCCTGGGCCCTCGGCAACAGTCCCCCTGTGGGTCAGCAGTATCGCTTCATCAAACCCATTTCTCTTGGCCTCTACCGTGGCGAGCTTCGAGTTTGCATAGTTACCGCTGCATTTTGCTCGCGCTGGCAGTGCGGCTGAGCTGAATTTTTGCCAGGAAGAGACCATACATCTTATGCCTTCTGTCTTTCCGAAGTAGTTGCCCATGTTTTCAGTCATAACGGCGGTAACGACATTCGCATTCCCAGGATTAATCCCTATATGGGCGACATCGAAGAAGCTGAAAGGCCTGATGTAGCCTTCCTCCATCTTGTTCTTCCTTATGGTGTCAAGCACCGCAAGTGCCACCTGTTCCCGGGAGAGCCTGAGGTCCATGCTGTATATATTGGCGCTGCTGAAATGCCTGTCAACATGCTCCTCCAATCTGAAGACTGCCGTACCCTGATTTGTTTTATACGCCCTTATTCCTTCGAAAATTCCGCTTCCGTACTGCGCAGGATGGGCGAGGATGGACATCACTGCCTCTTCCTTCTTGATGAACTTCCCGTCAAGCCATACGAATTGCTTGCTGGGCATTGTAAGCAAATAGGATAGAGATCACAGGGTAAATAAGCTTCCCTCTAGGTTCGTTTATCCGCTTTTTGGAACAGTCAAAAAAGTCCAGATGTTTCATGGTCGTGGACTGCCCTCCTTTCGCCTTCACAGAAACCCCTGTGGATTTCACGCAGCAGGCGTTTTTTGGTTTTTTCATCCATGCCTTTTCCTCTAAGTTTTTCTTTTCTGAAGGCTGATTGCAGCTCTTCGCAACCTTTGGGTTCTGGCTTGCCCTCCATAAACCTGCTGCCGTGATGGATCACCCAGTACGCATACCGGCTTCCGCCATCCTCGCCGATATTTCGAGCTTCTTTCTTGAGCCGCGCTAGCCGCTTCTCGGTCGTTTCATCGTTCTTGCTAATGGGTCTGTTTTGCATGGAGATCGTCTCCTAGAACTAGAACATTCGGGCTAGCTGGACGGAAGGGAGCGGATTATTCCGCTCCGCTTCCCTCACCTCACTCACGTAGGCCCTGAATGCCTCAAGCCCCCTGTCTGTCATCCTCAGGGGCTTGTAGTCTTCCCCTTTCTCGGTGAATTCCACCACACCTTCTTTCTTTAGCTTCTTCAAGCAGTACCAAGCCCCGCTGCGCGAGATCTCATAGCGGTCGCACATGTGTTCGACGAAGCTTGTTGCCGTTGAGCCCCAGTCCATTCCTATCTCTGCGAGCAATTGAGCATCCTTGTGGCTGAGCCGGAAAACTTCAAGAGTAGTAACACTAGATTGTCCCACGCGCATAAGAAGCACCGAAAAGGAGAAAGACAGCGCCCTTAAGCCATGGGCTTTGTGTTAATATTGAAATAGCCCGTGATTGCGGTGGCTATAAATGACAATGAGCACAGCCACATCCTGCCACTTGCTATTCGCATTAACAACACTGTTATTAATTGCTCACCATCAATAATATTTAAACCTTTTGTACAAGGAAGTGACTGTTGAATTTGTTCCCTCGTTTCCTCGTAATTTATAGAAACTGTCATTT
>CAZXIK010000114.1:0-2386 GCA_964640735.1 Microcaldota archaeon | reverse complement strand
TTCGTTTACGTGCTGGTCAACCCATCGATAATCTCTTCGATATAGGGGGCACCAAATCAATAGGATCTGGCAAAGTTGGCCATGTACTTCGCTTTCTTGCCGCAAACAACGCAGTTATTCCCCTCTATCTTTTTCTGCGCATCGAATGGCATGTTGGTTATCTTCGCTCCAGTTCCCTCCTTCGCCTTCGATTCGCAATCCGCATCGCCGCACCAGCCTGCCTGCGCGATCCCCCTGACCTCATTTATTATCTTCCTGAGCTCGCCATAGTTCTTCACTTCGTGCACGTGCGCGTCCATGAACTTCCGGGCCCTGCTGTAAAGTTCCCCGTTGATCTCTTTGAGCAGCATTCCGACCGCATTCTCTGCTTCTCCGATCTTTACGTTTTTCTTCTCCCCCGTGTCTCTCCTCACGATTACAACATTGCCCGCCTTGATGTCCCTCTCCCCTATCTCCAGCCTTATCGGCGTTCCCCTGAGCTCCCAGCTGTTGAACTTCCAGCCTGGCGAATAGGCATCGCTGTCGTCAAGATAGACTCTCGACACCTTCCTTAGCCTTGCCTCAAGCTCCTCTGCAGCCTTCAGCACCATGTTTTTATTGTCGTTAGTGAATATCGGAACTATCACCGCCTGTATTCTTGCAACGGGAGGAGGGAGCACGAGTCCCTTGTCGTCGCCGTGTATCGCGATCATGATCCCCAGCTGCCTTGTGGTTATGGCGAAAGTGTTCTGGTAGGGGTTTTCCCTTTTCTCTTCTTTGCTGATGAAGGAGATCCCGAATGCCTTTGAGAAGTTCTGGCCGTCGCTGTGGAAATCCGGCCCCTGTATCGCCCAGCCGTCAGGGAGGATGTGCTCTATGCTGTAGCTCGCTTCAGCCCCGGCGAACTTTTCGGCATCGGTCTTCTTCCCGGCTATCCCAGGCAGCGCCAAGCATTCCCGAAGTATCCTCTGGTATATCCCGAGTATCTCATCCCTTTCCGCATCAGCCTCTTTCCTGGTGGCGAAAACGGTATGCCCCTCATTCCAAAGGAATTCCCTGCTCCTCAGCAGCGGAGTCGGGTGTTTGAACTCCCACCGCAGCACCGAATTCCACTGGTTTGTCCTGAGCGGAAGGTCCCTCCAGGAGCGTATCCACTTTGCAAAGCTGTCGTACATTATCGTCTCGGATGTCGGCCTCACCGCAAGCCGCTCATCAAGCTTCGAATCGCCTGTTTGCGTTACCCATGCAACTTCTGGATTGAAGCCCTTAACGTGCTCCTTTTCCTTCGAGAGAAGGCTTTCAGGTATGAGTGTGGGGAAGTAGACGTTCTGTATCCCCGATTCCTTGAAAAGGGCATCGGTGGCTTTCTGCACCGTTTCCCACGCGAAGTATCCGTCAGGCCTGAAAGCAAGGCAGCCGGATACCGCGGTGTAGTCGACAAACTCGGTTCTCTCTATTATCTGCGTGTACCACTCGGAGAAGTTCTCGCTCTTCTTGGCAGTTATTCCCTTCTTCTCTGTTTTTTCTTCCCTCATGCCTCCACTCCCATTCTAGAAAGCCGCTTCCTCAAATCCTTACTGCTCTTAAACCATATAGACCTTATGCCAAGCTTTCTTGAAGCAACGACGTTCTCTATCTGGTTATCTATGAATATCACTTCTCCATTTTCCATCTTCATGTGCCGCAGCGCATACTTGTATATCTCTTTTCCAGGTTTCCTCATTTTAATGTCGCATGAGGCGAACCTGTAGCTGAATAGGTTAAGGTAAGGCTTCAGTAGTTTTTCCACCGTCCATGTGTACCTCGACCTGTCCGTATTCGAAAGCCACGCGAGCGTGTACTTTCCGCGAAGTTTTTTAATTATTTCAACGGTCCCCTTGAACAGCTTCGCTTTTTTCTTGTAGAATTCATAGTACCTTATCTGCTGCTCCTCTATCCCCAGTTGCCTGGCCGCCTGCCTGTCGAAGAACCTCTGGGTGGTCCTCCCCTTGTCAAGGTCTATGCGAACGTCGTAGTCGATTATCCTCTTGACGCTCGCTACCGGCTTGCCCGAAACCCGAGCCAGGTAGGGATAGTAGTCGTCATCGTTGTAGAAGTCCACTATCACTCCGCCTATGTCGAACATTATGCACTTGATCATTGACCCAGGCTACTACTCGGTATTTTAAAATAAATAGCTTATGATGTATGCAATGCAAGGGGTTTTTGCGTAACCTGGCAGCGCGGCAGGCTCCAGATGTTCAAACTGAATTGAGCTTAGGCGATGATTAGGATTTGGAGCGCTGATATGTGATCAGGTGCAACCTGCAAGTGGGGGTTCAAATCCCCCAAACCCCAAGCAAACGCAATATTTAAATTACAGATTAAACCATGGTGGTAAGATATTCTATGAACAAGCTCATGCTAG
>CAZXIK010000113.1:0-2499 GCA_964640735.1 Microcaldota archaeon | reverse complement strand
TCCGATGAGTTGTCAGAAAACTGGAAAGAATGGCTTCCGTTTACCCTGATGAGATTGTTGTGCGCGCCATTTCCAGATACGACCTCTCCATTGAGCGTGCAATTTGTTATCGTATTGTTGTACGTTCTGTTTCCAAACAAGACTGCGATGTTTGACGAGATCGTGCGATTGTTGCAGACGAGGGTGCTGTTCTGCACTCCGTTTGAGAAGTATACCGCGGTGCCATTGGCGAAAAGATTCGAGTTAAGAAGGTGCATGGTGCCGCTGGTGTTGATGATCAGGCTTGTGCTTGCGGCATAGCCGGCGGAGCAAAAGGCTGCGATGAGGAAAAACACCGTAAGAGAGCTAACTCTGAGCATGGAATCTTCAAACCTATTGGCTACCAAGCTTCTTATAGTGTATCGCAGGGTTGCTGAGGTCCTCAGTTTGCCGTAGTCATTGTCTTCTTTCTACCTTTAAGGCGTGCGTATGCCAGAAGAACTACGGCCACGACAGCAGACCAAACGACAATATCCGCCACGAGCCCTACGGCGTCAAAAGACCATGGGCTGTACTGGGGGCCCACAATCAGGTACCTCACCCACGTCAGAGGAAAGCCGTACCACACAGCGCCGACCAATCCGCCAGGCGTGCCGTTGTAGAAGTAGGACAGCAGCGTTATCACGATTCCTGCCCCTACCGATTCCACAATAAATTTCTTGTCCATCATGCTCTGAGTTGGAAACGCTAGTTTAAAAATGTTGCTCGGCATGGAATAGCTATGGCTTCTGAGATAGAAAACACACAGGTAGTGCTAGCCGTAGGCGGCGAGGCGAAGCGCATGGGCCTCGATATACCTAAGGCGCTGATATCGCTCAACGGAGGCACGCTGCTAGATCGCTGCATGAGCATGTTCCTGGAATGCGGCTTCAACGATTTCGTCTTCCTGCTGGGCCACGAGGACAAGAAGATTACCGAATACCTTGACAGTTCAAGCTTCAGCGGCGCCAGGATAACAAAGTCGTATGACTACGCGAGGAACATCGCAAAGGGCAAGGCAGTGAAGTACGCGCTGGAGAACGGGAAGATAGATGCCAAGAAGAGGTCCGTCTTCGCATGGCCCGACGACATCTTCCTTGGCAAGAGCCTTCCAAAGAAAGTAGTTGGAGAGCATGTTTCCGCAGCCGAAAAGTTCGGGACGATAGCTAGCGAAGTCGTTGCCTCGGCGTTCAGGCTGCCCGCTGGAGTGGTGAACGTCGACGACAGGGGTGTGGTGACAAGCTTCGAGGAGCAGCCGCTAGTGCCGATACGCGCATCAACCGGCATGCGAATCTTTGATCCCGCTTCGTACAGCTACTTCATGGACCTCATAGACCTAAACAAACCGGGCCCGATAGAGTTCGAGAAGATAGTCATGCCGGCGCTTGCCGCAAAGGGGAAAGTATATGCTATACCAATACCTCCCGATTCCTGGCTGCAGATAAACACGCAGAAGGAACTGGAGCAGGCGCAGAAGATGATCGGCATAGGCAAGCTCTGAAAAAGTCGCAAGCCGGGCTATCGTGTGCTGTTGCCGTTGCAAGTATCTAAATAGCTGGTGGGTACGGAGGCACAGCACATCACACGTTAAGTGCGCTGGATTTTCAATAGTAAATGTTAGTAAACAGCATCAGGTGTGCTTAATAGATAAGTTTATATATTATATGCATCTATATAATACCATGCAGGACCAACAAATGCTGCACTATCCGAGACTTGACACAGTGTTAATGGTAGAGGAAGCTCTTAGGGAAGCAAAGGAATACCCGTCCAAGAGGCAACTTTGGCTGTCCCTAAAGAAGAAGGTCATGTACCAAACCTTTAATGTCATAATAGCCTATCTGGAAGACTCTGGAAAAGTGATTGAGAAAGATGGAAAGATAATCTGGATTTGGAATCCTGAGCTTGTAAGGAAGTACAGCAAAAGCAAGCCGGTGTTGAAATAAACGATAATAGAAAAATCAGCGTTGTCTTTTGCTGACGAAAAGATACAAAAGGCCTATTTCAAGACAAAAACAGACGATCCAACTCTATATAAATTTCTTGATAGAGCTGCTGATGACCCGAAAGCTAATCCGAAGTGCGGCATTCACATTCCCAAGCAATTGATACCAAAGGTTTACATTCAAAAATACGGCATAAATAACCTGTGGAAGTATGATCTACCAAACGGATGGAGACTTGTGTATTCCATCACAGGCAATGAAATCGAAATAATAGCAATACTGCTCGAATGGTTTTCACACAAAGAATACGAAAGGCGTTTCCACTACTGACCTGCCTCTATTTGTGCTGTTCGGCCTGCTTTGAAGCAGCGTTCCTAAACGCTAGCATTTGTTAGTAAACACTAGTGCCTGGAGGCACAGGGAATCGAACCCCGACCTTCACCGTGTAAGGGTGACGTCCTACCGCTAGACAATGCCTCCGCGTTATCTTCTTTTCCTGCAGAATTCATTAAGCTTGTTTATTGCTTCCCCAAGC
>CAZXIK010000112.1:0-2603 GCA_964640735.1 Microcaldota archaeon | reverse complement strand
ATGACAGTTTCTATAAATTACGAGGAAACGAGGGAACAAATTCAACAGTCACATTTTTGTGCAGCATCCCAGCAAGCATTATAAGCTTTTTCAGCCATTCATATTACAGTTCCTTGTCATCATTCATGATGCGTAATTTCAATCACTAGCTGGTTCAATGGAATACACCAAGTTCGAAAAAGCCAGAATAATCGGCGCCAGAGCGCTTCAGCTCGCATATGGCGCGCCGCCTTTGATAAAAGTCCCTGAAGGTGTCACAGATCCGCTTGCCCTCGCAGAGCATGAATTCAAGGAGGAAGTAATACCTATAGTCGTCATAAAGGGCAAGGTGCAGAAATGAATAATGAGTATGACGTCATAGTCGCCGGAGCGGGAATGGCCGGTGCGCTCGCTGCAATCTCCGCTGCAAAAGGCGGAGCAAAAGTTCTCCTGCTTGATAGAAACGATCAGCTTGAAGCAGGGAAGAAGACCAACTGGGGTTGGGTGTGCGGAGACGCGGTAGCAAAAGCGCACGTCGATTTCCTGGAAAGGGAGACCGGAATAAAGCTTTCTTTTCCTGAGCTTGATGCGAAGGTTGATGGGGTTCAGGTATTGAGCCCTAACATGCAGCACAAGTTTCCATTCGATGGCGAGGGATACACGCTCGACAGGCCAAAGTACGCAAGGAAGATGGTTCAGGAGGCCGTCAAGCGCGGAGTTGACTACAAGCCCCGCCACGAAGTGGAAGGTCCAGTAATCGAAAATGGAAACATAGTCGGGGTCTTCGGCAAAGATGAGAAAACCCAGCACTTCACCGCGAAGGGCAAGGTGATAATCGACTGCCTCGGAATGGGCACGACATTGAGGAGAAAGCTTCCTCCTAACGAATTCGTCGAGAAGGATGTGAAAATCGAGGACATAGAATCAACGGGCAGGTACATCGCAAACTTCGATCTTCAAGGAGAAGATCTCAACTATTATGACCCAAAGAACGCGATAATACATCTAAATCAAGTTCTTGCTCCTGGAGGATATGGCTGGGTGTTCCCGAAGAGCGGCAGGAGGGTTAACATAGGGATAGGAGTCGAGAAGAAAAGCCTCGACAAACGAAATGAAAAGCTTGGTAAAAAAGATACGCTTCACTCACTGATTGACGGATATTGTTCCTGGAACAAGGTTGTGAAGAATCTGAAGATAGATGAAACTGACAAGAACGGGAAAGGATACTGGTCTGTCGCTGTAAGGAGGCAGCAGGACAGCCTCGTCTTCAACAACTATATGGGGGCCGGAGATTCGATGGCAATGCCCAACCCCATCAGTGCGGGTGGCATAGGTCCTGCAATGGTTGCAGGCATTCTGGCAGGGCAAACGGCTGCCGAGGCGGTCGCAGCGAATGACACGAGCATCAGGTTCCTGTGGAAATACAACCTGAAATTCAACGACGCCTACGGAAGCAAGACCGCGGCGCTCGAGATATTCCGTGTCTACCTCCAGTCGCTAAACAACGAGCAGATAGACTACGGAATGGCCCACTTCCTTTCCGAGAAAGAGGCGGAGGCGCTAAGCTACGGGCTTGTGCCTGAGCTAAGCGTTGCAAGCAAGTTCCAGAAGATAGTCAGCGGGGTCTCGAACATCAGCGCGTTCAAGAATCTTATTTACATGTCGGGCAAGATGAAGTCCCTTCTCGAACTCTACAAGAAGTATCCTGAGAATCCAGATTCATTCAAGAACTGGAAGCCTCTAGTGGAAAAGGAGATGAACGAGGTCAAGGCGAAGTTTCCCCCCAACCCGGTATAAGGCTACATAGACAGCGAGTCCTTCACTTTCCCTTCTGATTTTCCGTCTAGCCCATAAATTTCCGCGTCTTCAAATTCGAAAATCCCGTTTTTCGTTAGGGGAAGATACTCTTTTGCTGTGCGGCTCAGTGCGCTTCCGGTTATCAGGTCATTGAATGCGGGTGCGACTACCAATTTTATTTTCTTGTTGTATCCCCTGTAGATTCCATTTGCCTGCTTCGAGACATTTGAAACAAGCCATATCTTTCGCATCTGGTCGTTTTTCCGCAAGGCATAGTGCGCGTGCCCCACCACAATGTACTTGCACTGCATAGCCTCAGGCGATGGCCACCTGTTGCCGTGCATCAGTGCAGCCCCTCCGAGCAAAATTTCCTTCTCCACCCTTGTGCTGTAGCCGATGCTATCTAGCGCCTTCCTCAGTCCCCCATCATGGTTTCCGGCCGTCACCCTGACGTTTATTCCGTTAAGCGCATCAAAAAATATCCTGAGCTCCCTGTACTCGCCGAACTTCGGGGCGGCGATGCTCTCCTTCACGTCTCCAAGCAGGATCACGCTGTCAGCATTTGCTTCTTTGTACGCATCAATGAGTTTTTTCGCGAGCCTCTCGGTTGCCTTTTGGAAGTGTATGCCTGATTGCCTGTACTTCAGGTCGAGGCCTATGTGCAGGTCACCGACAACCAGCGCCTTTTCGTGTCTTACAAGAAGCGCCGGATAGCCTTTGACGACCGAGATCAGCATCGCTTTACATTCTCAAAAAGGTTTATTATTCTTGCCTGCCGATTAAATCCGAATTTATGGCCGAAAGATACTATAAAATAGGAAGGATAA
>CAZXIK010000111.1:0-2693 GCA_964640735.1 Microcaldota archaeon | reverse complement strand
TCAGGTATTCTTTGAAGCAGGAAGCCCACACCCTTCAGGGGTGGGAGTGTGTCACATGTGCAGGTTTACGCGTTGCCGTTCCCATTTATCTCAAATATTCGTACACGTCTTCTCTGCTTTTGAAAAATAAAAGCAAAATCCTGCGTTCTTCAATCTTATAAACAAGTCTTTTATTGCCTATTCTAATGGAGTAGGCACTCTTGACGTGCCTAAGCAGTTTTCCTTTCAAATTAGAGGATCTCAGCCCTTCGATTATCTCTCTAATTCGTGTTGCAGCCTCCTTATCTGCTTTCTTGAAATCTTTGTCAAACTCGTTAGTCGAAAAGATTTCCAGAGGATCATCTCAGCCTGAACCTGTGAATCTTTTCCTTTCCGCTTTCTATCTTCTTCATCATCCTTTCAGCGGCGACAGCGTAAAGTTCATCCTCAGTAAGCCCGTGCAACTGGTCAAATTCAAAGAGTGCGAGCCTGACGGCTTCGGACTTTGTTTTGGCGTAGTTTTCCTGGATCATACGCTCCAGCACCTTATCGACGTAGCCCTTAAGCTCAATGTTTATGTTAGACATCATTATTACCTTATAATGAATTATTATAAAAGTGATATAAATGCTTTTCGGTCAGTTTGCGAGCATTAGACGACTTGGTTCTATGCTGGCTCGCGGAGCCGCCTTGCCATAGTTCTTGGCTTCTTGTTGCCCGGCTAAAGAAAGCGCTTGTGTACAAGTGCATAACCTCTGCTTGGCTCTGGAAGCTCGATTGCTTTGCGCATAGCGTAGCTGAGTCTGCACTCGCCGTCGTGCAGGTAGTCCTTCCTGACTTCAACCTGCGTCTGCACCTGCCTCGTCTTCGTGCTGACGTTTGTGCGCCTTCCCTCTATATTAAACGTATGCGCATTGAACCTGTCTACAGAGTGCGAGCGCCGGGATTTGAACCCGGGTTTTTGCCTTGGAGGGGCAAAGTCCTAACCAGGCTAGACTACACTCGCTCCAGATAGTCTTGTTCTCAGAAGTTTTTAACACTTATGCAGGGTCCGGTTTCTGCTTTTTCGCATCCCTTGCCGAGCCATAGAGAAGTCTTTTCCGCCAGAGCGCTCTCTGCGCGTTGTTGTAATTCGCGCGCCCAAACTCGGATTCAAGAATTCTGAAATATTTCACTGCGCCCTGCATCACATCCTTCTTGACCTGCTCGTCTCCAAGATAATCAAACCTCGTGAGCCCAAGTTTTTGCATGCTCATATCGTCTTCCCAGTGAGCGAAGAAGCCTTTCCGAACGTTTTGCTCTATGTTGTTCAGCGGGAGCAGATACTGCTGGATAGCTATCGCGGCAGCTATCGCATTCACGCCTCTCTCTTTGCTTCCGCCATCCACTCTGCTAAGAGCATAAAGCTGCGCCATGCTTTCACTTTCCGGCTGCGAGTAAATCTGTAGCCCAGGGAAGGCCCCCGCGATGACCACCTTCTGCGTGATTCGGATGCTCTTCTTGAGTTCCATATAGCTCTGCGCCTTGGAGTGGCCTATCTCATGATGGAGTATCATCCTTACGCCGTTCTTGAGATCTTCAACTCCAGGAGCGTCGATTATTTTTCTCATCAGCTTCGAAACTTCTGCGCCCTGAATAATGAGCCCTATCTTATTTTCCGAGCGCATGCTTTCCGGCATAAGCCACGATGTGCCTATATCCAGCGCGTTCACGCTCATGAATGGCTGCTTGAAAACTAGCATAACCAGCTTGTCCGTATGCATAAATTCCCTCACGGATCTCGTTAGCGTTACGCTCTCTTTGAGGTTCACCCCGTTTTTCATGTCTTCCGCGAGCTTCTCGGCGCCGCGTGCGCTCCTGCCGCCCTGCTTGATTGTGCTCGAGCTGTTTTTCGCAAGCTCGTCTATGTAGCTGAGGATTTGGCAGTTTAACTCTGCTTTTTCGCTCTTCTCCTCCCGCGTTTCTTTAGGCTTGAGGAGGCGTTTTCTTCCCGTTCTCTCACCCGATCCTGATTTGATAAAAACGTCTGGATATTTAATGGCTTTGTATAGCTGGTTCAAAATGCGGATGCGAACGCCGGGATTTGAACCCGGGTTATAGCCTTGGCAAGGCTACGTCCTACCAGGCTAGACTACGTTCGCACGCAGTAGCTATGCCTTAGCAACCTTAATATTTTTGCCATCGCCACTATCTGCGGTGCGGCATTGCAACTATACAACACGCTTTCCCACAAGAAGGAGCGGTTCGTCCCGATAAAGAAGGGAGAGGTGCACATGTACGCGTGCGGCCCTACTGTTTACTTCTACGCCCACATAGGCAACATGCGCCCCTACGTTGTGCAGGATGTGTTGAGGCGTCTGCTGCTTCACGACGGCTACAAGCTAAGGCACGCCATCAACCTGACAGATGTCGGGCACGTGTTCGGCGATGCCGACATAGGCGAGGACAAGGTAAGGTCTGAGTCGAGCAAGGAGCACAAGAGCATGCGCGAGATAGTGGACTTCTACTCCATGAAGTTCATCACCGATATGCGTAGGCTGAACATACAGATGCCCGAGGTGATGCCCAAACCATCGGACCACATCATCGACATCCTGGCGCTGATAGGCACCCTGGACAAGAAAGGCTACCTCTACACGCTCAGGGGCAATGCCGGCGGCGTTTACTACGACACCTCGAAGTTCAGGGGTTATGGTGCGCTCACGAAGATGAGC
>CAZXIK010000110.1:0-2713 GCA_964640735.1 Microcaldota archaeon | reverse complement strand
CATTTGCTGGCGTGGATGTGGGCTCGCTAACCACTAAATCAGTAATTGTATTAAATGGTACAATAGCTGGCTTCAGTCTTATTCCCACCGGCATAAACACTGAAGAAAGTGGGCTAACCGCCCTTCAAAAGGCATTGAATGTAGCAAAACTCACTCGTGAAGATTTGAAATACATAGTTGCAACCGGCTATGGAAGAATTTCAGCACCGTATGCGAATAAAACTGTAACCGAGATAACCTGCCATGCCAGAGGCGCCCATTATCTTCACCCGAGCACAAGAACAATAATCGACATGGGTGGGCAGGACTGCAAGGCAATTCGCCTGGACAAGGATGGCAATGTAACAGATTTTGCCATGAATGATAAGTGTGCGGCAGGTACGGGGAGATTCCTTGAAGTAATGGCTAATGTTTTCAAAGTCAAGCTGGACGATCTGGGACCTTTGGCTTTAAAAGCAAAAGAAGTCGTGCCCATGAGCAGCACATGCACAGTTTTTGCTGAATCTGAGACTATTTCCCTGCTGGCAAGAGGTGAGAAACCGGAGAATATCCTTAAAGGAATACACCACGCTATTGCAAATAGGGTATCAGGGATGTTTTCGCGCGTAGGTGTAGAGAGTGATGTTTTTTTCTCAGGCGGAGTTGCAAAGAATGTGGGAATGAAAGCTGCACTTGAGGAAGTATTAAAGGCAAAGATCGTGGCACCGGAATACGATCCGCAGTTAGTTGGGGCACTGGGAGCAGCAATACTTGCTAAAAACTACGGCGGAAAGGTGTGAAGATGGCATTGGAAACTTTAAAAAAGATAGAGAAGGCTGTAAAAGAAAGACCTCACGAGCTTGAGGGAGCAAGGAAAAAAGGAGCCAAAGTCGTTGGATGGTTCAACTACAATATTCCTGAAGAGATAATCCATGCATTAGGATTGATTCCTGTCAGGTTAGGAACCGGAGGAGATGACCGATTAGTTGAGATCGGCTCCAGATACATTTCAACGAAAAACTGTGTCTATGCGAGAGAAATCGTGGGTCTTTTTGCAGAGAATCAGGATCCGTATATTAAAAATTCAGATTTAGTTGCTGTAGATGCAACCTGCCTGCAAACGTATCGTGTGGCAGAGCTTATAAAATATTATTTCAAGGTCAATACTCTGATTCTCGGCGTCCCAAGGAATTTCTATTTGCCTGAAGGGCAGGAATATTTCAGGAAAGAACTTGAATCCTTTACACAGAAATTGGAAGAATTTGCAGGGAAAAAACTTGATAAGAATAAGCTTGCAGAATCCATCAAACTTTACAGTAATATAAGGAGAGCTATCAAGGATTTATACAAATACCAGGCAGTGGATACCCCGCCTATAAAATGGCGTGAAATTTTTGACGTAATACATGCAGGATTTTACCTTGATAGAAAGCGATATCTTTCCTTGCTGCAGGAACTGCTAAAAGAACTGAAAGAAAAGCACGGCAACCCGGTTATAGAAAGCCTGAACGGGGATGCCCGCATATTCTTATCGGGCAGCATAATTCCCCCCAGAGATACAAAGCTGATAAATATAATAGAGCAGGTGGGCGGCAGGATAGTAGGCGATGACTTATGGTCGGGTCTTAATCCTTTCCTGAACTTGGATATTAAAGAACCTTCCATAAAAGGCATAGCAGATGCCTATATCAACCGCGTCCCGCATGCTGCGCTGCCTTATCTTGATTTAAAAACGGATAGACGGCTTAAAAACCTGAAGCAGTTAATCAATGACCATAAGGCGCAGGGAGTAATCTATCACACACTGCGCTACTGCGATCCATTCACTTTCAAAGCCGGCGAGACAAAGGATGTGCTTAAGAAAGAAGGAATACCGCTGCTTGAGATTCATACGGAGTATGCTGGCTCTGATATCGAGGCTATAAGAACGAGGGCTGAGGCTTTCGTAGAGCTGGTAAAAAATAAGAATCTCATAGATGTGGAAGCATGAGCGGATTAAACACGCAATTCAGATACCCTGAAGAGATCGGGCCAGCATTCATTGAGACCGGTGGATTAGATTTCAGTGACGGACGGCATGTTTCTGCCGCTGAGATATGGCACTTCATGACAAAGGAAGCACCTGTGAGATTTCCACATGCTTTCGATACGAGTATTTATTTCAGGGGCATCTCAAGTGATGTAAACCTGTTCAGCGGCATCAAGCGTAACTACCTTAACCTGACACTAAAGGACAGGCTAGAAGAAGCAGCTAAAAAAGGCGTTCCTGCAGTCTTCATTCAGGGCGGACAGACAGTTGAACCATACTACGCGGCAGGCGGCATACCAGTCAGACCTGGGGTTGTTTCTGGTTGGGCTCGTAACCAGGTAGAAGGACTGAACACGAGACAATCGAATCAAAGAGGGCTATCGATTCTAGAAACTGGTAGGAGAGCTATAACAATTGACTCATGTGGTCAGATAGCTGCTCATGCGGCATTGGCGGAAAATTTAGTACCTATAGATTTAGTTGCTCCGTATCTCTGCCTTCGCTATTCGCATCTGGCTTACCTTGTAGAATCGCATCGTCCAGATAAAAATAACAAAAGACATACTCCAATTCATCATGTAGATTTCCCAGTCGGTCAGTATGGTGAATGGAGCACAGAGTATCTTGCAAAAGAGCTGCAAAACCCGACAGAACGGCACAGGAAGATCTCCAATACAAAGGTCACTTAAGAACAAGTAAGGAACA
>CAZXIK010000109.1:0-2733 GCA_964640735.1 Microcaldota archaeon | reverse complement strand
AAAATCTGCGCCTTTCTGCTCTCTTCTTATTACATCGCTGTATCTCATGGGAGCCTGCTTCCCAAGCGGTATGTATTCCTCATCCTCATAGGCGTCATAGAAGAAAGGCGGCTTGACATTCCTCAGGTCGTGGAGGCCCAGGGCTATCCTCTCCCTCCTCCTCCCGTAGGTCTCGCTGAGTTTTTCCGTGAAGTTTATTATCTCAAGCAGATCCTCCGCGCTGAGCGACATGTTTCTTACTACAAGCCCGGAGATGAAAGGCCTTATGGAGCTCGCGTTTCTCCCGACCCTTATCTCGAATCCGCTCCTCGCCTCCCCGACCGCGTAATCGAAGCTCCTGCTCCTGCGCATGAAATACCTGATCGCCCTCGCCAGCCCCGCTGTGCTTATCAGGTCAGGCCTGTTCGCCGGAAATTCAACGTCTATCTCGTCTTTGGTCTCGCGGTCTATGCTCAGCGCCATGTTGCCCATGTTCCTGTACAGCTCCTTCTCGTTGACCTTGAACCCAAGCCTCTTAATGAGGTAATTCTTGTTGTATCTTGCGACTGTCAGCCCATCACTCCATCTTAAGGTTCCTCAGCCAGCCCGCGCCGGCCCCGTACATGCTCGAGATGCTCTCTATCCCCAGGTTCTTCAGCAGCATTATCCTCTCGACTCCGGGGCCCCACGCAAGCACGTTTATCGACTTTCTCTCAATCCCTGTTATCTCTCTCCTTATGAGCCCGGCTCCGAACAGCTCCAGGTCCCTCCCGTTGTAGTTGGTGTAGCACTCGACTCCAGGCTCCACGAACGGGAAATAGGCGGGCTTGAAGCTTATCTTTATGCCCAGCTTGCCGTAGAGCTTGAGAAGGACGTCGAAGAGGTTTGCAAGCGTCAGCTGCTTTCCTATGATGATGCCGTCCATCTGGTAGAAATCAGCGAGATGCTTGTAGTCTACGTTCTCGTTCCTGAAGACCCGCCCGACCGTGAAGAGCTTCATCGGGAGCTCATGGCTATCCGGGTCCT
This sequence comes from Microcaldota archaeon, assembly GCA_964640735.1. Classification (GTDB taxonomy): domain Archaea; phylum Micrarchaeota; class Micrarchaeia; order Micrarchaeales; family CABMGC01; genus JAJYVH01. The sequence continues at coordinate 1,728 of CAZXIK010000109.1, read as the reverse complement.
TTTTAAGGTCTTCAATAACCCGGTGCATATACCTTCCTGTGACGCTTGTCATATGCGTCCTCGGCACCGCCTGCCTCGCAGTCGCCTCGGACCACTCGCTGTGCCACGCATTCTCGTGCTCCCTCTTCATTCTTGCAACAAGCTCCTTCTCCTCCAGCGGCATTTCCCTTGGCCTTGAAAGGAAGAAGGTGTCCTGGACGTCCCTCGCCGGGTGGTGCTGCGGCACGAAAAGGTAATCGAAAACCCAGAAGGACGAATCGATCACAGGGCCCGAGACCTCCTCGAATCCAAGGCTCAGGTAAGCCTGCCTGATGTCGCTGATGAATCTCCTGAGCGGATGCCTCACCGCAATCCCCGCGGGCTCCACAGGCGCAAGAACGTTGTACGGCCGGAACTTCTTGCCCGACCAGAGCCTGTTCTTTATCGCATTCCTATCCAGCGCCTCTATCGCCGGCTCTTCGGTCTGCCTCTCTTTCGCGAGCGCCAGGATGCCCTGCTGCGTTATCTCGACCTCTTTTATCGTTTCTCTGGACCTGACTTCGACCAATCGTCTCTGCTCCAGCTCCCTGATCGCTTCGCTGTCCCTGTATTTCTCGTAATTTTCTTTGCCCTTTCGGAGTTCCTTGAGCACGGAATCGGCCTCCATTCCCTCCCTGGCCGCCTTCTTGCCGCTTTCCGTCAGCTTCAGCATTCTCCCCGATATCTCGACAAGCCGCTTTCTTTTTGCCCAGCTGAATCCTATCTGCCCCTCCTTGCTTTTCAGCGCGCCTACATCTATCCCCTTTATGCCTATTCTTCTTATCAAGGAAAGTTCAGGCAGTTCGCCATTAGCGTATCGCATCCCTTCCTCGTTTATGCTGAAATCGAATTCCCCCGCTTTGCTTACTTTAATGTAATTCATCTGCGAAAGATTCGCTATCGCCCAAAGAGCCTCGTCTTTCCCTATCGCGGCCTTGTCCAGGAGAGAATCAAAGTTTAGGCGCTTTGGTTCTTTGAGCGCCTTCAGCACCTCTATCTCGTGCCTGTGCAATCATTTCACCCGAACATCTTGTTGTACAAATATACGGCGGCGCCTACAAGTATTATCACTATCACGGCGTAGATGAGCGGTTTGTAATTCCTGTATACGCTGCTGAAGTATCTTATGACCTCCTCCTGCGGGGTCTCGGAGACTGTGTAAACGAATCCGAAGCCCTGCAACGGCTCTCCGGAAAACCAAGAGAAGCTTGATCCGCTGTACTTGCCGAACGAATTCGGCTGCGGAAAGTCCGGAAGCGGGTAGATCGTCATGATCTGCGTCCCGTTCGGCACAGTTACAGTGAGCCTCGCGTTAGGGAAGAGCGCCTGCCCGCTCGCCGAGTGAAGGTAGTTGAATATGCTGTTGTTGAGCCTGTACTCGAATTTCCTCGGGGCGATGTTGCTGACGCTCGTCGCATTGTTCGCGTCATAGCTGATTGTCAGAGAGGCAAACCCGCCCCCGCTTCCCGAAGGGACAAGCGGCCCCGGAAGGAAGGTGAAGTTGCTTATGCTCGATTTAGGGTTTATTATATGCACTCCCAGAAACGGCGATCCGCCTGTCGCTTTCTGCCAATCTGAAAGCGTCAGGTTGAACGCCTGCCTGTCCTGGTTGTACACCGCGGTCGAGGAGTTGCTGACAAAGAGCTGCACCCCCTCTACCACGTGCACGGCTGTTGAGTTCCTTAAGAATAAAGTTGTGGAAAGATATGT
>CAZXIK010000108.1:0-2734 GCA_964640735.1 Microcaldota archaeon | reverse complement strand
ACGATATTCACTATGTCCTTGCATACTGGCTTGGTCATTTGCAGCTGCCTCCAAAATGTCTCTTTGTGGGAATCACATTATGCCCAGGTAGTCCTTGATTTTGCCGATCAGCGTCATGCCATCGGAGCCTTTTATTTCTTCCTCTTCCTCAGCCGCCTGTCTGGGTTTCTTCATTATCTTCGCAGGTCTCCTTTCTTCTGCGGCTCCTTTCTGCATCTTCAGATCTACCTTGGGAATCTGCGGAACCTTTATTTCAGGAACTTTCACTTCAAGCTTCATTCTTCCCATTATGCTTCCGTGTCCAAGCGAAGCGGCTAGTATATCGTGCAGTTCATCAGAGTCTATGTCGCGTATCACAATCACGTTCGCGCCGTTTTCCTTCGCCTGAAGCGCGTCGTCGACCGATCCGCACACCGCAGCCTCCACGCCATCCTGCTTGTTGAGCAGCATCCCTGCTCCTATGGGATTCTTGGCAACAACTATGACCATGTCGTAACCGCCATTCCTAAGTTGCTCCCCAGCTGTCTTCGCGATTCCGCTCATCGGGGTACTGGTCTCTTTTGCAACGACGTTGTTGCTATTCAGCAGGTCGACCACCCTGTCAACGCTCCCGGAAACGTTGCTTAGAACGAGCAGTTTCATGAATCCACTCTTGCTTTTTTAATATGCAGCCAAAGATATAATATACTTAATCTTGCATAAGATTTGATTTAGAACGGTGTTTTATTGAGAGGAAAGGAAACTGCAGTAACATGCGACTCATGCGGCAGGAAGGTGCCCAGGAACAAGGGAGTTGTCTTCGAAAAGGCGATAAGCTTCTCCACAGACACCCACACGGTCAACGACGTGAGATTCTTCGAAAGGAGGAAGGTGTATTACTGCATAAGCTGCGCGAAGCACAGGGGAATATTCGAAAAGAAAAGGGAGATGGCGGAAAGGAACAGGAGGTTCTGAGTTGCCTATGGCGATAAACGCTGAGGAAATACTGATATTCAAGATGCGCGGCGCAAAGCCGGCAGCAAAAGCCGCGCACAAGGAGGAAAAGGCCGAAGAGCAGGGAAAGCCCGTTGTTGCTGCTCCGGCTCCGCAGCCCGCTCCGCGGCCGGCGCCAATTCCTGAAAAAGTCCAGCAGCCAATTCCTGAAGTTCCTCAAAAACCAAAAATGGCAAAGGAGACCAAAGAAGGTCTGCCCGGTTTTATAAAAAACAAGCTTTTCGAGCGCGAAGCTGCGCCAAAGGAGGAGGCTAAGAAAAAGCCCGAGGTCCCCGCGCCAGAGCTCCAGCCGGAACTGCCGCGGGAGATGGCCATAAACCAAGAGGAAGCCAGGAGGATACAGGAGATCGAGAGCCTTGAGGAGATGGCAAACCTTTACACTCCTGTAGTCTCCAAGGCTATGAAGCACGAGCGCCCCCTGAACTCATTTTCGATGGTAACCGGTGTGATATTTATAGTGAATGCGGCGGTATTCGGCTATTTCATATATCCCCAGTCCGAGTTCGTCATCGGTTACATGCTGAAATCAGGAATCCAAAACTTCGCCTTTCAGTGGAACTACAATTACAGCTTCACGATGGCCAACGCGATCCTGGCGCTTGCCAGCGCGCTGAGCGGCATCCTGATGTTCACGCGGTTCAGGCTGAACCACCTCGCCGGCGGCGTCACAGCAACTCTTCTTATAATTGCCGGAAGCTATGAATATCTCAACAGCAGCGCCAGCTACCTTCTTTTGGTGAGCGTGCTCGCATTCGCAAGCATAATCGCGCTGGCTTTCACAAGGATGAGCGCCGTAAGCATGTACGAGGGCGAGGAACCGCTGCCCCACGAGATCCCATGGCCAAGGCTGGAGACGTTCTGATCCGAACAGCCATGAGATAAAGGTTCTTTTTGCCTGCAGCGCGAACATCAAAACAAGAATATGCGAAATCAACAGCATAAGCGATGAGGCGCCCTGTTCCACATGCTTGAAACCGGAAGGTGAAACGCAGAAATAAGATTGAGAGAAGGGCAAAGGATCCTGCTAGACGAATCGGATAGACTACTTGAATCTCATGGAATCCAGGTTCATAGGCGCTCTCGACTCTACACGGAACCGCATCCCGATGAACCTTGCCAGGTCCTCGCACTTCGCCTCTTCGCCGTGCATCGTGAAGACCTTCTTGGGACCAGGCCTGAGGCTCTGGGTGAAGTTGACCAGTTGGCGTCTGTCGCTGTGCCCCGAGAAGCCTTCTATCGTCCTCACCTGCATGCGTATCTCCATCTGGACAAGCTTGCCGTCGTCCCCAGGGACTGCTATCTGCTTGAACCCGTTCTGTATCTTTCTTCCCATAGAGTTTATGCTGTTGTATCCGACGAAGACTATGGCATTCTTCTCGTCCTCCGCAAGCGCCTTGAAGTACTCTAGAGCGGTGCCCCCGTTGAGCATTCCTCCGCTTGCGATTATGACCGAGGGCCCCCTTTCGACTATCTCGCTCCTCTCACCCTTCGCGACCTCGAATATCTCGTTCTCGAATGGCGAATTGTTGCTGAGTATCATGTGCTGCAGGCCCGCCTTAAGGTATTCGGGATAGGCCGTATGGATCGCAGTTGCCTCAAGTATCATTCCATCAAGGTATACTGGCAAGTTAAGCTAGTACTTCGGGACGTTAGACACGTTGCCTTCCATGCCCAGCATAGCACCATCAGCCACGCCGACCGGGAATACAGGTAGTAGGACAGTCCCACACTTCACGCCCAA
>CAZXIK010000107.1:0-2735 GCA_964640735.1 Microcaldota archaeon | reverse complement strand
ATCCAGCGCTCGAATTCGGTCATTTCACCAGGCATGTCGAGCTTTCCTCTGACAACCATCTTCAAGAATGCGAGGTTTCCTTCGATATCGTCGCCGTTGTTCACAATGTAGTCTACGAGTCTTTTCCTGGCATCTTCAACCATCGCTTCTAGAAGGCTTTTGAACCAGTGGCTGGCGATGTGGAGGTCACTGTACGATGCGCTCCTCACGGTGTAGGTGCTTTCAGGATGCGGCAAATAAGCGTAAGGGGCCAGCTCTCGGAGTCCCTGCTCCAGGTTTCCGCGTCTTCTCAGCCTTGCAATGTCTCTGTCCTTGAGTTCCGAAGGTTCTTTTGATGCTATTATCGCTTCTTCGAGCATCGGGTTTTCTCCTTCAATTGCTTCTTTGTGACCGTTGTGCCTGGCAAGGATCGCGGCTATTGCCGCAGGCTCGATCCTCTGCTCCCTCTCCATCCTAAGCATTCTCAAGCCCTCGGCATCGATTGCCCCGTAGGTTAGGGCCATTGTCTTTGGGTCGTAGGTTACCTCTAAGTAGCTCGAGTCCACCAACCCTTTCTCCAGCGCTTGCGTTTCCGGGGTTCTCAGTCCCTCAACTATTTTGAGGGCTTCGAGCCTAGCCAGATCCCAAGACGTTCCTGCAGCAACAGTGAGTATGAGGGAGCGCGACTGGTCTCTTACCGAGTCAAGCGAGAAAGACGAGTACATGTTCCCCGAAGTGACGAATAGGTTCGTGTCTGTATTTTTCAACGTCTCAAGCCCAATGGTGTTTTTGAGTATTCTTCTCATCCTTCCGCGGGCCTCAGTATTTGTTGATATCTTGTACGCTTTGGTGGTTGTGTCAAGAGAGGCGCCGGTGATTAGGTTGAATGTAGTCCCATCACCAGTCTGGACAGGTCTTATTCGGATCAGCTCCCTCTGTACAATGACGTTCTCCCTCCTACCAGTCGCATCTCTTATGACAGGCACGTACAGTTCCACCGCCGCTTTCTTTATGAGCTTGGCTTGTGCCGGAGTAACTGGGACGTTGTTTATGAATATCAGTGCCTGTGTCCATCTTTCGCTATATTCCGCCCTGGTGGCCTTGGTCGCGCCCTCAAGGACTCGCCTATCCAACACCCTCGCTTGGTTTCCATAGGTCTTGGCTTGCTTTTGCAGCTCCTCGATGAGTTCCGGGTCACTCAGTTTTCGGTATTTTGCCTGCGCCTTTTCTAGCGCTCTGGCATGCTTCTCCAGCGCCGCCGTGATTTTGCCCGTTGGCTCGTGTCTAGCTCTGGCGCTTTCTTGCGATTTCGTTAGATTCTCTACCTTCGCTGCGAGTTCAGCAATTTTTGTCTTCGTATACTTCTTAGCCGCCTCTATGTCTTTCAGTTTCGCGGTGATTTCTTCTCTCTTTTTGCTCGTCTCTTTTATAGACTTCTGTATATCCTCTTCCTTGAGCACGCGCGCAATCGGCTGTACAAACTCTTCGGTCAATGCCTGCCTTTTTTGTTCAGCCTTCTGGTCGTTGCTCTCTCCATCCGCCAGCGTCTCTATCAGCTCCTGAACTTTCCTTTGCACATATTTGGCCCGCCCAGCAGTCATGCCATTCAGAGATTCAAGGTACAGTTCCTTCAGGACTTGCCTCTGTGCCGTGAATTCAACTATCTCGTCTTCGTTCTGTCGTATTTTCGCCTTCGCATCTTCAATTTTTGAGGCGAGTCTCGGATTGCTATTGACCTCGTCTTCCATCGCCTTCAGCGAAGCCTTTGTACCCTCTACCAGTCCCCGCCTGGTGGCAATCGAGCTGTCAGCCCTTATGATTCTTTCGACCAACCTGTGCTTGCTTCCCGTGCCCGCTTCGTTTGCAAAATCTCCAGCGATCACTGCAATGTTCTTCTCATCCTCATTTCCAAAAGGAGCAATCACCGGCGTATTTTCAGGCAGCTCATCAAGTTCTCTTATAACCCCCTGCTTTACCACGAAGGCACCTTCGCTGGGTTGGCCTACGCCGTTCTGCTGTTGAATCATCTTGTCCCTATAGAGAATCGAACCCCCGTACGGCTCGAATTGTATAAGATCGTACATCACATAAACAGCCGGCTTCACCGGCATCTTGTGTAGGTGCTCCGCTCTGCCTACCGCATTATCCTTGCTCCAGTACCTCGAGCCTCCGGCGATTGAAGGAACGATGCCTATCGTTACCGGTCCGTTCCCTTCGATCTTTATCGGGTCGCTTGTGATTATCTTGTCTTTCAGAAACTGCTCGAAACCAACCCACCCCGGTCCCGAATCGTTGCCCTTGGTATAATCTCTGTCCGCCACGTCCGTTTGCATTTCTGTTTCTTCTGCGATTTCCGCTTGCTTCCCCAAGCTCTCCCCGACCTAGATTCTATCAGACAAACTCAGCAACTAAACTTTATATACAGTGTTAGAAGGAATTTTTCATGGTGTAAAAGAAAATTACGCAGATTCATGAAAAACAGAGCATCAGTGCGGTATATCACTGCCTATCAAATCTCTCCCTGAGCGCGATACGGTGCGCCTCTTTCCAGTTTCTGGCCACGTGCGCGTTCGGGTATTCCCTCAGTTTTTGGTGCAGGCTCCTGTTCCAGGGCTGCGCGATGAGAACTAGATTCCTTCCGCGCGAGGCGTACTGCTTGGCAAGCGGCGGAGCGTCCTCGAAATGCACGTCTGTCATCAGCTTTATCTTGTCCCAGTGGCTGTCCACAAGGCGGAAGACGTCGTACGGGATGTTAT
>CAZXIK010000106.1:0-2797 GCA_964640735.1 Microcaldota archaeon | reverse complement strand
TTGCGAAGACAGTTGACAATTGGGACGAAATCATACTGTTCAGGATGAATCTGAAGAAGAACATTACGCTGAGGCTGAAGTCAGGGAAGGAGATAAGGATAAGGAACTTCAGCGATTATTTCAGTTTTGTCCATGAAACAAAAGACTGGGCCCTGGAGCTTGCAGATGTGACGAGGCTCCCGATACACATAGGCAGGCGGATGATAACCTTTAGCGCGTTCGGCAAGAAGCTGAGATTCTATTTTGGTTCTCGGAGCGTGCTTGGAAGCTCCGTGGACCTGATAATAGAACAGTTTTTCAAAAGGCAGTATGCTATGCTGGATGTGAAAGGCAGAAAGGTGGTGGATGTCGGCTCATCAGTCGGCGATTCTGCCATATTTTTCGCACTTAATAGAGCGAAACGCGTTTATGCAATTGAGCCGCAGTTGGAAGCCTACGATATCGCGAAGAGAAACGTCTTACTCAATAATCTGGGCCGAAGCGTAACGGTACTCAACGCTGCGCTCGGGCTGCGCCCGAGCACAATTCGTGTAAAGAAGCTGGGGAGCGTGCAAACAGGCAGCTTTTTGAGCGATGCGGTATCGAGATCGGGAAAGAGAATACAAGTGTTCAGCGTGAACCAGATAGCAGAAGAATTCGGTATCGAGCACGGCGTGCTGAAAGTAGACTGCGAGGGCTGCGAGTACTCATCGATAATCAATGCGTCGCCAAGTGCGCTAAGGCGTTTCGATCAGATAATGGTCGAATACCATCACGGCTATAAGGACCTGGAGTTGAAGCTCAGGCAGGCGGGGTTCTCTGTAAGGCATACGTTGCCGAAATACGCCGGCTATGGAAATGTGAGGACCCCTAACATGTATCTTGGGCTTGTTATTGCTAAGAGGGAGAGGTAGCGTTCGCCGCCTTCTGGAGTCTTGACAGAGAAACTTCTACGTATCCATTCGGCGGAAGGACTTGAGTGAAGTTTTTGAGTGGGATTCGCCGACAGGCGCCCTTCAGCAGGCTGTTGGTCTGATTGATTTCAGCTTTTTGTGCATAGTTGTTGAACGTTTCAAGGAGGAGCGTTCCGTTACAGTTGCTTGCAGCGCATTCTCCAACCCCGAGCTGCCCTATTTTGAGGGAAGCGTTGTAGCCGCCGATTGCAGAGAAGAATTGAGTGTCAAGGCCTCCGAGGTAGCCGCCCACACACATGTTTTGGTTAGGCGCCAGGCTTCTGGTATACGAGAGTGCTTCGGTGTATGCGTTCGTGTAGGCCGCAATGCCGGAATTGTATGTGCGCAGACCAGTATACGTAGGAAGCAAGAGCGCTACTGAAACCAAAAGAACGGCCAAAATAAACAGCACTGCGACGGGTTCAGGCCGCGCCTTGAGCGTATCGAAAACATAAAAAGCAAAATACGAAGCTAGGATTGAGAGCGGCATCGCTATTATAGCGAAGAACCTTGAATTCGCCGCGATGAATGTGTAAGCGGCCAGGGACTGCGTGCCAAAGAAGAAATAAAAGAATTGGATCCAGACGATGACGGATAAAAACGCTGCTTGTGGGTTTCTCTTGGCCACCCCGATTAAGCTGCCAAGCAGCGCAAAGACTACGATTAGTCCGAGAGGATATACAAAAGCGTCTATCATTTGCGGAGAAGCACTTATTGCGTATAGCGGATCCACAATAATGTTGAGGCTATGAATGTTTTGACTCAGTGTGGATGGCGACTGAGCAACTAGGTCTCTGCTGTAAGTCATTATGCTAAATAGAGGATTTCCGGTGGTCACGAGGAAGAAGCTGAGATTCAGGAGGACGCCTGCACCGACGCCGAGAAGCAATGCAAGCAAGCCTAGCTTCGTTAAATTTTTAATAGCCAATTGCTTTCTGAGTTTAGGGTCCCTCCCGAATTCTGTTTGCGTTATAAACGCCGATGTGATGAACAGCAGAACAAAGAGCATTGCCTGTGTCTTAGCACTGATTGTAAGGGCGGCAATAAAACCTGAAGCAAACATAAGAGTGGCATTTCTTTTCTGCTGCCTTGTCATTATGAACAGATAACATGCAAACGCTACAAGGAGCCCTGCAAGAATGTCAGGAAGCACGCGGGTGGTGTAGCCAAGCACGAATGGCGCTGTCGCTACGAAAAAACCTGAAAGAATCCCGAAAAAAGCAGAGCGTAGGGCCCTGCCGGCCAAGAAGGTGATAAGTATCAGGAGCAGGTATGACGCTACTTCGGGAAATGTCGCGGTGAAAAGGCTTACACCGAAAATCTTGAAGGAAAGCGCTGTGGACGCGATCGTAAGCGGCTCCACGCTGTAGAGATTTCCTGTCGGCTTGTATGTGTTGTTGAGCAGCTGGTTGGCGAAGAGCATGTAGTAGTTATCGTCGAAATATACGAATGGGCCTGAATAAAAGACAGATACGAGATAGGCGCTGATAACAAGCAGCATTGCCAGTAGCGCATACGCCAATCTGTCGCTCGACATATGTTAGTCTATAAATGCCAATTTATAAGTGTTTAATGCTAGTTGAGTCTCGAATCGCCTATGTATTGTTGAACCTATGAAAATTTTATCCGAACGCAGCAGGTACGCGCTAAACCCTCTGGAAGAAGATGACGCCATAGCGGATTCTCTCGAGAGGAAAGGAAGGAGAATAATAAAACTAAACAGAGGAGATCCTGCGGTATATTTCCCAACTCCGGCCTATATAAAAGAAGCTTACATTGAGGCAATACGCGAGAACAAGACCCACTACACAGAAACGCGCGGAGTGAAGGAGCTCATAGATGCGATAATGGGACGATACAGGAGG
>CAZXIK010000105.1:0-2812 GCA_964640735.1 Microcaldota archaeon | reverse complement strand
GATAGTCCCCGTCAAACATTCTTCTATGCTAGTTTGGACGTTTTCTGGCAGTCTCGATGCATTAAGAATATCTATTGCGACTCTTACGGCTGGCGGACATCCGCAACGCTCGTATTGCCCCTGAGGTATAGAAATACACGGTCTTTCCTTATTTGTTTCAGGCTTGGCGCTTTGATAAAAGATATTGCAGGAAGGCAAAAAAGTGATTATTAGCGATAATAATATCAACTTGAAAATGGCTGAAGATTCGGTGAAAATCCGTGTTTTTTCTTTAGCCATAAGTCATCCCTCCAATATATCAGTTTTAGAAAATTAAAATGCATGACAATGAATAGCGACTTCTTAAATCGCTATTCATTTTGACTAAGCAGCCATACTATGGCCGCTCCGATACCAAGCCAGATAAAACCATCCATTTGCTCCTTCTTTCGGGCCTGTTCAAACACATTTGCCCTGAGCCATAATAATGTCGCATCCAGATTCTTATAAGCGGGCACATACTTCAAATCCCGAATAAAACCAGGAAGGTCAACGCCCGGATGTAGAACGATCGGAATTATAGGTTTCCGCTCCGAGGTTGCAATACCGATTTCCTGTGGCACCCACTCTGACTGTTTAGAGTGCTGACTCCAAAGAAGGATAAACAAGTTGCAAGACTTAATTGCATCAATAATTTCCGTCGTTAGCGATTTACCTGGTGAAATCGAATACTCTGCCACAAAAACTTCAATTGAAGAGTGCTGGAGCATTTTACGGGCGTGTTCGACTAATGAGACGTCTTTGGTCGAATAGCTAATGAATACTTTATAAGCCATAATTCCTCTTTCTTAGTCTCGATTGCATAGGCAATTTTGTTATAAGCTTTCGCACTTCGGTATCCGTATGCTTCAAGAGGTTGTCGCGCTCATAAGTAACAAAGTCCGGAGGCGTCGCAATACGATACCGCTTTAAACTATCATTTTCAATGAATTCGTTTGCGTTCTTCTCTATCAGGCTATCTTTAAGTGATTCCCTCAAGTCAGTCACAAAACTGGTGACCTATTTTGGTATCCCTTGCCAGTCGGTAACCTTCACTTTTCTTCAACTCGGCTAAAACTTACCCCTTGCTTCCTTTCAATGTCTTTTACCACAAATACCTGCGTGAATATGCAGCTAGCGGTAATACCCTGGTATGAGAGCATACTTTGCGCATATAGGGCTTCTAAAGCTCTTACTCCTTACGATATCGCTCTTTCTTCCTCTCAGTGCTGAATGCGCTGAGCCGGAGGCAGCCGCCTCGGACATGGGAAAGATGATTATGGATGCGTATGGCTCCAAAGACGGGTTTGCGGAGAGGATATCAAGGCCGGCAACGTCTCCGGACTCTTCTATGCAAACCATTGATAATAGTAAATCCTTCAACACGAGGCTTACCTGCCCCTCAACAGGCAAGTTCATCGAGGTCTCGGCCCAGGTACTTTCAACCGGGGATATTTCGGCAACCATAAAGCAGGATCTCGACATGGACGGCTTGACGGAATATACATATCAGCCGCCCTTCAACATATCCGGCGTCTGCGCGAACGGCGTTATCTCCTGCGATGCCGGCACATGGAACGGATGCAAATATTATATGTGGGCTGCGGACGCAAATGCCGGGGTCTCACTTCAGGAGGCTCCTGTAACCAAGCTCGGCGGCTGCTACTGCGTGAACAATAGCTGCAACGCCCTGTACGCGCAAAATCACATCTCGACCATATTGAAGGACGTCGGAGGCGGCGTGGCCGGTGCGGTCCTGACCGTAAACCCGAAATATACGATAACGGACGTAAAAGCCACGGATACCGCGCTCTCTTACTATGGCCAGAATCCGGTTGAATGCTCTAAATTGGCCAAATCCGGAAATCCCGAGGCCTATTATGGCAATCCCGGCGCAATAACTGGTGCCGCTGATGCCGAACTCGCGGGCCAGATTCAGGACTCCAAAAGCCCCTATAGCCTGGTGCGGGGAAGCGCCCTTAACAGCAGCGCAGGCATTTCACTCGCAAGCTGCGACATCAAAAGAAATGTCACGGTACAAATCCAGGAGCACACAGCGAGCGGAGGCTCGACCGGCTCCCTTTGCGTGGACAACTTTCTTTACGCGCGGGTATATAAGGAGAACGATACCACCTATCACCTTCAGCTCCTTGATACCGGCCCAGGCAACGAGCCCCACAAGAACTGCGACAGCGGGGGCGGAGGCATAGGAGGCTGGCATACGCTCGAGGTTGTGACGCTCCCCCGCGCCCCGGCGTCATTCTATTTCTGCGTCAACTTTACTGGCGGAGATGGATGTTATCAGTCATCATCATGCGTCAGCCTTACGGGACAGGAAGTAAACGTCATAACATGTCCGGCAGGCGGAACGCAGAGCCCATCATTCAACTACAATTACGCATTCACTTACAAGGAGGATATCCTCCTTGAGGCGATAGATGACCAGTGCAAGGCCTTCGAGACCGATGCGAAATGCAAGCTTCGGAAGGAGACCGTGGACGGCGTCGTAACCCTGGCGAATTTTAGCCCCACCGGCAATACAGCCATGCAGTCCTGTAATACCTTCACAGGGGTGGACCAGCATGACGTATGCCGCGACTGGTGGATTACAAAGCGGGAGTACTTCTGCTATGGCGAGGAAAAAAGCTTCGACTTCACTGACATGAAGAACAGGAGCAAAAAGGTCCATGACACGGCTGCTGAAAGCGGGTCCACGCTCAACTATCAGGACCTGAGGAAAGATAAGTACGGCAACACCGTAACTGAGCCCAATTCGATAGCCCTCTATAAAAAG
>CAZXIK010000104.1:0-2832 GCA_964640735.1 Microcaldota archaeon | reverse complement strand
ATCCTGCAGTTGATGTACGAGAGCCTGGCCTTGACTACAGGCAGCCTCTTCACCTCGTCTATCACATGCCTAACGCACGAGGTCTTGCCCGTGCCCGCCTTGCCATAGACGAAGAGGTTCCTTCCGCGCTCTCCCTTCAGCGAGGGAGTCAGCGCCTTTATTATATCATCAATTTGTTTATCCCTGAAAAGTAGGTTCTGCGGCAGGTAATGAGGCGACAGCACCTCGCGGTCGGCGAAGATTTTTGATTCCTTGAAAAGTTCAGCGAATTTTTCGTCCATCAGTTGCCCCCGCTTATCAATCGCTTTGCTATAATTAAAAACTCTTCTTTAATCTCGCTATCCTCAAATACAGGTATCTTACCAGAATCGCTCAGCCTGCCGAAATTCTGACTGCTCTTTATCGCTCCGAGCAGCTCGCATTTTAGCGCCTCAGACACTTCCTTCCCTCCAGTTACGCTGCCGTCAGACATGTTTTCAACTACTCCGAGCACCGCAACCCCCAGGCGTTTTGCCATCATACCGGAGCGCACCGCATTTATCGCGGCTATGTGCTGCGGCGTAGTCACAAGCACGAAGCCGTCCATATCGAGCAGCTGCATTATCGATAGGTTGCTGTCGCTCGTGCCCGGTGAGCAATCCAGAATCAGGTAATCGAGTTCGCCCCAATCCGTAGCCTCAAGGAACTCGGCGAGCATCTTCGCGACCATCGGACCACGCCATATTATCGGTCTCTTCGCTTCGTCGACGAACATAGCGGTCGATATAACCTTGACACCATCCTTGTCAAGAGGTTTGAGCGGATATTCCGGGACTCCAGCATCCTTTATTCCTAGGAAGAGGTGCAGGTTCGGGCAGTCTATATCAGCGTCGAGCAGGCCTACTTTGTAGCCCATTTCTTTCAGCGTGAACGCAAGGTTTACAGCCACTGTCGTCTTTCCAACACCACCCTTCGCGCTGTACACACCTATCTTGTGCCTTATGCCTGAAAGTTTTTCCTTTATCCGCTGCCTCTGCTTTACAACGTTGAAGATAGAGGGATGGACCACGTTAACCTCCGCCTTTCCGATCTTTACCTTCTGAGCCCCCCGCTCTTCCTCCACAAAACCACAGCGGATAATATTCTCTGTAATCAAATATAAAGTGATGCTAGGCGCTGATAGCGAAACAACCAGAAATGTTTATAAAAGAGGCCGAACAACAAGCCAGTTACATGGACAGTAGCACTCCAAGAGCCCAAAGCACATTCACTGTCTATCTCGCTGGAATCTGCCTTGCCATCTCTATTCTCTAACCGATCCAGAAGGTTTAAAAGGGTTGGTTTCCAAGTATTGTTTGGTAGCGGAAAATGGGAGATAGCGGCAGGCTATACAAAGGTAAGAACAAGAATGTATTCGTTGCTAGCAACGGCGAATGCCCTAGAATTGATATCGCCAGAACGGGGCAGACAGCGAGATTCAGCGATGACTACTCCAAGGGATTTAGAGTACCTAAAAGTCTAGCCAAGGTTATTTTCAGTTGATTTCTATAACTTTTTCTTTCGCAAACCTAGAACCTCTAATATCACCATTATATTCGCTTTTTGGCTTCTTTCTACCGCTCTCTTCGTAGTTCATTTTCGGCATCTTAGGCATTCTGTATTCTTCTTCAAGTATCTTTTGCTGCACTGAATATGTATTGTCGAAGTGTCTGTAGCAAAAACAACCAACAAGCATAGATGTGATGGCCAAAGGATTGAATTCCATTCCAAGCTCCAAAATCATGAGATTGTCAACATACCTGTCTAGATTTGCATCGTTGAGCAAGGGAACAAATGACATTGTGCCAGTTGGATTGGCGATGTCGAACGTGGCAAGATACTTGTTTGTATGAGTATGTGCATCTTCTATTCCTTCTGCAAGAAGCTTGTGCCTATTTGTCTGAAACATTGCCATGTTGATTATTGTCTTAAAAATAATGCCGACATACTGCAACGGTAGCCCTTCCATCGTCAGAGTTACGCGTCGAATTTTGCCTACGGTCTTGAGCTTATGGTAAGAGTACTGCGCTCTTCCACTGTCAAAACCATACTTCGCATCGATTTCACTAAATATTGCTTTTCCATTCCGGTTCAACTCTGCTAATACCGCGTATTCTCGTCCGAGCAATTCTCCTTTTTCTTTTAGCCACTCTATGAACTCATCTCTAACCGGTATATAGCCATAATCTTCGTAAATTGGGATAGTTGTCCATACAGAATCGTATCCAATCAGTAAGCCCTTTCTAAGATTGTAAACAACATCGCTCGCTTCTTTGTGGTTCTTAGCTAACATGTACAGAACAGCATCAACCGTTCCTTTCGTATTTACAGCTAGCTGAACTCTTGGCTCTCGGATCATCGCTTCCTTCAGTTCTCCTACTGACGGTTTTTTACCCAGAAACTTTATTGTTACAACAAACTGCAAATATCCAAACTTTCTAGCATCGATTTCAGCAAGATATCTTATTCCGTATCGTCTTTCTAGATTCTTTATCTGCCAAGCCGTAGCATTTATGCTAAGTCCCAACATCTTGCTTAATGCTGGGATGGATATCCTGCCATTCATGCTCAGCGCGGTAAGCAGCGTCTTCTCGTATCTGTTATGCTGCTCTCCAACTCCGTTGTCCGTTCCTTTTTCCTGAGGCTGCGCTGCTGCTGTCTCTGACTCAAAGATCGAAGTCCGTATTGGCTTCGGTTCCCTCACCTCCCTCTTCGCTACGAACACGCCCTCGTCGGTTATTCTGCCCTGGTAGATGCTTATCTTCCTGTTCTTGCCAGTGGCGGCGTCCTTCCTGCCGTACGAGAGGTATACAT
>CAZXIK010000103.1:0-2993 GCA_964640735.1 Microcaldota archaeon | reverse complement strand
TCAATAATAATTGACCACAGCCTACAAAGGCTGTGGATTAGGAAACGTGTTTATTTTCACCAAATCACAGCATTCACTGCTAATCTCACGGCAAGCAATAATATTTTACTTTTTGTTTTGTTTTGATTTGATTTCGAACGTGCAGTGCGGAATTATCTGACTGCTCCGGAGAGCGACTTATTTCTCTCATCGGTTTCAAGCTGCTTCTTGATTGCAAGAATTTCGTCATCAGCTCCAAATATGCCTAATGCCCTCTCCTCGCTCTTTGAGAAGGTAGACTGGAATGATTTTGACATCGCATCCTCTATTGCCAGGTTTGCATTTATGACCGCCTTCTGCATCTCCATCGGATCCTGAATTTGACTTACTTCCTTGTCGGCTTTATCAAGCATTTCTGCCTCGATCTTCTTTGCCTCTTTCTGCCATTTCTCTGCCTTGTCCTCCAGCGTTTTCTTGTAAGCGGCGAATTCCTTCGCATCCTCTGGGCTAAGACCTTCAAGCGCGGCTCCGCGGGCCTTTGAATACTCGCCTGTTGCTTTTTTCGTCTCAGCCAGCATCTCGCTCTGGAAACGCCTCTGCAGATCCATCAGCTCGCGCTTTTTAGCTTCGATCGCTGGTTTCCTGGCTTCCTCTGCCTTCATAAGGTCAGAGTTCATAGAGTTTACTGCGCCCTCCAGCTTGCCCAGAACAGCATCCCATTTCTGGGCAGAATCGTTGCCTTTAGATTTTTCAGCTTCGCTCACACAATCACTAGATTGAGTAGCCTCCTCTGCTACAGTATATAAAGATTTTGTACTGGTTTGGATGGGAAGCGAAGAGGTTAGTACACTACGTATTTGTAGACTTTCCCAAAAGTAGGCTCAAATGAGCACATCTCATCCACAGTCAGCTTCTCGAAGTACCTTCTTATCGGCCTTATCGAATTGCTGTGCGCAGATACGAACACCACGTCTTCCCTTTTCAGGTTCTTGAGAAGCTCATCCTCGATGAACGCGACCACTCTTTTTTCCACATCCTGTATGTTCTCGCCTCCAGGAGGTCTTACATCATACGACCTGTGCCATAGAGGGTATTCATTTGGGTGATCCTTTTCAATTTCTGCTTTGCTTTTCCCATTCAGGTCGCCATAGTTCCTCTCCCTCAATCTTGAATCTATAACTACAGGAACTGAGTCTTTCTTGTCCCGAAGCACGATGGAAAGGGTTTGCTGGGCCCTCTTCTGGTCGGATGCGTAGGCTTTTGTAGGCTTCACGCCCTTGAGCTGCTCCGCTATGTGATCGCACTCTTTCAGCCCTTCTGCAGTCAGCTCGGAATCCAGCCAGCCCGTGAATATCTTGTTCCTGTTGAATTCCGTCTGCCCATGCCTGAAAACGTATATGTCGGCCATTAAAGCACTTCATCGCAAAACGCCCGAAGCAGGGATTGGACCTGCGACCTAGTGGTTAACAGCCACTCGCTCTACCACTGAGCTATTCGGGCACGGAATAAAATCAGCATCCACAAATAATAATTCTTGCTCTGAAGCCTTTCACATGGTGAAGGGAAACGGCTCTGAAAGATGGATTATCTTGGCGTACATGTAGGCGTGGTTTTCCATCACATTGGAAAAGTCAAGGGTGTTGTTCCTGTAGTCGTATCTTGCAAAGTTTTCCACCTTTTCGGAATCGTGAACCGTGTAGTAGAAAACAAGCTTGTCGTCTGCCAGCGAATCTAGGATGTTGAAAGCTGCCAACACGTTTTTCCCTTCGCTTGTAAAAGAATATATCGTAGCGACATTCTCTTCTCTTGACGCCTTCTTTATAGCTGCGCCTACAAGGTCAATGGGGGTTTGCACCCTTATTATGTGAACTTCTTTCTCATCTATTTCCTCAGCTACTGGAAACAAACCCAAGTCAGCACGCAATATCCCTATATAGTATTTGTTTGGAAGATCGGTTTTGCTGGTGAAAACTGCCCTTTCTTGAACATCCTGGCTTCCAGGTTCATACATTATTATGCCGTCGGTATCTGTGGTTGACGCGTAGTAGGCTATCTGAGTAGTTTCAGCCTTCTCGCCGAAATAAACAAGCCGAGATCCCTTATCAAACTTGGAAAGGATAATGGTCTCCGTGGTGAAATCGAAGTTGCAGGCTCGCCTGCATATGTCTTCTACGGAATTCGTTTTAAGGTAGATGACCTTATTCTCTTCCTTTTCCTTCTTGCTCTTAGGCATAGAATCAATTATCCGAAAACGAGATGATAAATGTTGTTGATGAAGAGCATGAACGCGTAGACAGGCTCGTATATAACGGGGGAAAGAACAACTCCCTGGCCGGTTGCGCTAAAATCATTGAGCAGGCTCGCCCTGGCCACAAACACTATCGGATAGGTTTTGTGGAGCAGCGGGCTTGTCGTAGAGTTTATGTTTAGGTTGAACTTGTAGACTCCGGGGACCGTGACGAAAACAGGATAATAGTACGTGTTTATGCTATCGTGGCTGGCCACTACCTCGCTCGATATGTTCCATGCAGGCAGTCCGAATGCCGTTATCAGGAAAGGATCATCGGATGCACCGGTGTTGTTTATCCTTATCTGTAGGTTTACAGGCTGCCCCAGACCAGCATTGATATTGAGCGGAGAGACTGCAGCTTTGAACACATCAGGCGTCACGTTAATGAATGCCTTGAATGTCAGGTTGCCGAGCTTGGAATAGTTCTGGACGTTTACCGCCCTTACCACAAAAAGATATCTGCCGTTAGCCGCATCGGGAGCCACAGTTATCTTCATCTTCATGGGGTTTTCATACAAGGGGGATGGCTGGGCTGACCAACCGGCGGGCAATGACACCGTCTGGAGCGTATCCCATCCTATGTTGACTATCGCTCCGGACTGGTTCGTGGTTGCTGGGGATGCCAGTATGTAGAAGCTCTCGCCTGGGCCCACTTTCCCGAGATAGACCGTGTCATTGTCATGGACTATCTGCGATACCGGAGCCTGGACAGTGAGATATGCAG
>CAZXIK010000102.1:0-3037 GCA_964640735.1 Microcaldota archaeon | reverse complement strand
GCCGCGGCCGTCAGGACTACGGACTCAGAAGCGCGGAGCCCGCGCGAGCGCGTGCAGGGAGCGGTGAGTTATCAATTCCCGTGGCTACCGCGGCTGGGATCCGTCCCGGAGTGACCGACTACGTGAAGCTAGCGCAGTACAACTCCATCCAGAGCGCGGAGAGGATGATAAGGCGCTACAAGAACCACCTTGCGGCTGTCATACTGGAGCCTGTTATGGCTAACGCCGGCATAATTCCTCCAGCGCCAGATTTCCTTAAGAGGCTCCGCGAGCTTACGATTGAGAACGACATGCTTCTGATATTCGACGAGGTCTTCACGGGCTTCAGGGTCGCCCCCGGAGGCGCCCAGCAGCTCTACCAGGTGAATCCCGACCTTTCTTGCTGGGCGAAGGCGCTCGGAGGCGGAGTCCCGATATCCGCGGTCTCAGGAAAGGCGGAGTACATGGACCACATCGCGCCCGGAAGGGTCTCATACGGAGGCACCTACTTCGCAAACAACATGACGCTTGCCGGCACTCTTGCTAACCTCAAGCTGCTTTACAAAGGGGACGGAGAGCTCTACAGCCATCTTGCAAGGCTAACGGAGCAGCTGCACAAGGGGATAGACGCAGCTGCAAAGGAATCAAAGCTCTCAGTCAGCGTCCAGTCGATGACTGGGATGCTGCAGTACTACTTCACGAGAAAGAAGAGGATCACGAACTACAGGGATTCGCTCAAGATGGACTGGGACCTCTACCTGAGGCACAGCCAGATGCTGCTGAAGGAGGGCATGTACACGCACCCCGACAACTTCGAAAGGCTTACGCTCTCTACAGCCCACACTGAGAAGGACATCCAGAAGGCGATAGACGTCTTCCACCAGACGATGGCGGAGCTGAGGACCCTGCCGAGAGACTACCAGCCTTGAAAGGGGGCCGGCTAGGGGGCTATAAACCTTGGCATGCTATCTCCTACGATAGCTGTGGCAAGGAGGAAGACAAAAGCATCAGGTTTCAAGGAGATCGACGAGAAGCTGGAGCCCAAGACCTTCACCTACGGGCTGATAGCTATGCTTGCGATAATCGGCGCGCTCTACCTCATGCCACTCGGGTCCACGCCACAGAGGTTGATTTTCGCGGCGGGCTCCGTAGTCCTCTTTTTCGTAGCGTACTACCACAAGCAGCGCGTGCTCGCCGCTGTGGGCTTGGTGGTGCTCATAGGCACCCTCATAACTTTCCTGAACAACTTCGCCACGTCCCTGTATCTCGCGCTGATGATGTCGGTGTCCGTTGTGATCTTCCTCTACCTGGTGAGCATTGGGCACTACAGGAGGGAGCCATTCGGCATCGTCGGCACTATCGGATTTTTCATCCTCGCTTTCGGCTACGCTGTCAACGGGCACGGGACGGTGAGGCTGGTATCGTTCCTTTTCGGATCCGGCTCGCTGCTCATCGCCGTATACTCCTCCATCGCTTTCATTAAGTACAAGGCGAAGATTCAGATCATATGGATCGTGCTCAACCTCGCGTTCGCTCTTGTCGCGATATCGAACTACATCGCAACGCTGGCTTAGACGCGTCACGAATTTTTCCAAAAACGGACAATAAGATTAAATACAGCGCTTGCCATAATAAAATGTGATCGGGGATGCTGACACCAACATACATAATTGAGAGAAATCCGGGAGAGGGACCTGACGGTCCGACCGCGCCGACGCTCATGGTTCCAAGGAATCAGCTGAGGCCCAGGATGCACAGGAGAAGGGTCAGCAGGATAAGGCTAGATCTTCCGGTGCTAAGGCACTAGCCCTATTTTTCGAGTTTCAAGTCAATGCTTAAATAGAGTCCAGTAGTTACTAGAATGATTTCCATGGGGAGGACCAAGCAATTCGAAACCAGGAACTATTACAATCTAGTCGGGGGAGAGCTGCAGTTTTCTCCGGTGGTCATACAGGTGAAGAATCCTGCTGACATCCGCCAGGTGGTCGCAACGGTTCCAATGGGCGGAGCCGATCGCACGAGCGCTGCAATCGATGCCGCTGACAAGGCGTTCAATTCCGAATGGAGCGACATGAAAAACTCCCGCGAAAGGGAAAAAGTAATGAGGTCGGCTATTGCAAAGATAGAGAACGACAAGCAGGAGCTTGCAAAGCTGTACACGATGTCGCAGGGCAAGCCTCTCGCCGAAGCCGTATCTGAAATAGACTCGTTCCTAAACACGATGGACTACTTTGCAGGATTCGGCGGAAAGGTTCTTTCCCACGGCACTGACGTCAAGATGGGAAAAGATCTTCTTCATGTCGAGGACAGGCCGTATCCGATTGGAGTGATCGGAGCCATAACCCCCTGGAACTTCGAAGTGTCGCTGCTGGGATGGAAAACAGCACCAGCGCTGATAGCCGGAAACACGATGGTGGTGAAACCCGCAAGCACGACTCCGCTGATCACTACTGAAATAATGCGAAGAATCAGCAAGTCTGCGCAGGAGAGGGGATTCGATCCAGGCGTAGTCAACGTCGTGACAGGGAACAGTTCGATCATAGGCGATGTGCTCACGAGCCACAAAAAAATAAGGAAAGTGACCTTCACCGGCTCAACCGAGGTAGGGCTGAAAGTATACGAGCAGGCTGCAAAATATTCGAAGTATGTGACCTTGGAGATGGGAGGAAGCGATGCGACTATCGTATGCGACGACGCAGAGATGGAAACGGCGGCCTCTGACATAGTCTTCAAAGGGAGATTCAGGAATGCGGGGCAATCCTGCACTTCAGTCAAGAGGCTATTTGTGTTTGAAAACATATTCGATGAGTTCGTCGGGTTGCTCAAGAAGAACGCAAGCATGATAAGAGTCGGAAACGGGCTTGACCCCGAAACTACGATGGGTCCTGTCCATAACGAGCAGCAGCTGGTGGACATCGCCGAACTTGTCGAGGATTCCAAAAACCGAGGAGCTACCGTAGTCATGGGCGGAAAGGAACCTGAAGGAAAGCAGGACGCGAACGGCTACTTCTACGAGCCTCCAAACCTCACCGAACTACCCGACGGGGCGAAAAACAGG
>CAZXIK010000101.1:0-3042 GCA_964640735.1 Microcaldota archaeon | reverse complement strand
ATAGAAATCGACGGATAGGAGCCAATTTAAATATTGTTGCTATAAATATTTAATCTCGATTCCATGGGAAAGAAGGGCAGGACTTCGACCAGCAAGAGGCTTGAAGCTCTAGTGCGGGCGCAGAAGATGAACGAGCTCCTGCAGATTGGCGGAATCCAGAGTCAGGCTCTGCTTGACAGCGCAGGCGAGACAAGACCCAGCGACGAGTCCCATGTTGTAGAGCTGCTCGAGAATGAGAAGTTCAGCGGCTCAGAGATTGCGAGTTCAAGATCCGGGAGAAAATCAAATCCTGCGAAAACCTCCAAAAAAGCAGGAAAAGCAAAGAAAGCGTCTTCTAAAAAAGGCAAAAGAAAATAGAGCGCTTCCGATGGCGACATCCGGAATCATCATGCTCCCAAACCCTTAGCTCTATATTCTGATTTAAATTTGCAATGTACCCGCATAGTGGGCGAGTTACTTTTCTTTCTCAGCGTGCTTCCCGACCGAAAGCTTCACTCCGTTGCCGCCCCTTGTTATCGTTATGTCGAGGTTCTCGCTTCCTAGCATAAGCCTTAGCTCGTCATAGGTATAGGCGCCGATTTCTTCCCCCTTCTTCTTCCCCTTGAGGACTTCGGCCCTTCTTGCAAGTATCGAATCTTTCTTTATCTCGCTGTAGACCAGGGCGACGGCGGGGTTCTGCGCAATGAAAATGTCTTCTATTCCCCTCTCCATCGGCTTGTAGCCTTCGCTCTGGTAGATGAAGCCTATCACCGCCTGGAACTCTGACTTTGTGCTGTTCACTATCTTCTCCACGTTCTTCGTGCTTCCCGCGACAACAAAATCATCGCCGTTGAGGAAGCCTACGAAAGCATCGCCTCCCGCTTCTCTTACCTTGTCTTGCAGGAGCTGCGAAACGAGCCTAAGTATTGTGACGCCCGGTTCATTTCCGAATCTGTTTGCGAATCCGGCGAGCCCCTCTACTCTTAATCTCCCTATCTCATAATCCGAATCAGAATCTTGTATTGCTTTCTCGAGGCTTTCGGATATCTTGTCCTCGTTCGGGAGGTCGATCAGGGGATCGAATTTTTTCCCTTTTTTCTTGAGGAATATCGTCACAAGGCTCCTGAGCTCGTCCGGGTCGAAAGGCTTCTTGATGTAGTAGTCCGCTCCGTATTTTATGCCTTTGAACCTGTTTGTTGTGGCGTCAAGGGCGCTCACAATGATGACGACCGTGTCCCTGAGCTCCTGCTCCTTTTTTATTGTCTCGCAAACCTTGAAGCCGTCCGCACCAGGGAGCATCAGGTCCAAGACGACCAGGTCTGGTTTCTCAAGCTTTACCCTGTCGATCGCCTCGTTCCCATCGTAGATCTGCGTTATGTCGTAGCCTCTGCCGAGCGATATTGTCATGAGCTTGTTTATGTTAGGATCGTCCTCCACAACAAAGATTCTTTTGATCTGCTGGATTTCCTGGAGCATGTAATATGTGAGTATGCCGCCGCTGTTCCTCGAGGCTATTGCACTAGCCTTCTCGAGCTCGCTCAGCCCTTTCTTCAGGTCATCGCCGCTTATTTCGAGAGAGTTTGCGTACTCCTTTATTTCTTCGAATGTCGCTTCCTGCCTGTCGTTTATTAGGGACATTATGTCCGATTCAATGTCCTCTATCCCTCCCATAAGAATTCCCTGGTCGCAATGTGATATTCGCAACGAAAGTATAATATTGTTTTGTTATGAGAATTGTAGATATTTCAACGCGGTGGCCCAGTGGAATCAAGCAGGATGACAAGGAAGCCCGGAATTAACAAAGCGCCGATGGCGGCTGCGAAACGCATAGCCGGTCTGATTGCCGTTCTGGCCATAATCTGGTTCTTTTTGAACCAGGGGCAGGGGACGATTTCAATTGCCTCTGCCAAAAGCATAACGCTTTCGCCGAACCAGACTGTTTTTGTCAGGATATTCAACGGCAGCGTGTCTGCAATAAAACTTGTCGTCTCCAGCCCGACGAGCGCCAGCTTCTACGTGTCCAAAGTCCCGGTGCTCTACGGCCCAGTCATCTCATTCACCATGGGCACGCTCACCGGATTGAATGTCAGCAGCGACGGATCCAACATGGCTGACATGAATATATTCTTGGGCTCGAGCAGCAACAAGAGTGTCACGATACAGGTATCGCCGCTTTTGTCAACCTTGGGCGTGAGGCCAAGCCCGTTGATAAAGCGCCTGAGCCCGGCCTCTTTGGGCGGAGGCTTGACGACTATCGTCACCCTTTCGACAAGCACAGTCGCCTCGACAAGCACAAGTACCGCAGAAAGCACGACCATGGCGCAGAATGCAACAGCCGCGCTCTTCCAGCAGTCGATGACGCTGATTAACCAGACGAGCATAGGAGCGCTTATGAAGAAGTACAACCTGCTCTACGAGAAGGATACGGCGTGCAACCAGAGCATCTACAACGCCAGCTACCTGGCGAGCTATGGAAGCCCGCCTCCTGCACCGGTGTCCTTCGAGAACGTCAGCTCCCAGACCCCTACCAGCATCGCCATATCCGAAACAAAGCTAGCCGCGGCCAACAACGTGAGGATAGTCTACTCGACGGTCTCTCCCTCGGCGCTGACCTCGGGCCCCGCGGTGATTGCGATGGTCAACACATCTGCCCAGGCGTACCTGAGGAACGTCACTTATACCGGCCTCTACTCCGGATTCAGCTACACGATTCTCAATGACTCCTATACATTCCAGAGCAGGATAAACAACAATTGCGGGGCATACATATCTCCTCACTGATTTGATGGTAGACGAACAAACGGCTCTGGCAGAGCACAAAAAAAGGGGCGGAAAATATGAGCTTGTCTCTAAGGTTCCGCTTGATTCGAGGGAGGAACTTTCCACCTTTTACACTCCAGGAGTGGCGTTCGTATCTGAGGCAATACAGAAAGATCCGCACAAGGCCTACGAATTCACGACCAAAGCCAACACCATTGCGATAGTATCTGATGGAACCAGGGTGTTGGGGCTCGGCAAGACGGGCCCTGAAGCCGCGCTTACCGTAATGGAAGGCACGGCCGG
>CAZXIK010000100.1:0-3090 GCA_964640735.1 Microcaldota archaeon | reverse complement strand
GGGCGATTTCCATGCCTGCCGCTGTCTGAACGACATTGCTTTTGGCGTCAGCTCTGATTGCCGTGAGGTTCTCACCCGTTCCCACCTTCTCCGTGTATCCGTTGAAGATGTTGATGAGCAGGCCGGGAGTCGTGTTCCTCGGCAGGCTAGTGATGTTGGTTGTGGGGTAATATATGGCGTAGTAGCCGCTAACCACGGCCATAACGCCAATCAATACGGTGATAACGAGGAAAGAAACGAGATAAGGGTGGGCTGTAAGCCACGCGTGTAAGGTCAGTTCCTTTCTTTTCGTTAATTCACCTGTATGTCTGGCTAGCCACGGAGGTTATTCCGGCATCATAAACCGATATTGCGTCGGACAGCTCCGAGTAGAGCCTCCTGTTGCTTTCGCTGGCCAGCATTCCCTTGGCCTGCTCGTACCACTCGCCCAAGTTGTACTTCTCCTTCTTTATGCAACCAATCAGATCCTCCATTGTGACGCTGCTCTTTTCGCCAGTGCTTACGGTGCGCTGCCACGCCATCTTGACCCCCTCCTCGCAAAGGTAGGCTATGTCTGACGAGGTGCACATCTTGGTCTCCTTGGCGAGTAGTTTGTAATCTATCCCTTCAGCCAGTGGCGCACCAGCAAGGTAGTTCTTGAATAGCGAAACCCTCATCTCCTCGTCTGGCGGCGGAACGTAGATCCATTTGCCCACCCTGCCGCTCCTTTTCAGAGCCGAGTCTATCATCCATGGCGCGTTAGTTGCGCCTACGACCAGCACACCCTTGTTTTTCGATTGCAGTCCATCAAGCTCTGCCAAGAAGACGTTCAACCCTCCGCGCATCCACGATTCACGCTCATTCATGTCCCTGCGTCCTCCCAAGTATTCGATCTCATCAAAGAAGACTATGCACGGCGCGCTCTTCCTGGCCCGTTCAAATATCCTGCGCATATTCTTTTCATGCCTCCCGGCCCACTCGCTCACCACGTCGGATATTTTTACCTCTATGATGTTGGTTTTGGCTTCTCCAGCAAGCGCTTTGGTTATAAAAGTCTTGCCGCAGCCTGGCGGACCATATAGCAGTATTCCGCCCTTTACTACCACACCATACTCCTTCGCGAGATCCGGGTTTTTGAGCGGAAACAGCATATCCCGGTTCAAGGCAGCCTTGACATTGTCAAGTCCAACCACGGAAGAGAAGTTCGCATCCGTTATCTTTATTGGCCTAAACCCGGAGTTGCCCTTTTTGGAATAGTCCTCTCCGTTTCTGAGCACGTGCTCCTCAAAAATTTCTATCACTTCTTTTTTGCCAAGTTTCATTGCTAGATCGTACGGCGTTTCATCATCATCATTTGTAGCATCGGGCCTGGCCTTTTTGTCTAGTAGCATCTTGACTATCTTCGGATTACCTTTCCTGACCGCTACGTGGAGTGGCGTATCTCCGAAAGAGAAATGGTGCAAGATCATGTCTTCGTCATCCAGCTCGCGCGTGCGTGTATTTACCTTGGCTCCTTTGGAAAGCAGCAGCTCGACTAGTTGCTCGTCGTTTTTCGAGACAGCGAACATGAGCGCGTCAGATTCGTTAACATCTGCGCCGTGATCCAGAAGCAGGTTGAACATCGCTCTGTCTCCATCCTTGAGCGTTCCAGTTAGCACCGAACTCCTTCTGTGCCAGTTTTCCTTTGGTGGAACGCCTGCATCAAGCAGCATTTTGACAATATTTACATTTCTGCTTTCAATGGCTATTGAAAGTATGCCCTCGCCATCGGAGTTCCTTGCAAAAGGCACTGCGCCACGCCCAATGAGGGCTATCGCAATTTCTTCGCAGTTATTGGCAATTGCAGCGTACAGGACTGGATCTCCCCTTTCATTCCTGATGTTCGGGTTAGCACCTTCATCAAGCAGCTTAACAACCCACTTCGTATCCCCATATTCCACGGCCTCTACCAATTCAAAATTAACGGCTCCTTCTGGTCTCTTCCTCTGGACAGCTTTTCTTTTCTTGCTATTTTTCATTTTTCCTCACTCTCAAAACCATTAATGTAACCGAAGTTCCGGGTCACGCGCAACCCGACTTTATTCAGGGCAATCAGAACGCTCCGGATTCCCTGCCACGCCTGCTGCTTTCTCTTCAGGGTCAAATACTGGCTTTCGGTCAGCTTGGTCTTCTTGGAGTAGAGAGCAAAGCCAAATTCCTTTTCCCATTCGTCAAAAGTTTTCCTTTTTTCCATTTTATCATCCAATGATTTGTACAGCTACGGATGGAATTTGATTCAGCCATAGTTGCCCCTGCGCACATTCCTTGGCCTTCCCTGGCATGCATCGCCTAAAGCAGCATTGACAATGTCCCGCGCCTCTTCGGAAAAGATGTCTCTTGGCGGATAGCCCAGCTTGAGGATAGTCTCGGCATATGAGTATGCGGCATTGTATAAGCCGTCCTCAAGCCCCCTTATCACATCTTCCGGATTCTTTGCCCCCTTTTCGTTTTCTGGTTTTTTCATCTTGTTCACCTGTAACCTGACAGATTCCCGTCGTCCTTCGTGTACTTCTCGATGTCGGCCCACAGCTCTGGGTACTGCTGCTTCATCTCTGGATGGCTGGCAAACAACTGCTTGGTCGCTTGGAACCACTCAAGCAGTCCCTTCCTCTCGATCTTGGCCTCCCTCTCAAGCGTTTCCATGCCGATCAGCACCTCTTTTCCCGACTCCACGGCAGCCTCGTAAGCCTCATGGGCCGCGTTTTTGCAAATTCCAGCTATATCGGCCCCGCTGCAGAGCGCGGTAATGGACGCAAGCTTTTCGTAATCTATGTCTGGGGCAAGCAGCTTTCCCCTGAGATGTATCCTGAAGAGTTCGGCGCGCTCTGCCGCATCGGGAGGCGGCACATAAATGTGAGTGCCCGCCCTGCCTTCCCTTTTGAACGCCGCATCAATATCGTATGGGCGGTTCGTAGCAACAAGCACTAGGATACCATCGTTCTCCGAAGTCAAGCCGTCAAGCTCCACCTGCAGCGTGTTGATTATGCCCCTGCCCGTGTTCCTTCCGATCGCGCGCCCAGAAGCGAGCATGTCGGCCTCGTCGATGAATACAATCGAGGGCTTGTGCTCCCT
>CAZXIK010000099.1:0-3095 GCA_964640735.1 Microcaldota archaeon | reverse complement strand
TCCTTGATCATCGCGAAGGTATCGAGAACCTCCTGGAGCTGCTTTGCGTAGCTCTTCTTTTCGGAATCGGCAAGATTCAGCTTTGCAAGTTCGCAGAGATGGCTCATCAGTTGCTCATCTATCTTGTTGTAGTCTGCCATTAGAATTCCTATCTCTATCGCCGATCGATTATTAAAGCGTTTTGTGCTGGGGGCTAGGGGGCCAGCCTGTTCCTATCCCTCGGGAATAGCGAGGCTTCCCGTATGTTGCTCATGCCAGCGATCTGCATCACGAATCTTTCGAGACCGATGCTCCAGCCGGCATGCGGCGGCGCTCCGAGTCTGAATGCGTTGATGTAGAATTCGAAGTTCTTGGGGTTGAGGCCTCGGCTCTCAAGCGATCTGATCAGCAGTTCGGGTTTGTGGATCCTCTGCGCGCCGCTGCAGATCTCCAATCCCTTGTACAGGAAATCGTAGCTGTTCGAAATTTCAGGATTGTCCTCGTTAGGCATCGAGTAGAATGCCCTTATCTTTGTCGGATAGTCCCTAACTATGACAGCGTCACCATAAAGCTTCTGTATTCCCTGCTCGTGGTCCCTGGCGAAATCATGGCCATGTTCAAGGCTGAGACCCTTCTTTTTGAGACTCTCCAATGCTTCGGTGTATGTGACGGTTTTTATTTTCGGAACCTTGAGGTCTACGCCTAGGGTTTCGAGTTCTGCCTTGTTCCTTTTCTTCACGTCCTTTAGCATCTGCGTCACAACGCCCCTGAGCATATCTAGTGCGTCGTCAGGTCCCGCGAAACCCATTTCAATATCCATCTGGGTGCATTCGGTCATGTGATACGTTGTGTTCGATTTTTCTGCCCTGAAAGCAGGGACGACCATCATCACTTTGTCCAGGCCGCCGATCACCGCGAGCTGTTTATAGAGTTGCGGAGACTGCGCAAGATATGCATTCTTTTCAAAGTAAACTATGGGGAACAGGTCTGCCCCGCCTTCGCTCGCCTCAGCGATCATTGAAGGGGTCCTTATCTCCTCAAAGCCTTTCTTCGAAAGGAACTCGCGGAATGAACCTAGCACTGTGGATTCTATCCTGAAAACGGCACTTGACTCGGGCCTCCTGAGGTCTATGTACCTGAAGTTAAGCCTCACATCGAGATCGGCAGGCACCTTCCCCGTAACTTCGAAAGGCACAGGGGCTGAAAGCGGATTCAGGTTCTCAATCAAGCTCGGGACTATCTCGAAGCCTTTCTTTGCCTCTTTGTTCGCTATAACTTTGCCTGAGATTCTGACAACGCTCTCTTTTTGCAGGGACATTGAGCGCACCACAGATTCTCCTACAACATCTTTCTTCCCGATTACCTGAACGATTCCGGTTTTATCTCTCAGAATAAGGAACGTAATATTTGACGTTTCCCTTACTTCATGAACCCAGCCTGCAATGGCAACCTCCTGTCCGTCCATGCTCTCGTCCAGCTGGTTTACGTAATGGGTTCTTAGCATCAAAAAACCAGATCACTTATTATCTTCGGGTTTTCCTCCATTCTTCTCCATGAGCTTCCTGCCAAGCTCCTCGCGCTTCTTCATCTGCTCCTGTATCTTTGCGTAGTCCTCTGCCTTGAGCGTCCTGCTCAGCACATAGTTGTTGTACTGCAATGACACATCTGCTACGCTGAGGAGCAGGGACTGCAGGTCGGAGTGCTTGAGCACGTACTCCTTTGTTGGTTTTATTATTTCCACGCCGGCTGGGGTGAAGGTGAACATTACATTCACAAGCGGCCACAATCCATCGAAAAGAACGGTGACCTCTGCGCTGGTCGAGTAGGTTTCCTTGAGTTTTATGGGTTCGTCTATCGCGCCAACGCAGTAGACCACGCCTTGGGTCTTGAGCAGACGGTTGTTTATCAGGTCAACCATGAGCGGCTGGAGGTCCTCAAGCTTCTCGCTTTCCATGTCGAAATAGATCCTGGTAAGCAGGCCCCCCTTTTCCAGAGCCTTTCTGGTCACCTCCTCTACTTCCTTCTTGCCGTCGCTCTCAGCCATTGGAACTACCTAGTTTGTTTATTGCCTCTTGCAAGCTAATTAATTCTTCCTCTCCGTTAGCCATGTTTCTCAGCCTTATCTTGCCGGCCTCGCGCTCCTTGTCTCCCATAATCATCACTCGCTCGACCTTCAGCGAAGCCGCATACTCAAGTTGCTTCGATAGGTTCCTGGAGGTTGAATTGACATCCACGTATATCCCAGCCCCGCGCAGGTTGTTTGCCGCGTTTATCGCGTATGCCCTGTTCTGTGCGCCTATATATGCTATGAAGACCTTTGCGTAGGTCCTGATGCCGTCGTTCGACCTTAGCATGTCAAATATTCTGCTTATCCCTAGCGATGACCCTACGGCAGGTACGCTCTTCTTCACATACATTCCTATGAGGCTATCGTACCTTCCTCCGCCGCCTATGCTGGGAAGCCTCTTTCCATCCTCCTCAACAACATACTCCCATATGAAACCAGTATAGTAGTTCAAGCCTCTGGCCAGTGAGAGGTCGACTATTATCTTGCCGTTGAGCTTGTATTCGCCCAATATTTGGATAAGTTTCGACATGTTGTCCACATCCGCTCCGGATGCGGCGATGTTTGCCTTGAATCTCTGGAGTTTTTCTTCGTTGCTTGCGCTCTGCTGGACGAAGTTGAGCAGCTCTTCGCCTGCCTGCCCCTTCAGCCCAACAGCGTCGAGCGCTACAAGCATCTCATCCCTGCTAAGTTTTTGGATTTTGTCGAGCGCCCGCAAAGCTTGAATCTGGTTCTGCTGCGGGACCTTGAAGTAATTCAGAGCATGCTGCAGGAGCTGCCTGCTGTTTATGAGTATCACATAATTCCTTGTGCCCAGCTCCTCAATCGCGAGTGCAGAGGCGGCAATCACTTCCGCGTCGCTTTCAATTTCAGAGCTGCCGACTATGTCAATGTCGGCCTGTACCGCCTCCCTGTATCGCATCTTCTGAGGCTCTTCCTTTCTCCACATGCTTCCTATCTGGTATCTCTTGAAAGGCAGCGATAGATCCATGTTAGAAGCCACGTACCTTGCAAGCGGTACTGTGAAATCATACCTCAGCCCCACATCCTC
>CAZXIK010000098.1:0-3147 GCA_964640735.1 Microcaldota archaeon | reverse complement strand
CTTATAGGCGGCGCGCATGAAGACCGCATCAAGGCATACGCGTCATCCATACTTTTCGGCAAGCCTTCGGAGATGGCGGCGACGGCGCTGCACCTCGTTGAAGACGGCCACGACCAGATCAAGATAAAAGTCGGAAGAGGGCAGGCAGACATTGATGCGATAAAGGCGATCCGCGACGCGATAGGCTACAGGATTGACTTGATGGTGGATGCGAACTCCGCCTTCAATTCTTCGTCCGCAATAACGTGGGGAAGGAAATTCGAGAAGTACGAGTGCGGCTGGCTCGAAGAGCCTGTGCCGCCAGACGACATCCGCGGATATGTCAAAGTTGCAAAGGCACTTGACATACCGATCTGCGGCAGCGAAGGGCTTTTTGGCAGGTATAATTACAGGGACCTCATTGTCTCTGGCGCTGTCGACATAGTCCAACCCGACATAGCCAGAGTCGGAGGGATTTCCGAAGTGAAGAAAATCGCAGCCATGGCAGAGGCGTTCGATGTGCCGATAACGCTTCATGTCGGCCTCTCAGGGGCAGGATGCAGGGCGGCGACCCTTCAAGTAGCCCCCACGCTCCCACGCGAGCTGTTCATGAACTACGAAATATACTTCCTCGAGAATCCGCTCCACACCGGCATAATAAAGAAACCGGTGGAGGTCTTCAAGGACGGCTACCTAAAACTTCCTGCAGAGCCGGGGCTCGCGCTCGAGATAGACGAGAAGAAGATGAAGCAGTTCGTCGCCCCATACTGAATTGATACGATGGCTACAATCGTGGTCCCCGGAAGCACCTCGCAGCTGCTCGCTAGCAGAATCGCCAAAGCGGGGCAGTTCAAGCTTGCTAAGGCGGTGAGGCGCATTTTTCCCGATGGCGAAACGTATCTCAGGATAGCAAGCGGGCTGAAGGACAAAGACGCTGTGGTCGTATGCTCCACGACAACGCCATCCAGCATAGTGGAGCTGCTCCTGCTGCTCGACGCGGCAAAAGGATCGAAACCAAGGTCCCTAACTTGCATAATACCCTATTTCGGCTATTCAAGGCAGCACAAGAGGTACAAGGAAGGGGAACCGGTGGCATCAAGAGCGCTAGCGCTTGCGATAAGCAATTTCACTGACTCGATGGCAACGGTTGCTATCCACGATGAGCAGACGCTTGGGTATGCGAGGAAGCCGTTCTCCAACATAAACGTGGACAAATCCATGGCCGAGAGATTTTCAGGCAAACGCATAGATCTTGTGATGGCGCCTGATGACGGAGCCGGAGCGAAGGCGAAAGAGATAGGCAGGTTGCTCGGTGCCGAGAGCGGGTGCATGGCCAAAAAACGCATTGACGCCAACACGGTGGAGATCCTGCTCCCTAAAAATAAGTTCAAGGGGAGAAACGTTTTGCTCATCGATGACATGATATCTACGGGAGGGACGATAATCAAGGCAGTGAAGCTGCTCCGCAAAGCGGGCTCGGCAAAGGTTTATGTTGCTGCAGTTCATGGCGTGTTCGCCGGAGGGGCCGGCAGAAAGATCAGGTCATTGGCCGATGAACTGATAGTTTCCGACACGATTGAAACGGATTTCAGCAAGATCAGCGTCGCGAAGGAGATTGCGGAGTTCTTGAGGGAATCCAAATGATGCGGAAAAATATATTAAGGCCCAAAGAGAGTTAGCAGCGGGGAGGACAAGGTGTCCGGAAGGGCTTCAAAGCTGAAGGTTCTGGAGAGGAGCATCAATTCAAAAAAGGCTGAGCTAGCAGAAACTCTGGCCGGCATGGACGAGGTTCTTGCAAGGGCATCGCTCCTGCGCAACACGGTCAGGCTTCCGGGGAATGCGGAGATCGAATGGCAGGAAGCCGAAGGGGTGCCTGTGGCTTTGGTTTTCAATTCGGATCCCAAATCCGGAAATAAAAGGCTGTCAAGCACATTCCACTTCGGCCGTGGTGCCATAAATGTCGAAATTTTCAATGGAGATGTCCGAAAGTTCTACGAATTCTCCGAAGGTCGCTCTCAGCTCATCGTGTTCACCAACAATGAATCATCGGCCTCATACTCTTTAGTGAAGGCCAATGGGGCCGAAACCGCAATCGTTTGGGAGCATATTGACGGAAGTGAGAATTTGGGATTCGGTTTCCAGAATGTCAAAGGCAACCTAACGTTTTCTCACATAGTGGAATACCTGGAGGGCAGCGACAATGTTGTCTACGCGATGCACGAGGGAAGACTGGCAGAAATGCGGCGGGCTACGAACCAAATGCCAGAACGCGATGAAACCTAACGTTTCAACACGGATTAATAATTTTCGCACCTCAAAGTATTCCATGGAGCTGCTTTCGCCCATTGTGCTTGCCGTGCTGGTGGGCTATGTGGCATTTTCTATCTGGAACGCCTATTCGGCAGGAGTCAGCAGAGGAATGATGCGAAAGCAGAGCATAAAGGGCATTGCACAGCACGGGCCTTCCTTGAGCCTGATTCTATCGTTTGCTGGAATTGCGTTAGCCGTTTTCCTACTGTATGAGCTGGCTGCATACTATAGCGGATTTATCAGGATAAATCTGCCTGCAGCGCTGGACAACCTGGATTTCATTACGTTCCTTACCAGGCAGTTCGAGACGATAAATTTCAGATCCGAGAGATATGTGGCGTTTCTGGGCGCTGGGCTGTCCGTGTCCTTGATCGCTGCGCTTGTGCTTGTCAAGTTCCTTTATGAAAAGGGCATAGAGCATTCCGGCAGCTGACCGAAGACCATGTGCCCGGATGCAGAACTCCGGATCCTGCGCGTAGTCGCCACTTTTAATGCCTCTGCTGGCTTGCTAGATCCCCTGAGTTTACGCATGGAGACGAACACGTTACCTAATCCGCAACCTTTGCAGGTTGGAACTCCCTGCTATGCGGAAGCCATCCATGCGTGCTCTTTCACATTTCTTATATTTTAGTCCTCTCTTCGTCCGAACCCGAAGCTGTCCATGAAAAATACTCATGGACTTGTCGGGATTCGAACCCGAAACCTTCTCGTTGCAAACGAGACGCGCTACCGTTGCGCCACAAGCCCTCTGATAGAATACGCCGGCTCATTTAATAACGTTTTTTGCCGCGCGCATGAGAATTTTCTTCCGCAACTCGCATACCTTTAAATAGTTTTCCAATATAATCAGATTCTGTC
>CAZXIK010000097.1:0-3200 GCA_964640735.1 Microcaldota archaeon | reverse complement strand
GAGAAAACCCCAAAATCTGTTTGGGAGGAAAAGTTCTTAATTTGTCAAGTCCCTACAGCTCGTTCGCAGGCTCACGAGGGCAAACTCACAACTGAGTAGTGAAAGGAACCTGGTCTTCTCTTCGGCCTCTTGAAAAGAGGCCTGTAAAGCCGAGCCCGCCAGCCGACACGAAGGCATCTTTGGATCTGGCGATGCTTTTGCCTCTCTAGACGACATATCGTCGAACCTCATGGCTTGCTTTTTATAGCTATTTTCCTGTTCAGCAAAAGTCGAAGTGCTTCGTCAATCAGCATTGCCGTTTGGGCGTTTTAAAATTAGTATGGTAACAATACTTGCCAGAGGCGTAAGGAATGCAAGCGGTTAAGGATGCAATGGAGGACTCGCGGCTCAGGATCAGCAGCACTCTGAGCCAGGTTAGGAGAAGCGAACCTGCGAACACTGAAATCGGGAAGGCTGCCAAGAACCCTGCCGTACGGCACAGAGAGACAAAGAAGATTAGGGAAAAGGGGCGAAAGTCTCCGCAGATAGACCTGAAGGAACCGGTCTATCTTATTGGGCCGCTGCCGACAGCCCTCCTGAAACTCAGGAGGAGGACTAAGCTGCAGCGCAAACTATCTGAAAAGGAGCAGGAAGATTACATATACAACAACGGCACAGGAGACTAGCGCGCTGTTTTTTTCTAACGAGGGCTGAAGACGTAGGCCGCCATCGATGAGTTAGTAAGGTTCTCCGTGAAGATGTAGCTTCCCTTGCTTGCCGGCCCGCAGACTATGAGCGTCGCGGTGCTCGTCACAAAGGCCGTGGAGTTTACCCTCACTTGGGTCGTAGTCTGCTGCTCTGTCGTATTGCAGTTGAATCCTGCGTTCTGCGGATATATGACCAGAGAGGAAGGCATGAAATAGGGGCTTGCGCTGTAGGAATTCCCGACTAGGATTGCGATTATCAAGGAGCCGGAGTTGTTGACTGTTGCTGCTACTTTGTCCGAGTCCTTGGCTGTGAAGGCAGAGTAGCCTGTCGCCTTGACTGCTGCCCCTGCAAGCGCGGCCTCGCGCGAGTTGAACTGGCTGCCCACGTTCGCGTTGTAGATCGTGCATGTTCCATTCTTGTTCATCCCCACCGATGTGAAGCCGGGAACGGAGACGTTTTGAGACCATGAGACGCCGCTCGTGCTTGTGCTTGAGCCTCCGCAAAGGTAAACCGAGTAGTTCGACGGGAGGAAGATCGACCCGCTGCCGTAGCCGCTGGTAGCGGCCGTAGCGGACGCAGTCTTGTATATTATGCTGCTCGTTACCACTGTGGTCGTCGAAGAGGCTACGCTAGTAGTGGGTATTGACGATGATGTGCCCGCTGTTGTGGCGGGCGCTATAGATGTGCTGGGAGCAGTGGAAACCTGAGACTGGTTGCTCTGCGAGCCCGTCGAGGAGAGATTTATCAGCACGATGTTTAATGCCGCAACAACCAAGACAAGAAGCGCAAACCAGACCGAATTGTTGATTTTTTTGCTGCCCCAGGGGGCCAGTTTTTTGGGCCTGTTCATCTCATAGATGAAGTATAGGGCGAGGAAGAGAGGAACGATCAAGTATAGCCTCAGCAGGACTCCGGCGATCATTATTCCTAAAAAAATCAACGAAACCGCCAGCTCGGCGGAAACGTCCCTAAGGTCTTGCGTCACGATCGCACCCGCTCTATTTTACAAGATAGCTTCTGAAATGCTAAGAATAAAAACCAGTGCCTAACGCCCTAAGAAAAAGAGGGGCTTGCGCCCCCAAACAAAATTACCTCCTTCCCTTCCTGTTCATCTTGGCTCTTGCTACGTAGCCGGACCTGTCTATGAAGTAGAGGTAGCCTTCAGCCCTCTGCACTCTTTCGCTTCCGACCTTGGCCTTTCTGCCCCTTGCGTTGGTCTTCATAGGTGTTCTCCATACGTATCCATCCTTACCCAAGAAGTAAAGATAGCCGTCCTCTCTGTCGACTCTCTCTCGAGTCACTCTTTCCGCCATTAATTCACCGATAATAAAATGCCTGATTGCCTTTTTATATTTATCGTCGTAATATCGAGAGCAAAATACAAGCGGCGCGGCGGGCGCGGCGGTTTTCTCCTCTATTTTTATACTTTTCATGACCAAGGAATCTTGCTGATAGGATGATCGAGATAAAGACCTACGAGCCGCCGAACGTCAAAGGATACACTCTGATAGAGGGCTTCCCGGGCGCAGGACTTGTGGGCCCCATGGCCGCAAGCTACCTGATAGAGAAGCTGGGAATGAAGAAAATAGGCTATATCGAGAGCGACCTCTTCCCTCCCATAGCTGCGGTGCACGATTCTGAACCGATGCACACCGCAAGGCTCTACTCCGACGCCAAAAACAAGCTCGTGGTGGTGCTCTCCGAATTCACGGTTCCGCAGAGCGTCATCTACCAGCTCTCGAACGAGCTCCTCTCTTTTGTCAGGAAGAACGGGATTGTCAAGATAATATCAATTGGAGGCATGCCTTCGCAGAGCCCTGGAGACAACGCTTACATAATATCCACTGATTCCGAGGCAACTAGGAAAGCCGTGCAGAAGGGCCTCAAGCAGGTGCACGAGGGCGTAATCGCCGGGGTGAGCGCGCTCCTCATAACAGGCGCAAAGGAGTTCGGGATACCAACCACTGACCTTCTCGTGGAAATAAACCCGCTGGTAATGGACCCCAAATACGCGCAGGTAGCTATAGAAGGCTTGACGAAGCTGACCGGCATATCGGTAGATTTGGGGGAGCTTGAAGAGGAAGCTAAGGAGGTAGAGTCCAAGGTGAGGGACATCATGAAGAAAGCCAAGGACTCGCGCGAGCACTACAGGAAAGCAAGCGAGGAATCATCTGGGCCGCCTTCGTACGCTTAGGCTAGCCGTATTGCCTTTTCCCGCTTCTTTGCTTTTTTCCCGTCGCCGATTATCTCTGTAGCTTGAGCTTTTATCAGGTAACTACGGCCGCAATCTCTATAACCATCATGGCCATCGTCAGGAGTATTCCGGAGGGATACACCTCCTGCCGAACTCGAATCCTGCCTAGACGGATAGCGGTACTTCGATGGATTATAGAACGGCTGTGAGATACTTCTGGTAGTTCATGGGCATCGGGAAGATGAGGCATCTAAACATTATAAATTGTAAGCATCAATATAGCTGATGCAGGGGTGGCAGAGTCTGGAATGGCTACAGC
>CAZXIK010000096.1:0-3308 GCA_964640735.1 Microcaldota archaeon | reverse complement strand
AACCAGAGTTATTGCGTCGAGAATGTTAATATAGCTATGCTCGAATTTCCTCCCACCCCTGAAGGGTGTGGGTTTCCATTCGAGGGTATTAGATGAAACTTGAGATAAAGGACCTGCACGTGGAAGTGGAGGACAAGGAAGTTATCAAAGGACTCAACCTCACCGTTAACGAGGGGGAGTTTCACGTGCTCATGGGCCCCAACGGCAGCGGAAAGA
Source organism: Microcaldota archaeon (assembly GCA_964640735.1). Classification (GTDB taxonomy): domain Archaea; phylum Micrarchaeota; class Micrarchaeia; order Micrarchaeales; family CABMGC01; genus JAJYVH01. The sequence goes on along the minus strand of CAZXIK010000096.1, from coordinate 3,092 downwards.
CAACCCTTTCCAGGACAATAATGGGAAACACGAAGATGAAAGTCACAAAGGGCGATATTCTTGTGGATGGCAGCAGCATTCTTGGAATGCCGACAGACAAGAGGGCAAAGCTTGGATTGTTCCTTCAGTTCCAGAGCCCGGTAGAGGTCGAGGGGCTCGGGCTCATCAACTTTCTCAACACCGCAAAAGCGTCTCTGCAGGGCAACGTGTCTTTCAAGGATTTCATGGAAGAGATAAAAGGGACAAGCAAGAAGCTCCACATCAAGGAAGACATAATAGGCAGGTCACTGAACTATGGGTTCTCGGGCGGAGAGAAGAAGAAGATCGAGGTGCTGCAGATGCAACTGCTCAAGCCGAAGATAGCGATACTTGACGAGCCTGATTCCGGTCTGGACGTCGATGCCGTGAAGATAGTCGCCGAAAACGTGAACGACTTCAGGGAAAAAACGAAGGCGGGAATGCTGCTCATCACCCACTATAGCAGGATACTGAATTACATGAAACCCGACCATGTGCACGTGATGGTCGACGGAAAGATAGTAAAAGAAGGCGGCAGGGAACTAGCGGACGAGATAGAAAAGGGAGGATACAAGCTTTAGGCATCTTTATGGAAACCGATTGGAGCAGGATAAGGAACGACTTCCCAATACTGAAGACCGCGATGAACGGCAAGCCTCTCGACTACCTTGACAGCGCGTCCACTTCGCAGAAGCCCAGGCAGGTGATTGCGGCAGTTTCCAGGCACTACAAGAAGAGCAACGCGAACATCCACAGGGGGATATACAAAATTGCAGAGGAGGCCACGGAGCAGTACATTAAATCAAAGGAGCTCGCCGCCAAGCTCATAGGCGCTGCAGGCTACAGGAACATAGTCTACTTGAGAAGCGCGACGGAGGCGATAAACGCCGTGGCGCGCGCTTGGGGAGACGCAAACGTGCAGAGCGGAGACCGAATACTTCTGACCGAGATGGAGCACCACAGCAACATAGTGCCCTGGCAGCTTCTGGCGAAGAGGAAGGGCGCGACGCTCGATTACGTGAAGCTATCCGGCAGAAAATTCATAGACATGGACGACTACAGGGCAAAGCTAGAGCTCAGGCCCAAGATCGTTTCCTTTACGCATGTGTCTAATGTTTTGGGCACCATCAATGATGCAAAAGGGATGACAAGGCTGGCCCATGAGGCGGGTTCGGCGGTGATGGTGGACGCTGCGCAATCGGTCCCCCACATGCCCGTGAATGCGAAAGAGATCGACTGCGATTTCATGGCTTTCTCAAGCCACAAGATGCTCGGGCCGAGCGGGATCGGAGTCCTTTACGGGAAAGAGGACGCTCTGGAAAACATGCCGCCATTCCACGGGGGCGGAGAGATGATAAGATCGGTTGACTTCCAAGAGTCTACATGGAACGAAATTCCATGGAAATTCGAAGCTGGAACGCAGAACATTGAAGGCGCTATCGGGTTCGGGGCAGCAGTAAAATACCTAAGAAAAATTGGAATGCAGAACATCAGAGAGCACGAGAAGAAATTGACTGAATACGCGCTCGGAAAGCTCGAAACTGCCGGAGCAAAAACATTCGGTCCAGGAAAAGAAGACATCGAGAAAAAAGCGGGAGTAGTTGCTTTTGCAATAAAAGGCGCGCATGCGCATGACATAGCCCATATTTTCGACGCGGAGGGGATAGCGATAAGATAGGACACCACTGTGCGATGCCTCTGGTCACAAAAGTACTGAACGAGCAGGCGGTTCCAAGGATGAGCTTCTATGTCTATAACAACGAAGCTGATATTGATGCAGCAGTTGCCGCGGTAAGCAGGGTAAAGGAAGTGCTAAGAATCAAAACATAAGTTTATACTGCCGCCTTAGTTAATTTAGTCTGAGTGAATGGCATGACAATAAGAGACCGCATTGCACAAAACTTAAAACACGAACTTAATCCTAAAGACGGCATCGCTTCTAAAATTGATTTTCGGAGGATTCTCCTACGAACAAAACAGGATTTGAGCCAAAGTTCAGAAGATGCCGAAGATTTCGTTGAATCAGCACTAAAAATCGCATTTGTGAACGTGCCGGTCTTGCTTGTTGTTGGTGCGGGAGACGCAATCCACCACGCAAAGAAAGGTGCAAAGTGATTCCGTCTGGATGCCATTTGCTTACACCCATGCAAGATACATTATTTTATACTTAGTATAATAAAATTATACTAGTAGATAAATTTAAATATCCTTAGGTATATAGCATAAGCATGGAAGAGCAGGAAACAATGGTGAAAGCAAGAAAGCTTGGAGGCTCTTTGATAGTCAGAATACCGAAGGAAATAGTCGAGGAAGAGAGAATACACGAAGGGGAAATAGTTATACTCAGAATCAAGAAGATTAAAAAGAGCGGGTTTGGTGCATTAAAGGGCATCGGACCAATGACAAAAAAAGATGAGTTTGATGAGCAAATACGTGATTGACGCCTGGGCCTGGATGGAGTATTTGGACGGAAGCGAAGCGGGCAACACCGCAAAGGCGAACATTGAGGGCGGAAATTCATTTACCAACATCGTAACTGTGGCAGAAGTTGTTTCAAGAGTTGCACGAAGAGAAGGGGATGTTGATGCCGCATTTAATTTCATAGTCTCTCTTTCCAGAATAGTGACCGGGGATGAGAATTTTGCCAAAAGGGCGGGGCTACTACACAATCAGATTAAAAAGAGCAAGCATAATTTCAGTTTTGGAGACGCATTTGTACTGCAGACTGCAAAAGACTTAGGCGCTAAGGTTTTGACCGGCGACCCTGACTTTGATGGAATAAAAGAAGCAGAAATGTTAAAGAGAAGCAAACCTTAAACGCCGAGCAGATGATGCAGTGAGCAGAATGAGGGAAGCGCCAGAATAAAGGCTTGGGTTTCGGCTTCACAGAGCTCCCTGGATTATTGCTGCACAGAAAAACGCGCCCGGCCAATCGCAGTTTTTCATCACACCCTCACCAATTATCAATCGATGATTAGCTTTAAATGAAATTCGCCGCTTGCTATAACCGGGTTTTGAAGCGCAGGGATTGACCACAAAAATGTAAAGCATAAAAGGTTTAATCGGGCAATAGG
>CAZXIK010000095.1:0-3378 GCA_964640735.1 Microcaldota archaeon | reverse complement strand
ATAATATATCGCGAGGATAAGCGGGACCGCTCCGACAACATACTGCGAGAGGTTCCGCCAGGAGAGGAAGAAGAACGCGAGCGGCGCAAGGGCGATGAGGGGCAGGAGCGTGTCCGTGTAAAAAAAGAAGAGGACCAGGGCCAGCAGGAACGCCGACACCCCGAGCAGCGATGAGATCCCGTAGGGCACCGGATAGAATGCGACAAGCAGCTGCATGAGGGACGGGCCGGCGAAGACAAGTTTTGAAAGCGGGACTGAGAGCATGCCGCCGATCGTTGCGGACGGCGAAGCAAGAATGAAATACCCGTTTATCGCCAGGAATACGAGCGCCGCTGCCGCCGAGGACCTGAACAGGTGATCCCTTCCTGACTCCCTGAACATCAGGATGAGGAAGAATGGGATGAACGGCCACGAAAGCTGGTGCGTGCTGGCCGCGAGACCGATGAGCGCCCCGGACAGGAACGCCTTTCTTCTGAAGATGTAGGCGAGAAGGAGGAAGAGCGAGACCGCGGCGTAGCTGCCCATCGGGACCGGCACCACGAAAAGGGCCATCGCCAGCCAGACCGCGACCGGAATTGAAAGATATGCGGCGTTGGGCTCCCTGCTGTTCCTGTAGATGAGGAAAGCGGAGGCCGCAAGCACTAGCATCGCGCCGAAGATCACCGAATAGAAGAAGCCTGAGCCGTAGAGCGCGAAGGGCGCTGAGAGAATGAAGCTGAATGCGGGATAGCTGTACTTGCACTGGCAACTCCCGTTAAGCTGCAGGGTGGGGAGCTGGGAAAGCCTGGAGAGCGCCGGCGCCATGCTCGCCTCATACGGATTTATTCCCGAGTTGAAGAGCTGCGAGGCGTAGTAGTTGAAGGCCATCTCGTCGTTGCCCGCCCATGATGTGTTGATTATCCTGTACTCCTCTATCGCGTACAGCATGTTTGCGAGCACCAATATCGCTATCGCTATCAAGGCATAGGACCTGTAGTCCTTCCCGGAGATGCGCTTCTTGATCTGCAGGAGGCCAACGACCAGCACAGCAGTCCCGAATATGGCTGCGAGCGCCTCGGTTATGCTCCGCGGGAGCACAGGGGCGCGCGCAAGGCCGAAGTAGGACTGATAGAGCACCATGAGCAGTGAAAAAACGGCAAGCGAGTAGACGATCTGCTGGTTTCCCCCGCCCTCCGAAGCCGCTGCGCGCCTTCCGTGGTAAAGGAGCAGAAGCATCAGCATGCCCGCCGGCTCAAGCGCAAGCACGCTCAGCATCGACAGGAGCGAGAAGTACTGCTGGCCGGTGAAAAACAGCTTTGGGAGCAGGAGGTCTGCGACACCGAGGGAAAAAAGCAGCGTCTCGCTCAGCTGCGAACCCTTTTCCATGCGCTATTTTGGGCTGCCCAGCTTAATAAAATGCGGCGGTCTCGGATTACCTGAGCGGCCTGGAATTAGGCGCATCCATCGACGGAATTGTAACGTTTTTATAAGTGCTGGTATCAGTATTGTATTGCAATGTTATAATGGGGGACTTCAAGCTCGAGCTATTTTCCGTAGGTTTCCTCGCAGCGGCAGTCTTCCTTCTCTATTTCTTGCCTACGATAATACTCGGCTTCCTGATCGCCCATGCAGGGGCGCTGGCCACTTACCCGACCCTCTCGCTGCAGCCGCAGAACGCAGCCCCGAACGCAGCCTATTCGCAGAGCGCGGCCGGCGGCAAACGCACGCTGTCCCTCGCCAGCGCCTGCGCATTCTGCTCAAGCACAGACATATGCGTAGCGGAGTGCTCAAGTGTGTGCTCGCCGAATTCTGGTAGCTGCGTAGGTGGAGGACCTAGCAACACCTGCTCCTCCGCATTACTATGCTGCCTTTGCAGCCCGCCATCGACCAGCGCATCCACCACGTCAACATCCACCACATCCACCACGACACTGGGCCCGTGCTTCTCGACTCCTCCTCCTCCTCTCCCCCTTCCGCCATGCACAAAGGGATCTTTGGCGACAGCACCAGGCACATGTTCCAACTCATGCACAGGCCAGGTATCGACCGGGGGGACGTCATGCGCAAGCACCTCTGCGATTTGCAGCCCGACCACATGCTACGTTGCCCAGAACTTCACGAACAGGTACCAGCAGGCCGGACCCAATCTGTTCAGCAATCCGGGCACCATATCGCCTTTCATAAATCCTCCGGTAAGCGGCATCAACCAGTACAACACGCAGAACGTGCCATGGCTTCTCGCCTGCCCGCTTAGCGCCCAGCAGGTTGCAAGCCCCCTCGACCAGCGGCTCTTCTACTCTTCGCCGTTCAGCGGAGGCCAGTTCCCGTACATAGCTGGCGACGCGTGCCTTTCCGGAAATCCGGTCAACCGTCCCATCCAGGTTTCGCTGCCTGTGACCATATCGTGGGACACGTCTACCTTGGCGAACGCAAGCGTCGGGCTGCTCGCAATGACAAACAGGAACACGTCAAACCTCACGATAAACGTACTTTCGTATTCGCCCGAGCTGAGGGGATCGGGAAGCAACTACATCTCCCAGAGTTTCTCCACAAACAGCTACATCTTCCAGAAGATGCCGGCATTCGCCCAGAACGCCATATGGACGTGGAGAGCGACATTCGCGAATTTCTCCGGAGCCGTACCTGACAGCCAGACCGTGACCGCGAATCCCCTCATCCGGACGAGCGCAATCGGTGGCCAGCCGTTGCAGATAAAAGAGCCAAGCTGCGGCGACTGCGACGAGGGCGTGTGCCAAGTCAATGTGACGCCGACCCTTGCCCCGGAAGGGTATACCTGCCAGTACACCTACCCGTACAGCGAGACCACGACTCTCAAAAGCATAAGGAACATCCAGATACCGTTCAACGAGGTCGTCAAGGGAAAGAACGCGCAGTTCAACGCGACAGTGGTCCCCAGCTTCCTCTTCGACTACAGCATGCCCAGCACGAGCGGGCAGCAGATGCGCAACTCGTATGACGTCTTCAGCGCATGGAACTACTACACGCCGAACAGCAGCATAGACATGTTCCCGATAGACGTCCCGAGCGCTTTCATGTTCGGATACAACGGCGTGCTACTTGGGATAAACATATCGACTGCGGTGAACACCGCCCTGTTCCAGCAGTACCTGGGCGGGGTGAGCAAGCAGTCATGCACCTCGGGCAGCGGCGCGAGCAGCTCATGCAAGTACCGCACCATTGGCGGGGGCGGCGGTGGGGGCGGCGGAGGCGGCGGGGGCGGCGGAGGCGGAACGGAATACAAAGCAGCATACTCCACCTCTTCATGCTCAGGGATATATTCGTCAAGCTACGGCGAACCGCCGCCGACAGGCTGCAACTATAACACCTGCTATGCGGGAAGCTCGGCTTGCTGTGGCGGCAGCAGCGGGCCCATATGCT
>CAZXIK010000094.1:0-3393 GCA_964640735.1 Microcaldota archaeon | reverse complement strand
GTCGACGGTTATGCAGTAAGGCACCCCTATCTCGTCGGCGCGCGCGTACCTCTTGCCTATGCTTGCGGTCTCGGAATAGTAGCAGTCGACGTTCCTTTCGATCAGCGTGCTGTAAAGCTGCTTTGCCTTCTGTATCAGTTTTTCATCCTTCTGCAGCGGGAAGATCCCGTATTTGTAGGGCGCAATCTTCTCGTTGAGCTTAAGCCACGCCCATCCGCGCCCGTCATCGTCCATGACGCTGTTGTCCAGTATCGCGAATATCGGCCTGTCGACCCCTATTGTTGTTTCCACCACGTGCGGTATCAGGTGTTTGCCGCTTTCGGAAAGCACTCCGAGTTCTTTTCCTGATTCTTTCGCATGCTGCGAAAGGTCCCAGTCGGTCCTGTACGCGGTCCCAGAGAGCTCAATGTACCCGTAGGCAGTCTTCATTTCAAGGTCGATGTTTCCCTTTGAGTAGTGCGGCAGCTCCTCGCTCTCGAGCTCCCTGAACCTGTACGCTCTCTTGTCAACCCCGAGCTCGCGCATGAGCCTCTCCTGCAGATAGATGAGGAGGGCCAGATACTTGTTCGGTATGGCGCCGGAGCGCAGGAGTTCTCCGATGCTTGCCTCCCTTTCGCCTTCGCCGCCTTTCGGCACAAAGGCTATCTTCTCATTCAGAACCTCCGGCATCGAGAATCCAAATATGTCCTTCGGGTCGTCATCAGGGTCCATGAATATCTCAAGGTCCATCTGCGTGAGTTCGCGCAGCCTGACAAGATGCTGCCTCGGCGATATCTCGTTCCTGTAGGCCCTGCCCACCTGCGCTATGCCCGCGGGCAGCTTCAACCCGTATGTCTTATACAAATGTATGAAGTCCACGAATATGCTCTGCGCGCTCTCGGGCCTGAGATATGCGGCAACTCCTCCGCCAGCGGGCCCGACCTGCGTCTTGAACGTCATGTTGAATCTCTCCACCTTCCCGAGCCTGCCTCCGCACCTCTCGCATCTTATCTCTTCCCTGTCCTCCAGCTCCCTGCCCAGCTGCTCGGCGCTCATCTTCTTCACCATCGCCGCGCTTTCCCGCTTTCCTTTCTTTTCAAAGTACTCCTCAAGCAGCTTGTCCGCCCTGTAAGGGGTTTTGCATGAGGCGCAGGAGACCATGGGATCCGTGAAAGCAGCCAGGTGGCCGCTGGCCTTCAGCACCGGTTCGGGCACAATGCTCGTGCCCTCAATCTCAAGAGCTCCGGTCCTGCTGACGAAGACCGAGCGCCACGCGCTCTCGAACTTCCTCTTTATCCTGACCCCTATGGGCCCGTAGTCGTAGAAGCCGGCGACGCCGTCATATATCCCGAAAGCCTGATAGTAGATTCCGCGCCGCGCCGCTATGTCGCCCGCTTTGCTCTCGCTTTTTGCGGCCATGAAAAACAAATAGATTAAACAGTGCAATTATTAATTTGCTACCTGCACCGGAAACGCAGGTCCAAGATCCGACCGGCAACACTTTTTTGTCGTAAGCGCCATCGGCGATTTTTACGACGTCAAATTTCATTATTTGGATTTCGCAAACGTGAAAATCGCCTGAAAATAAAGTTAATCTTTATATACTTGAAAAGGCAGATATGATACGTCTAGTAAGGCGCTAGGCAGGGTGGGAGGGTGGATGATGAGTCTGATGCGCGGGTTAGCGTGAAGAATGGGTTTGGCGTTCTGCCTGGGCAGTTCTTCACTCTTGCGGCTTTCATAATAATAGCGGGCGCGGCAGTGTACCTATTCTCAGGCGCATTCTTCGGAATTCTCGGCATCGCGCAAGCGAGCGATTGCTCCTTCGGCAATGGCATAAACTGCGACAATCTGGCCATAGTCTCCAATTCAACGGAAACGGTATTCAGCATGCTTGGCAGCAATCCGCAGTCGCATCCCATCAGCGGAGTCAGCCTGAACGTGACCATCGGCGGCTTCTCGTCCGAAATCAAATGCGTGCCGGAAATCATCCGGCCCGGGCAGACGTTCGTCTGCTCATCAGAGCTTAGCATATACGAAAAACCCGGCGCAGCCGTAAGCGGAAACATCGCCGCATATTCCGGCCACTGCACCAACTCGGACAACTGCGCTTCCGCAGTGCCGGAAACCTACATCGCGAAGTTTCTGGCCTATGCGAAGAGCGGTTGAGGAAGCCCCTAGCTACGGAGTGGTGTAGTTTTCGAGGAAGCTGCTGTAGACCGTGTTATAAGCCGCAGCGGTGACGTTGTTCCCCGAGTAGTCGTTCGCGTTCTGGTTGAGCGGCCACCATCCTACCAGGCTCTGGAGCACTACAGGCGCGCCTCCGATGCCCTCCAGGTAGAGCGTCTGGATCTCGTTGTCCGTAAGCGAGGTGTTGTAGATCTGCATGTTCGCGATCGAGCCGTTGAGCGGGTATCTGAATAAGGTGTCGTACGAGCCGAGGGTGGTGGGTCCCGAAGGAACGTATATCGGCACTCCCACGGTTGTTGATGTCGCAGTAAGAATGTTCGCCGTTCCAGTGTACGCGTAGGTCTTCTCGTTCGCGTTCAGGTCGACCGTGATCGCTATCATGTACCACTGCTTGTATTTTAATCCTGAAATTGCCCCGTAGGCCGCGCATCCCGTGTTCGCGCCGTTGTTCGCGTACTTGCAGCTGCATGGGTCGAACTCGGCCGTGTAGGTCGTCGCTACCCCCGGCAGGTATACGCCGCAAGTGCTCTGGCTTATCAGTCCGCCCCCGCTCTTTCCCGCCTGGGGATGGTTGTTGCTTATCCATCCGACAAAGGTGAACTGGTTCATCCGCGGCAGCGTCGAGATGAGCACGTTAGATGTGAAGCCGCTGCCCTTCAGGAAGAACTTCGGCAGCCCGGAGTTGCAGACGCCTGCCAGCGCCATGAGCTGCGTCGACCATGGGCCGTAAGGCCTGTAGACCCAGCATGAGCCGGGCTGCTGCACTGGCGTGTAGGTCGAGGCGTTGAAGAGCCCGAGCTGGAAGATAGCGAGAAGCGCGACCGCTATGATGAGGACGGCCCACCCGTAGGTCATCAGGTACTCCATCGCGCTCTGCAGCGCAAGCCTGCCTCCCTTTCCGTGCATCGTCTCAGGATAGATGAGCGCATGAAAGCTATTAATAGCCTAGCGCACAAAATGTAACAGCTTAAAAACGTTACCGTCGAAGGCAGTTTTGGGGCGAACTACCAGTATCCGCATTTTGCAATAAAATCCTTGAATATCAACGTGTAGTTACATTCGCGACCAGGCATGAAACCCACATACGACCAATTGGTTGAAATTGTAGAATCTCTTCAAAAAGAGAATGAAGGCCTTCGAAAAGAAAACCAGGAACTGAAGGGGATAATAGGTAACAGCTTAATAATCGTACGGCCTCGAAGAGATACCTGACCTCAACACGTC
>CAZXIK010000093.1:0-3440 GCA_964640735.1 Microcaldota archaeon | reverse complement strand
ATCCACCGATACCTCAGTTATTATATTTCTTTGTTGATAGGATTTCTACAGAGCTGATTGTTAAAAGACTAAAACCTAGAACAAACAATCCCTTCGGTAAACACCCCGAAGAGCTGCAGCATGTGCTTGAGAAAAAAGTCAGAGAGGAGAGGAAGTTAAGGAAGCTGGGTTTCAGATTCATAGACGCGAGGTTGCCGACAAGTAGAAAAATCAAGATATTAACGTCAGGATGAAGACTTCCGAGAGCTTTGTGTGGCAGGAACGGACGGCTCTAGGTTCTCAGATAAGAACTCGGAAGGCATTCTTACACTTGCAAAGGAGGTGTAAAGACCGCATATTGTTGTATATCGGGAGATATCGTGTGTGGTGCGAAGCGATTTCAGGCCGTCCCTCCTGGGGCTCGAGGAAAACGTTCCAGTCCCTACGTCGTTGATAAATAGGTCTGGCGGCTTCAATCCCTACGCACGGAGGCAGAGGATGACGCTGGACAAGGGACTGCAGGCAATCAGGGAAATGAGCTGTAGCGAGCAGAATCGGCTTGTAGCGCTCGAATACTTGAAAACCAAGCAAAGCCAAGTGTCTCTGTCACGGATCGACAAGATAATCGGCGCTATGAGGCTCTTCCTAGGAAGGATGAAAGGCGACTTTTCAAGCATCAGCCAGGACGAGGTAGAGAACATGATAATCTGGATTAACAACCGGAATGACTGGCAGGAGTGGACGAAGGTCACCCACCTCAAGATCTGGAAGATGTTCCTGCTTTGGCTTGAGGACAAGTACAACCTCAACCTGAGGCTGAACAAGTTCAAGATTTCCAGGCCGAAGAACAAAGTGATGCCCGAATATCTTCTCTCTCAGGAAGAGTTCACGAAGCTTATGAACGCTACAGACGACCTCCAGACCAAGCTCTTCTTTGGCATACTCTATGAAAGCGGAGCAAGGGTAGGAGAGATACTTGGGCTCAAGAAACAGAACGTCAGCTTCAACACCTACGGGGCAAGGCTTACTGTCTCTGGTAAGACAGGCCAGAGAGTACTGCCCATAATCTGGTACGCGGGAATGCTGAGACAGTTCTTGGAATTGCATCCTTACAAGGAGGAAAAGATGCCACTCTGGTACATGAAACTGGACTCCAAGGTTGCGCCGCTCTCATACGAAGCAATAAAGATGAGGCTTGAGAGACTGCGCAAGAAGGCAGGCATTAGCAAGCGGATCTATTTCCACCTCCTGCGCCATACGCGCATGACAGAACTTGCTGGAGAACTGCCAGAGCAGACGCTGAAGGCGCTGGCAGGATGGACTGGTGACAGCAAGATGGCTGCGACATATGTTCACCTTGCAAACAAGGATGTGGAGGAAAGTCTTCTTACAAAAGTCTATGGGATAAAGGTCAAGGATGAAGAGGGTAAGGAGAGGTTGAAAGTATGCCCGAAATGCTCAGAAACCAACCCCTACTTCACGAAGCTGTGTCAGAGGTGCAAGGCACCTTTGGATGAGAAAGAGCTCAGAAGCGCAGTTATAAGCGAGGAGAAGGCAAAGGAGGTAGAAGATTGGTCGAAGATGTTTCTAGCGTTCCTGAAGGTCGTGGAGAAGAAGCATCCTGACATTTGGGAAGATATGAAGGAAGTGGCAGGCTCAAATCTTGAACTTCCTACATAGAAGATGAGAAGATGCACAAAGCTATTTATGAATTAGGAGCGAATTGCATTTGCGGATATTGTGGCAGACTACCTGGTTGACACGTTTTGCGAATTGGTAAAGATTCCATCGCCAAGCGGACAAGAAAGAGAAGTTGCAAGATATATACGAAAAAGGTTAAGCGACATGGGGATAACTTCCTATGTTGATAGCGCCGGGAAAAAGTCAAAATCAAATACTGGAAATGTCATTGCCAAAATAGGTAAGGGATCTCCTAGAGTATGCTTTGTGGCGCATATGGACACTGTAGAAGATGGCAAGAAACACGTGAAGCCCATAGTCAAAAATGGAACGATAAAGTCGGATGGCACAACTATTCTCGGTGCTGATGATAAGGCATCCGTAGCCGTACTGCTCTCACTCATAAATGACCTTAAAGGAAAATCGTTTCCCGCTTTTCTATGCGTGTTCACGATAAGAGAAGAAGCAGGACTGTGGGGAGCAAAAAACATCGGATTTAGAGATAGACCGAAATTCATATTCGACGTAGACGGATCTGGTCCGATAGGCATGTTTGTAAATAAAGCACTAGGATTTGCTTATTTCGATGTGCACATATATGGAAAAGAAACCCATGCTGCAGCAGCCCCAGAAAAAGGACACAACGCCATCAAGGCTGCTGCTATAATTGCCTATAAACTAAAACTCGGTAAGTACGGCAAAGATAATTTCCTTAATATTGGTACAATAACCGGTGGCTCACGAGATAACGTAATACCTGGATACTGCCTGATAACCGCACTTGCTAGATGCTATGATGATGCCCAACTCGACAAAAATCTGAACAGTTACGAAGAAGTGGTCAGGCAGGCATGCGAAATGACTGGCTGCACTTACAAATTTATGATAAAGGAATCTGAAAAGGCACTCAACCAAAGTAGTAAGTCTGCGATAGTAGAAGTTGCGAAGAGAGCTTGCCTTGCTGCAAACATCCCTTTTATTCTGCATAAAGGACAGTACACCATACAAGCCAACTCGATTGCCGCTAATGGTTATGCTGTCCTTGGAATGGTGCGGGGTGGGAAAATGCAACACGCAAAAAATGAGAGTATAAAAGTAAAAGAAATGCTTAATACAAAGCAACTTTTGCTTAAGATTCTAAGTGAGATATCGAAGGAGGTGCCATAGGGGGCAGGTACCCTGAACGGGTCCTGTAATTCAGCCGGAGTCTTTGATAAGCCAATTAATAAAAACTTACAATCCGAGCTAATAATGGGGTCTTAATGAAATTCAACAAAGCCGTAATGGTAGGCGAGCTAAATCTGGATAAAGAATATCAGCAAAGGCTTGACAAAAACATAGAAAAGAAAGTGGTTGTTAAAGACATGGCAAGCGCCGGTCAAGAACTTTTAGACGCTGATGCTTTGTTCATAGGCTTCGGTACAAAGGTGGACAAAGCAGCAATAGACAGTGCTCCGAAACTGAAATACATTGGTGTGTACGCAACTGCCTATGATTTTGTTGATGTTGATAGCGCAAAAAGAAAGAACATTGCAGTTAGCAATCTTGGCGGGTACAGCACTGAGGCTGTAGCAGAGTTTGTGTTTACCGTTCTCCTCGATTACCTTAGAAATGTAGACAGAGCAAAAGAGCGCATCAAGAAAGCAGATACTGATTTTGTGCCTTCGGAATTGGTTAAGAACAAGGAGATAAAAGGTAAGATATTCGGAATTCTTGGCTTAGGTAAGATAGGATCAAGAGTGTCTGAGATTGCTTTGGGGTTTGGCGCAGATGCCAGATAC
>CAZXIK010000092.1:0-3474 GCA_964640735.1 Microcaldota archaeon | reverse complement strand
ACCCATGAGCATGAACATGGTAGGAAGGCTTCGCATGTAAAGCGGCGCCTTCAGGCGAAGCTCCATGATTTTTCTTACTTTACGCATGGCTTCGTTTCTTCGCTTAATCTCAATTCCAAGCTTCTTTTCGTCAAGTTCATTCCCTGTTAGCCATCGCGCAGCAAATTTGATCTGGTTCATCAGGAACTTAACGAGTTCCTCGTACTCTTTTTGGGTGCAGCGGGGCGACCTGTAGGTTGTATCTATATAATGAACGTCGTAGCCTTCGCCTTTCAGTATCTCCAGTGCGATGTTAAAAGGCTCGCAGCCTCCGCTCGTGCCGAGGAGCCGGTTAATACCTCCTTTTCTGAGATACCATTCGCCGAGGGCAGCCTTGACCATCGAGCATGTCTCCGCAGGAAGCTGGAACTGGTTCTCCGCAACCCTTACGACATCACGGCTTCCCAGTCTTCCAAGCTCGGTATAGGAAACCGGGATAAAGTCGCATGCGTAGATAAACGGAGCCTCCCAGATGGCTCCTGTCCAGACTGCATTTCTTCCATTCTTATGAGCTTTCTCGGCATCGAATATGTAACTCGTTGCCAGGTCGAATAGTTTTGATACGCCTTCGGAATATTTGTGCTCCTCTTCTTTGCTGTACTTTATGTACTCAAGCTGTGAATTGAGTTCTGTTACTGTCTTTACCATTCTTGAATCCTCCTTATGCAAGCATCTCGGTGAACGCGCGAACTCTCGTCAGCAACTGACCCGAAGGAGAGCCCACCTGGAAGCTTCCTTCAAGGGTGATTCCGGGAACTCCCTGCTCCTTGAAATACTGCCTCTGCATCTCCCGCCCGATACCGCTTTGCGAGCATCCCACATATCCGTAGAATACTATTCCCCGCGCATTTACTTTTTTTATCTGCTCATTGACTGCCTTTATCCTGTATCCGGTCGAACCCGCAGTCTGCCCGTCAAGGAAATATCTTGCCAGCGATTCAAGTGGAGGCAACTGCTCGTTATAATCCCTGTTGAAAGGAGTTGGTATCACCCAGCCGAGGATGGCGCCGTTCGCATCGTCAATTGCTTTATAGACGCCGAATTCCTGTCCCCTGCCGCCCGACCACACAAGAGGCACATAGTTATCGGTATTTGTTTTTTTCGCTTCTCTTTCAAGTTCGGCAATAAGCGTGTCGAGCATATTAATATATTCTTCAGGCTTTCCGAAGTAATGACCCGAACCCATAAGCATGAACATGGTAGGAAGGCTGCGCATGTAAAGCGGCGCCTTCAGGCGAAGCTCCATGATTTTTCTTACTTTGCGCATCGCCTGATTTCTGCGTTTTAGTTCGGTGCCCAGCCTCTGTTCATCCAGTTCGCTTCCGGTCAGCCATTTTGCAGCGATTTTGATCTGGTTCATCAGGAACTTAACAAGTTCCTCGTACTCGTTCTGGGTGCAGCGGGGCGCCCTGTACGTGGTGTCGATATAATGAACGTCATACCCTTCGTCCTTCAGGATTTCCCATGCAATATTAAATGGCTCGCAGTTGCCGCTTGACCCTATTATGCGGTTTACCCTGCCTTTTCGCAGATACAATTCGCCCAGTACGGCTTTGACCATCGAGCAGGTCTCGGCAGGAAGCTGGAAGCGGTTCTCGGCAATTCTCACAACGTCATGGCTTCCCAGCCTCCCAAGCTCGGTATAGGAAACAGGAATGAAGTCGCATGCGTAGATGTACGGAGCCTCCCAGATGGCGCTTGTCCAGACGGCATTTCTCCCGTTCCTGTGAGCTTTCTCGGCATCGAATATGTAACTCGTTGCAAGGTCGAACAGACGCGATACGCCTTCCGAATACTTGTGCTCCTTTTCCTTGCTGTACTTTATGTATTCAAGCTGTGAATTGAAATCCTCTACCGTCTTTACCATCTTTAACTCCTTCTTTCATTAAGCACTTCGACAAACGCTTCGACCCGTGTTTTCAATTGCCCCTGGTCGCTTTGTGAATAATCTACGGGTATCTCGAGAACCGGAGTGCCTCTCTTCTGGAAATGTTTCAGGAAAAGGTTCTTGGTCATCCCATAGCTGGGACAGAATTTCAGGTAGGCATAAACTATGCCGTCAACTTTATACTCGTCTGCAAGCCTGCCTGCGAATTCAATCCTTTCCTCGATGGGTTTCATCCTGGCGCAGGGAGCCTGCCCGAGATAACCCTCAGCCAGTGCAGATAAAGGGTCGCCGTTTTCCGCTATTGGATTGTAGAAAGGGCGCAGACCTGTGCAGTGGTCTTCCACAACCACCCTTGCGCCTATATCCTTCTCAATCAAATCTATCAACCGCCTGTCACCGTCGGCGAAAATGCCTCCTGCCATCATCACCCTGAGTTTCCTCGTGCCGTTACTTGGATACGCAGAAAGCTTTCGATAGATGTCTTCGTATAATTTGTAGAGTTCCTCCGGGGGCAGGTAATAAAACCCTCTCACAAGATCGAGAAAATCGCCTCCGGTCAGGGGCGGGTTGGGGCGCTTTCGCAGCTCGGAAATCCTGGTCAACTGCTGCCTGATGCTGTTGTAGAGTTTTATCTGCCCGTTCAGGGTCTCGTGCGAAACCTCTTTCCCGGACAATTCTTCCAGGTCTTTCTTCAGGTTTGCAAGTTCGGTTCGGAAGAAATCCCTGCTTGTTCCGTCATGTCTCACCCTGGGAAGGCAGTAGATATTCGTGGGTACGTAGTACTCATTGATAGCCTCGCCGACTTTTTTCATGGAATCGCACGTATAGAACATATAAACCTTGTCCAGTGATGTATTAAGCGGGTCTTTCTCCCTGAAAGCCCCCAGTATGCTCTTCGTGAAATCGCAGAAAACGCTCTGGGTATGTATCTCTCCGCTCGCCACCGTTTTAGGGTCTCCGCATTTAAAAAGACGGAGTGGGGTGACCCCTGCTGCATTCAGTATTTCAAGCGGGGTATATGTGCAGAGGTAACCCACCTTTTTGGTGCCGTTTTTTGATATCAGGGTCTCCTGCTGCTTTTGTATTCTTTTGTTGAATTCAGAAAGGTCTGCCGTAGCTGCTTTTTCGGATTTGCCCGAACTTGCGCCGGATTCAAGGAATATCGTCCCGTACACGGCAGCGCCCAGCGCCCCCGCATAAGTAGCATCGAGAGAGAGGTCAATGAACTTTGTTTTCAAAAGCGTTTCAAGAGCAGCTTTCATCCCTTTATTTTTAGATACGCCGCCTGTGAACACTATATCGGGTTCGATGCCAACCCTGTTGAGCAGGTTATAAACCCTGCGCGCTGTTGCCACATGAATACCCGCAGCTATAACCTCGGGTTTTTCGCCTTTGGCTTTCAGCGCGATGATTTCAGATTCAGCAAAAACCACGCACTGGCTGCTTATCTCGGAAGTTTTCTCTGATTTGAGAGCCACTTTTCCAAGGTCATCGAGTTTGATTTTCAGCAGTTGGGCGACCGTTTCAAGAAAACGCCCGGTACCTGC
>CAZXIK010000091.1:0-3478 GCA_964640735.1 Microcaldota archaeon | reverse complement strand
AGCGAATTGGTAGCACGGGGGTTAGCCTGATGAAAGTCGTGCTTGTAGGCCATGATTTCGACTTCAGCGCCGGAGACGGCATAAGCAGGTACTCCTGCGAGCTCTACAACGGCCTAAGGGACTACGCTGATGTTACCACAATATCGACTGGGAAACTTCCCAGGCCGATGAGGGTCCTGTTCAACATAAGGGTCAGGGATGCCGACATAGTCCATCTGATGTATCCCGATGTAGCAAGGGTCGACAAGGGGAAGGCGAAGATGGTGACTACGTGGCACGATCTCAGGATGTTCAACAAATACTCAGGACAGAGCCAGTACAGGTCCAAGCCCAAGCTCATCGAAAGATTCGACATCGCGAACTCCATAATAAGGAAGTGGGTGATGCGGAACTACTCGAACTCGGATGCGCTCGTCTTCAACTCCTCGCAGACCATGAAGGAGCTGAAAGGCTATTTCTCGCTCCTGAAAAATCACGGCCTGAAGAAGGTCTCTGCAGTCACTCCTTTCGGCGTCGACAGGGATTTCCTGAACGCCAAGATTTGGAAGGGGAAGAGGAGCGATTTCGCCTACATGGGCTCCATCCACCTCCAGCACAAGAATCTGGAGGGGCTGCTGCGTGTTTTCGACCGGATCGCTGCGAAGAGCAGGGCAAACCTTCACATATTCACCTTCAGCCCCAAGGCTTCGGATCTGCTCAGGGAGGAGATGAAGAAGTTCCGCAACATATCGAACGGCAACGTCTTCCTGCACCTCGGCGTTCCGGACAAGGAGGTCGCCAGGTACATCCCGAAGCTGTCTGCGTACCTGCAGCTCACAAAGCACGAAGGCCTGGGGATGTCGATCTTCGCGGCCCTCGCCATGGGGACCAACGTGCTCGCGTTCAAGGACAGCTTAATGCCCGTTGAGGCGCGCAAGTACGCCATAAGCGGGAGCGAGGACGAGATCGTGGAGAAAGCCCTGGAGCTTGCCAAGAACCCTAAGCCGGCGCCGCAGAAAGCCATAGACTATGCTCGCGGCTTCACCTGGGAGCGAACCGTAAGCGAGACGCTGGCCGTTTACAAGAAGCTGCTTTGAGGCTCAAACGTACTTGTGCAGAGGCTTAGCAGCTTTCTTATCTGCTGCCATCCTTGCCGATTCCTTTGCTGACTCGCTTCTCTTCATCTTTGCGAATCTCACAAGTTCATCGATGACCTGCTTCCCGCTCGGCGTCGCATAGCCTGAGATTGTATAGTACCCGAAGGCGGTTCCGGCGCCCTGAGTCTTGATTAAACCTTTCGTTTCCAAGGTGGTAAACACCTCATTTACTCTATCGGCATTTTCATGTGTACGCCAGTTCGGTTCTGGAAGGTACGGCACTGTGCCTTCTACAGCTGCCCCCAGTCCTTCTCCGTGGTCACCCTCGTCCCACCTGTACTTGCCATCATTGTACAGTACGAGCAATGCCTTCTTCTCCAATGAACGGAGTCCGCCAACAATTTCCACAACTTCTGACCTATTCAGTTTTGTTTGTGTGTCCATCTCCTCACCTAGCATGCTTTTATGAAAGCCTCCTTCTTTTCCTGAGTCGGGACGTCCCACCCAAGCCCCATCATTTCCTCGTTTCCAAGCTCTTTGGCTAGCTTTTCGAGCTCTCTAGCCTTAACCAGTGCGGCAACGCCATAGTTTCCTTTTGCAATCGCCCTGGAAGCGCCAAGTGCGCACTCTTCGTGCATGTGGTCTTCTATCTGCGCAATGCACTCGGCTAACTCAGGCATTACCCTATCGTCAAAGCTCTTCAGCATCTCAACCACCTCTTTCTGCTGCATCGTTTTCAGCATGCGGAGCGAGCCTTCAGGGTCTCCCCAATCGCTGCGGTACGCTATCATGCTCCATTCTATGAGAAGCTTCCTGGCTGTTGGAACGGGATAGATGTCGAGCATGCTTTTCAGGTTTGAGATAATCTCGCCCTCAGTTTTGCCGTGTATGTAAGGAGCTCGCCTTTCAATCTGGTTGGCAATCGACCGCGCCATTTCGTCATTGTCAAACGAATCGACCAGCTCGGTTACCTGCGTCATTGTCTGCGATCCAAAGTAGTGCGCAGCTTCAGTCAGGCTTCTGATTATGCTTTCCTGTACTTCGTAGTCCCGCCCTTTTGCGCATTTCTCAGCTTCTCGCCTGACCTTCTCATCCTCCACGCTTTTCAGCAGCCTGCCAACGCTTCTAGCATCGGCCTCTCTGGGCTGGAGTCCACAAGAATCGAGGAATGCCCTTCCGCTTCTGGTGGAGTTGAGCTTCTCCCTGATTTCCTCGTTCATTCCGCTCGCCGCGGCGCTGTATTTGCCGTCAAGTGTCCTGGCAGCTATCTTCCTCATCACTGGATCGAGCATTACCTTTTCCGCAAATTTCCTTTTCTCAAGATCGAAGGCGGCAGCGCTGCCTGATAGGGCGTAGTGGAGCGCAGTATACTCATTATTCCAATTTGGTTCTGCCCGTACAACTCTTCCTAGTACCTTAAGCGCTTCAGGCGTCTGTGCGAACTTCTCCGCATCATCGACAATCTTCATGAAGAGCTCTTCATCCACGGCCACTTTTCCCCTTACAAATTTTGTTTTTTCCTCCGCCATCTCCTCACCAATAAATCTCCAGAAACTTGCTGTAAACCGTGGTGTCAAACATTGGATCGCTTCCAAAAGGCTCCATAACTTCATTTTTATCCTGCACCGTGAAGCCTTCTTTCTCCAGTTTCTCCTTAACCGACTTAGATATTTTGTAGCCCCAGCTTGGCGTATCGTCTAAAAACCTGTAAATTGGCACATACGCATGGTTTCTGCCTTCCTTCGCTGCCTTCTTTATCTCCTCTTTGGCTTCGGCTAGAACTTCAGGAATGCGTTTTAGCACGAACTCTTCTTCCTCCTTCTTTTCCCTAGCTTCCTTCTGCTCTCGTTCCTTTGCTTCGCGCTCACGCACTGCGGACGTTGTTTCCCTAGCCACGTCTATCAGCGCCTTTTCAGGTGCTGTACCCTTGCTGCTATCCTTTTGTTTAGTCTTCCCCATTTTTTCACCTATTTTTTTCCAAATTTTACCTAGGCCCTTTTTAGCCTCGCTATGTGAACTGTAATCCTACCGTAGTCTTCAGTGTCGACTATGGCTATTTTGCCGCTTCTCTGCAATTCGGGTAGTTCCTCCAAGAGACCCATCTTCCTCTCAAACGAATCGCGCGATTCATAAAGAGATTTCACTACTTCTAGATTCGTGTTTGCTGTTAGCATTTCAACTACCGTTCCGCGCGAATCCATGGAAGGAATTGAACCATCAGCATTGCCTGTGTTTACAACTACCCGATCCCCTTTTTTGAATCCCTTTACTGCGCTAGTTTTTCTTTTTAGTTTCTTTTCCATTTTTTCACCATCATTTTCTCTTCATCTCTTCCAAATTTTCAGATTTTGGTTGTTCAAAACCCGCAATTCTAACTATTGTGGCCCAGTCAGCATTGCCAT
>CAZXIK010000090.1:0-3503 GCA_964640735.1 Microcaldota archaeon | reverse complement strand
AAGTTGCAATAAGCAGGAAGGCAAGGAAGGGCCAGAGCAAACGCTCTGTGATAGCCAAAATAAAGAAGGCAAGATTGAAGGACAAAGTGCTGGTGGACCTGCCTCACTATCCCCAGACCGAGGATTTCACAAGCTCAGCAGCCTGCGCCATGATGGTTCTCAAGTACATAAACCCGGGTTTCAAGTTCAAGAGGGAGCAGGAGTACGACATCTGGCAGGAGGCTGTCAACGGCAGCGTCTGGTACGGATCAAAGTACGGGCTTGCTTATGCTCTGGCAAAGAGAGGCGCAAATGTTGGCATAGTCAGCAACACAAAGAACGAGGGCTACGAAAGGAAGATGGCTGTCTATGAGAACGTCAATCTTGACACGCTTACAGCGTCATTCAATGAGATTAAATTGAAATCAGAAGCCGCCGGAGTGGAGGAGGAACATGGTTTGGTTTCGCTAGCGGCAATCAAGAAATCCCTATCTTCAGGCCATGTGCCCATTGTGCTCATAGATGCAAGAGTGGTTAACTCTTATCTTGACTCGATGCCCCACTGGGTCGTGGTCAAGGGATACGACAAGGACACGTTCTACATCAATGATCCCTACTCTGACAGCACCATAACCCTGGACACCAACGCGTTCAAGTCAGCACTCGGCTTCGAAGACAACTACCACATGATCGTGGTCAACGCGAAGTAGATGCCGTGGTTAGCAAGGAATCTGTGAAAAATTTCATCAAGTTTGAAATTCCCCCCGCTTTAATAATCGGAGCAGCAGCGACAGGTGTTGCTGAAACCGTCGCAGGTGCCTCAGGCACTGCAGAAGGCTTCGGTCTCATTGCTACAGGGGCTCTTCTTCTTTACTTTGCTTTCAGGCGCTCGAATGGCCCTGCTATCGAGAAGCGCGATTAATTGAACTCGGTCAGGGGAGAAAGTGGGAAACAAACTCAGAAGGCTCGGGAGTCGCTTAGAATCGGTAGCGTCCAATCCATTCATCACGGGGTGGATGATGATGGATACAGCTGTCAATGTCCAGCATGGCCAAACCGAATGGGCAGCCTTTTTTGGGACCCTCTCTGCAACAAGCGTGCTGGTTTCTTTGCTTAGGAAAGACGAGTCAAAACCTGCAGGAGATATTGTCATAAGAATCGTACAGAATCTCAGGGAGGAGGCCGAAGCATTACCTTCAATGGCCGTAATATTTGGAGGGATCGTGGCAGTAACTGAACTGGTTTCTGGAAATCCGACTCAGGCTGCAGAAGCCGGAGCAATAGCTGCAGGAGGCATAGCCTACGGAATAATCAAGCTTCGCAGAAAATCAAAGAAAGAGTATTAGAATTGATGACGGGGTGGCGAGTTTCCATGGAAAATAAAAAAGAGCCGCGTATTTCCGGAAATAACTGGAAAGACCTGCAACGAATTTTGTCAAACGAAAAAGATTTCATAGAAGAGCAGAACAAAGTTTCTGCAGAGGAAGCGAAAAGACCTAGGTTCTGGAGCCTGCTCATCCCTCTGAGCAAACAGTTCAATTTCACTTTTGTAGGCAGCGTATCTCATTCCGGCGAGCCTCCAAAAAACAAGTATGAGGGCGATCTGGAAATGCAGGAGTTCAAGTCAAACGAATTCATAAGCATGTTGGCTAAAGACCCTTCGGTTTCCAGCCCGCATTTTTCAATAAACTATCAGGATAGAATAGCAAAAATCCATGTTTCGTTTTTTGAAAACGGCATTGTGCCATTTGATTCACCCCAGCTTGTCATAAGAAACGGCAGGGTGAAGATGAAAATAGCGTGAAAACGTGAACAAATCCCTGATCCCCAAGAAGAACTGGAACGAGCTAAAAGAGATTTTAAAAGGCGAATCTAGGCTGCTGCTCAAGGAAGCTGAAAGGAACCGCGAAGAACGTCCTAGGAACAAAGTCGAAGCAAGCTATGAGTACGTTTTTAGCGAGCATACGGGGTTTGATGAACCATTCATTTCTTGCACCAATCACACCTTGATGGAACAAAATAAGATGGCGCTCGAGCTTTTGAAAATCAAGGGTCAAAACCCTTTGTTGGGGCTTCAAATCACAAAGTCATTGGACGGCGTGATTGGTCCCTCGATGTCTTTCAAGGTTCCACTTTCGGATGTCCTTCTCGGCCAACCTCAGAACAAAAGCGACGTCCTAAGGGTGATTGACGGGCTTGAAGCGCATGTCGCCTTTGCCGCTTGCCCTGCCTTCAATTTTGAACTAAAGTTCAATGGGAATCCGAAGCAGTTCATCATTTCATGCGCATCTCATGATTTCGAAGAACTCAAGGCCAGAGCAAAAATGCTCCTGAGAAGGAAAAACGACGGTGTGGTAGTAAAGGTTGTTACCATGGAGGTGCAGGACGGCGTACCGCAGTTCAGGTACGACTATAGGGTGGCTCTCGAGCACATACTGGATTTGGGCAGGAAGAACAATTCCTTCCAGAATCTTCAGAATTTCAAGGTATCCAAGAAGGCTGAAAAAGAAGGCGGCTACTGGACTGTGATGAACGGGTTGCAGAACTATGCTTATTTCCTTTACGAAGATAAAAGGCACAAGACCAAGATAAACTAATGATCTTATGCGAAGCCAGAAAGAGAAAGAGAACAGAATCCCAAGAAGGAACTGGATTGCGTTAAAACATCTGCTTGACTCGCAATCCGAGCCTGATAGAAAAGAGGCAGAGAAAGCGTCAGTGTTCGCAACGTTTGCTTATTATATCGATTCCACCAAATATCAAGGCAAGTTATTCGAGATCAAATGCACTAGCCACGAATTCAAAGATCTAAGGGAAAGGGCGGAGGAACTTCTGGGCATCAAGGATGAAGATCCGATGATAAAACTTATGGTGAAAATGAAACGCGGAAATAATTCCGATTCCCAGTTTGATTTTCTTGTACCTTTCTCAGAGATACTAGACGCGCATGAGATCAAACACGAAGCCTCTTCTCTGACTGTGATTCGGGCACTCGAAAATTATGTTTTTGTGGCTTCGAGAAGAGACGGGTAACGAAACTGAATTGGTAGGTAAATTGAATAGCAATAAAGAGATGGACAACAGAATGTCTTCAAAGAGCTGGGAGGGGCTAAAAGGATTCCTCGAAACAAACGGCGGCCTCGTATCGGACTTGAAAGAAGCGAAACGCGCACCCAGCCGCAAACTTTCCACAAGGTTGGTAGATATAAGCAGGGAATTGGAATTTTCATTCAAGGGCAGCGTGTACTACGACAAGGAGATTGGGAAAAATGTGTTTACTGGACAAATCATAATACCTGTGGAGCATCTTGGTGATTTTGTGTTCGATATATCTACGCCACCGTTTACCTACAGAGATGTCAAAAAGGCCGTGGGTTATGACTCTGACCGCAAAAAGCTCGAGGTAGAGATTCTTGAGGCTGGCACGGAACCGCTAGATTTTTATTACCTTTCGATAACTAAGGGAAGGGTGTGACTGTTGAATTTGTTCCCTCGTTTCCTCGTAATTTATAGAAACTGTCATT
>CAZXIK010000089.1:0-3507 GCA_964640735.1 Microcaldota archaeon | reverse complement strand
CTGCTGTTCAGCCAAACCTTGTACCCGTTCTTCCTGATTGTCGTCCTGTTCATCTGCGTCCTTATACACGAGCTGGCGCATTCAGTGGTTGCGCTCAAGAATGGCATTGGTGTCAAGAAGATAATCCTGCTGCCCCTTGGCGGCGCCTCGATAATCAACCAGCTTGAGATGGACCCAAAGGTAGAGTTCAACGTTGCGCTCGCAGGGCCCCTGATGAGCTTCCTGCTGGGCAGCATCTTCGGCGTGCTTGCCATCATCGTTCCGATCCAGTTTACAGGCATGATGCAGTCGCTTTTCGTGCTCAACATGGTGCTAGGCGCGTTCAACCTCCTTCCCGCGTTCCCTACCGACGGCGGCAGGGTATTCAGGAGCTATCTGGAAAGAAGGTATGACGAGTACCGCGCTACTCTCAAGACGGTCCAGGCGAGCAAGATAGTCATAGTCCTTGGGATAGCGGCCACGCTCGTCTACATCACTGTCATCTCTGCGCCCTTCTACTATAAGGAGTTCTTCCTGTTCTGGAATCTCGTGATTATCGTCTTCCTCTGGGGAGGCGCGCAGGCAGAGCTGGAAGCAATAATCATGAAGCGCGAAGCGAAAGATGTGCGCATCAGCGATGTGATAAGCAGACATTACGTTTTTGTAGATCCTGACGAAAAGATAGCGAAGCTCTATGAAATAGTGAAGAGAAGGAGGCAGCACATCGCCATCACGAAGGTGGGCGAGGAGTACGCATATGTTGATATCTTCAAGAAAAAGAAGCTCACTCCTGGGACATACGTCCGCGAAATCTCCACAGGCATACCCAGCGTAGATCTGAAAACAGACATAATGGACGTCCTGGAGATAATGCAGTCCGGAGAACAGGGTCTTGCCGCCGTGGTCAGCCGCGGCAGGCTCGTCGGAGTCATTTCAATGGCCCATCTCCAGGCTTTCCTGATGCTGCACGTCACCAGCAGGCGAAACGGTGGCCAGCCGCCTTCATAACCTTTTTAAACTCTAAGTACGCAAGAATATCTGCGACCAGTGGTGTGCCAGTGCTCTACCTAAAGGCAATGAGCATAGATAAGTTCAAGTCTTTCAAGCACGTTAGCGTAATCTTCAACAAGGGATTCAACTGCGTGGTGGGGCCTAACGGCAGCGGTAAAAGCAACCTCACCGACGCCCTCCTTTTCTCGCTTGGGGAAACCTCCCTCAGGAGGCTAAGAGTCCAGAGGCTGGGCGAGCTGATCCACACGGCAGAAGGCAAGAAGGTAAGCAGCGAGGCAAAGGCGCATGTAAGGCTGGAATTCGACGGTGACCAGAAGATCGAGATAACGCGAGGAGTGCGCGCTGACGGCAAGGCCCTCTACAGGCTCAACGGAAAGCGGATGACAAGGCAGGAAGTGCTGGAGGTATTGAAGCAGTACCGCGTGCACGTTGACGAGACCAACACCATAGCGCAGGGGGAGATAAGCAACATAATAAACCGCAGCCCGAAGGGAAGGAGAGAACTCATAGACATCGCTGCAGGCATAAAGGAATTCGAGGACAAAAAGGATGCGGCGATGCAGGAACTCGAGAAGGTAAGCGTTAAGATAAGCACAGTGAACGCGATGCTGAACGAGCGTGTCGGCTTCCTGAAGGAGCTGGAGAAGGAGAAGGCGGCAGCGGAGAACTACATCCAGTACACGAAGAAGCTCAGGTCGCTGAACTACAGCATACTGACAAAAAGGAAGAAGGCGGTGCAGGCATCGCTCGATGATTTCGCTTCAAGCATATCAAGGCTCGAAAAGGAAAGGCGCGAGCTCGAGGAGAAGCTTGCCCGCTATTCGAAGCAGATATCGGAGCTGAGCAGCGAGAGGGAGTCGATAACCAAAAGCCAGGAGGAGAACTCAAGCGTGCTCGGGGGGACGAACCAGAAGCTCACGGAAACAAGCAACGAGCTCAGCGCGCTCGAAGTGAAGATAAGCTCGGGGAAGGGCTCTCTTGATGAAGCGGAAAGTCTGATGGAATCGCTCAGCAGGGAGATAAACGAGACAGAGCAGAAGATAAAGAACAACGAGGTCGAGATAGTCTCGTTCAAGACGGAAGTCGCCGAGCTGGAGGCAAAGATGAAGAAGCTCGGATCCTCCGGAATGGAGGGCAGGATAGACGCTGGCAAAAAGGTGAAGGAGCTCACAGAAGCGGAAGCGAATCTGGACAGGGAGACCGCCGAGGCGCAGGTAGAGCTTGCAAAGCTGCGCACGCTCGAAACCACAGCCTCGATACAAAAGGAAGCCACTCAGAAGGACCTGGCGAGGCTCAAGGAAGAGATGGAATCAGAGCTGCCCATAGCCAAGGAGGCTCAGGAAAAGATAAAGGCGGCGACTGCAAGCAAGGATCAGGCAGACAAGGACGCAAGGATGATGCAGGATAGGCTCGCAGAGCTGCGCAAGGTGCTGGACTCGGTAGACAAGGAGATACTTGATCTCAAGGAGCGGAGATGGGAGTTCAGGCCTACAAGCTCAATGGGCGAGAAGCTGAAGGGCGCTTTCGGAAAGCACTCGGGATTCTATGGCACGGCGGGGGAACTCTGCCGCTATGAAGACAGATACGCTGACGCAATCGAGGCGGCAGCTGGCGGGAGGTTCAGCTATTTCGTTGTCGATTCAATGGATGCCGCGAAGGAGATCATCCAGCACCTGAAGAAGCAGAACATGGGAAGGGCGACTTTCATACCTCTCGCCGAGCTCAGCATAGAGCCGGAGCGCAAGGAGAAGGATATGCAGGCGCTCACTGATTTGCTCGATTACGAGGCAAAGTTCTCCAAGGCATTCGCCTACATCTTCAGCAACACCTATCTCGTGAAGGATATAGACGAGGCGAAATCGCGGGGCACCGGGAAGCACAGGTATGTCACGCTCTCCGGGGAGACAATCGAGAGGTCAGGAGTGCTTGCGGGCGGGTCAAAACTGAAGGCAACTTCCATAGCTTCCATAGAGCGGAAGCTTGCCGAGCAGGAAGCGGCAAAAGAGAAGCTTGCCGAGGAGATAAGGAATTCCGATGCCGCTCTCCAGTCGTACAAGAAGGAATCGGCCGTCATGGACCTGGACGTTGCTTCAGCGAGCTCGGCAATAGAGGAGTACAACAAAAGGTACAAGTCGCGTTCAGAGCAGAGGCTCTCTCTGGAAAATGAGCTTGAAAGGATAGAGACCGAGATCAAGAAGCTGGCCGAGAAGATGGGCGCTGCGGAGAAAGAGTTCGCTTCAAAGTCAAAAGAACTCGAAAAGACAAAACGCGATCGCCAGGATGCATTCGAGGAAACGCTGAAGAAGACCGCCGAAGCGGCGAGAAAGGGCATGAGCAAGGAGAACAGCGAGATGCTTGAGAAGCTGAGGGAGGAGGCGCAGGAGATCAGGGTCAAGATGGGGCAGAAGCAGCAGGAAAACATAATGCTCTCCGACGCGGTCCAGCAGAAGACCGGCGACTACAAATCCAAAAAGGCGTCCGCAGAGAAGGCGAAGAAGGCGGTCGAGGATGCCGAGG
>CAZXIK010000088.1:0-3534 GCA_964640735.1 Microcaldota archaeon | reverse complement strand
GCCATAGCCTGACATGTCATAGAAAGTGATGACATCTAACCAGGATCTCCAACCTATGCCTCCAGTTCCAAAAACAAGTATGCGCTCTTTTCCGTCCTTTTTACTTTTTGCTATTGTCTCAGCAGCTTTCTTCGATACGTAGAACTGGTTTCTATCTGGAAGATTAATGATGTCCCTCCCGCCATTAACGATTCCTAATATTTTTCCTTTTTGTCTATCAACTTCATGCCATCCAGCGGCAAGCACGTTTCCGTCTGCATCTACCGCGTCTTTGGTGCTCACTGCAAAATAGCAACCTTTGTTGTTCTCCAGAAATCGGTCATTCAGTGCAAGCTCGATTACCGTTGCAAACCTTAGGCCCTCTTTCTTCGCTACGTTAAGGATTCTCTTCTCTGAAAGAACATTCGCTGTTCCCGCCGAGATTGTCACTCCAGTCTCTTTCTTGTTCAGCGTCCTTCCATAGTAAGTTTCTGTGTAATTTCCCTTTTCATTTTCCATTTTTTCACCTATTTCCTCTTGCTTTTCGCAAGGTCAATTTCAGATTTGACAACTTCCTCGCCAGCAAAATCATTGATCATCCTGCTGAGCCATCCATCCCTCATGTCAGCCCATGCTCTAACCTCTATTTTCAGTCGATCTCTTTTTGCGATATAGAGCAACGTCGGTATTATTCCGGAATTCTTGATTTCCTCTATTAGGTTGTTAACGCGTCTGTCATCTGAGGAAACTGGATGACCATCTTTGTCACAAGCTTCCCTGACTTGTATCTTTTTTTCCTCTTCGTTTATGTGATAATGAATGAAAGCCGTCGTGTTTGCAGATCTCAAGCTAGCTTGAATCATGCTCCTGACATAATACATTCTAGCCATGGGATTTCCAGGGCCTGGATCTTTTTGCACCTGGTTGAACACAACAGCAGAATCGCCATTGGTCATAGAGACATAAAACAGCTCAAATCTGTCCCCTTCTTCCTCTGCTATTTCTGTCTTTCCATTTTTCCCAATTTTTGTAGCTCCGTACATTTTTTCACCTCTTGTATCTTCTGGGATCCAAGCCAAGCTCTTTCGCTCTCTCGACTAGCCACTCTGCTTTCTTGCGTCGTTCCTCAGTGGCCATCTCCTCCTGCTTCCTCTCAACCATTACATTCATGAGGCTCTGGTTAAACTGCTGTTGCCATGTGCCACGATGTTTTATTTCGCCAGAAATCCCTCCGCCGTAGCCGTCTTTGAAAGCGGTAAAAACTTCCTCGTTATACCATACCACGGAGTAATGGTGGTTGTAAGCATCGATATCGTCGTTGTAGCCTCTCACCTTAGATATGGTGAATAGCGAACCAGCTATCTTGTAATCAGGCCACGGCGCAGAATCTAGTATCGCGACAACCCTCACTATCTCCGCGTGTATTTCCGCTTCTGTAGCTGAAATGTCCCTTTCCAAACGTTCAATGTCATACTCAGGCTCCCCGCTAGCTCTCCCAGTCTTGTTGGCTTCTGGCATCTTTTCACCCCTATTCCTGGCTTCCCCTGAGCGCAGGGAAATCAGGCGATATGCCGTCACGCCTCAGCGCCATCAGCGCCCTAGTCATCTCCATTTCGCCTCTCATTTCTTCTTTCCAGGCTTTTGTGTTGGCCTCCATTTTCACCACTGATATTAACTGTGTGTAAGGCTGTATATAAGCGCTGAGGATAAAGTATAAGTATTTGACTTATATCATATATATTTATGGAAAAACATATCTTTCGCTTCGGGAGCAGCAGCATGGGCATCGTGCTGCCGAAGAAGTGGCTCGTGAAGCAGAAGCTCGACAGCGGCAGTCAGATAGTCGTTTCCGAGAACAGCAAGGGAGAGCTGGTGCTCGCGGCGCAGAAACAATTGTCTCGAACTATGGCGGTTCCGGTAAGCAGGAAGACCGAAGGCGAGCTGCTTGCTAGATGGGTATCGGTTTACTACATGTACGGCGTCGGAAAGCTCACGATGGTGTCCCAAGATGGCTTTACGGAGGATCAGGTAAGCGCAGTTGAGAAAATCATGAAGGAAGAATGCCCGGGTTTCGAGATAATTACCCAGTCTTCTACAGAGATAAAGATAGAGGATCTTACCGATGTCAAGGAAATAGACCCAGACAAGATTATCCTCAGGCTCTATTCGCTCCTGCAACAGGAGTTCTCTGAGCTGGCGGTGGGGAACTACAAGACCATCGGCAGGCTAGAGGAACTCATAGACAGATTTTACATGCTAGGCATAAGGTATGTCAACATGGTGCAACCTGCGGACACGATAAAGTACTACAGAACGATACAGCTCCTGGAACTTATAGGCGATCACCTTCTTGCTCTCTTCGAGCACGGAGTGAAGCCGAAGTACAAGCGAATCTTCGAAAAGTTGGACAAAGCGTCCAAGCTCCTAATGGACAGTTTCAACGGAGACGAGGCAAAGATAACAGAGATAGCCGATATAAGGAAAGCGATCGTAAAGGAGGTGGGGGGCCCGCACACAGGTAACCAGGAGGACAGAATGCTCAGGGAGATAGCAACTTTCACTTCTCAGATAGCAGAACTGGGATTGCTTCATAAAAACGAGGAGCAGCCGCTTCTTTAAGTCAGAAGAGCTAGACCCTCTTTATCCCTTCCTTGCTGACAAAAAAGTAGGCTATTCCGTCTTCTCCCAGCTGCTGTTTCAGATGAGCAATGTTGTCCATCTTGTCTTCGTAGACTTCGACTGTTTCACATCCGCGTTTGAGTATCTTGAGCGTTTCCGCCTTCCATTCCTCGTCTTTGTTCTTCGGGATTCCGTTTCCGTCCGGTTCCCTTATGATCAGAGCGTCAAACGGCACCTCATCCCTTTCAAGCAGCCAGAGCACCTTTTTTGTCGATGGAGCAGTTCTCGCAGTAAGGATTATTATCTCATGCATGTCAGCGTCTTTCCTTAGGATCTCCACAAGCTCTTCATTCGGAACCGCAAGCTTGCTGTACTTCTTGTCAGACCTGTCGTATATCTCCCATCTCTCTGGTTTCGGGAGTTCGTGAATCTCCTGAGGAGTAAGTCTCTTTCCTGTGATGTCCTTCGATGCCTCTGAAACGGATCTTTCGGTAAAGAAGAGAGTGCCGTCAAAATCAACGACTTTCGTAACTGTTTTAGTCTTTCCCCCTCCGGGTTCAGCAACGCTTGATGTTAGCATTCTCCCACGTCATTCTATACTTATTTTGTGTTTCTGGAGCTATTAAAGCATTTGTCCAGTTTTCACTTTAGGCAAGAAAAGTTGTTAATTAGAGATCAGAAGCGCCTGAGTCTCTTGAGTCCTTTCTTGTATCTGGCAGCCATTTCCACGTATTTTTGCTTGTAGTAGGACCATACTTCTTTGTCTTTGTCTGTCACTTTCCTGAGCTCCTTAGCGGGCACGCCTGCAACTACGGTTTCATCAGGCACCACCTGTCCAGAGCGTACGACCGCTCCTTCAGCCACTATCGCCCACTTTCCTACGTGCGCATAATCACAAATGGCGGACCTCAATCCAACCACAGCAAAGTCATCCAC
>CAZXIK010000087.1:0-3634 GCA_964640735.1 Microcaldota archaeon | reverse complement strand
GTATTGCGCATCGGCGTCCTCGAGGTCCGCTTGCAGTTTCGGTCCTTCGTCCTTTAGGTCCGCAAGCAAATCGGTGAAATACTGCTCCGAATCGGCCCTTATTTTCTGTATGGAGTCCGCAAGACCTTTCCTTCCGGCATACTTGCCCGGATTCATGAGCAAGCCGCGGAGCGGAACATTGTACTTTTTCGAAAGCATGTCGTCTAGGTCAGACACGAATGCCTCTGTTTCATCGTCCCAGGGAACCTGTTTTGCCATCTTATCTCCGAGCTAGAGCAAGAATATATATTATTACGAATTATAAAGCTTTTTAGTTGCTTTTGTGGACGAAATAACGGAAAGGATTGCGAAGGACATCGCCGCCTTTAACGACAACGTAAAGCTCCTGGACGAGCGCGATCTGAACGCTGACGAGATCGAGATAGTGAGGCTTGCGAAAAACTATTGCGACGATGCAAAGGCGTGGCTTGGCAAGAAGGAATTATACACTGCTTTCGCGAGCATCTCGTACGCCCATGGCCTCCTGGATTCCCTCCTCAAGCTCAACAAAAAGTCCTGAATGATAGCATGCGGATTTTCAAAGAAGGGGCTGCAAGCATAAAGGTGAGGGATGGCGTTTTCTACAATCCGAAAATGGAGAAGCTGCGAAGCATCTCTGTACTTTTCCTGAGGGCGCTTTCTCTACGAGACGCAAATCTTCTCGATTCAACTTCAGCAACAGCAATTAGGGCGATAAGGTACTGCCTGGAGGCTGGGATTAAGAAAGCCACTGCAATCGACATGAACCTCAAAGCTGCTGAAAACTCAAAACGCAATGCCGAGTCAAACAAAGTGAAAGTGAATGTTCTGGGCAAAAGTATGCAGGAATTCGCGAACACGGCAGATGAGGTTTTTGATGCGATTGATATCGATCCTTTCGGGAGCCCGGTGCCCTTGATTCACGACGCCTTCAAAATTTCCAAGGACGGCACCATATTCATGGTTACTGCGACAGATACCGCTACGCTATGCGGAGCTGAGGGGCAGGCCTGCCAGAGGATATACGGTTCTAGACCGCTCCACAATGAGCTCTGCCACGAAGCAGGAGTCAGGATATTGATAAACTTCATCGCCAGGGAGGCAGGTCAGTTCAACTTTGGCATCGAGCCTATGCTCAGCCTATCTGACATGCACTACTTGAGAGTCTTCCTAAGACTGAAACATGGATCGGACAAGGCAGTAAAGACAATGGGCGAATCTGGATTTGGCGGATATTGCCCGAACTGCCATGCCTTTTCGTGTAAAAAGGGTCTTGCCGTTTCGCTAAGCGAAAACTGCTATTCTTGCGGCAGCAAGACGAACATTTTTGGTCCGCTTTGGCTGGGCAAGCTTCAGGATAAGAATCATATAAACAAAATGCTCAACGTTGCGGATGCCGGAACGGCCTCTGGAGTAGAGCTGATTAGGAAAATAAGCGAAGAACTAGACATACCCTTCTTCTATTCTGTTCCAAAGATGACCGCGCATCTTGGAATGCCATCCATACCGATAGGGACTGCAATCACCTCACTTAGAGAGAAATTCGAAGCGAGCAGGACGCATTTTGAGAAGGATTCGATAAAAACAACGGCCGACGTGAAGAGCGTCGCCAAATCAGTCATGAAAGCGGGAAAACGTTGAACACGCTTTACTTCAAGGCAGAATTTTTGTTGCGTTTCGTGGGTTAAGGACTATGCCCGGATCGCTAAGGCTCCCTATTGCTGCTTCTTTTCCTGTCTTTTCAACAAAGTTTATGCACGCCTGGACCTTGGGCAACATGCTTCCTGCTTCGAACTGATCCTTCTTTATCAGGTTCTTCAGCGCGCCGATTCTTATCCTTCTCAACATCTTTTGTTTTTTTGTCTTAAAATTTAGGAAGACTCCGGGAACATTTGTGAGCAGAATCAGCTTATCGGCATGAAGCTGCATTGCGAGGAGCGATGATGCGAAATCCTTATCTATTACGGCCTCCGCGTAGATTAGTTTTTTGCCTTTCTTGAACATTGGAATTCCGCCGCCGCCAGCTGCTATGACTATGCTGTTTGCTGAAAGCAATCTGGTTATTTGCCCGATATCGATTATCTTTTGGGGTTTCGGAGATGGCACGACACGCCTGAAACCGTTTATGAGGCGCTTTATTACAAACCCCTTTCTAACGAGGGCCTTCGCCTTGCCGTTAGCGTAGAATTCACCTATAGGCTTGGTTGGATTGTTGAACTCGGGATCTTCAGGATCGACCAAAACACGGGTGAAAACGATATTCACCTTCGGGCCATTTGTTTTCCTAGCAGAAGAAATTATCTTCCTCTTTATCTCTTCCCCTATCTGCTTCTCGGTTTCCTTTGTCAGCAGCGCCAAGCTTTTCCTTTCGTGGAGCGCAAGCCTGCCAACCTGGGGACCGTTCCCATGCGTGACTACTATCTCGTTCCCCTGAACGGCAAGCTTGACTATGATCTTCGATATTTTGCCGAGCATTTTGTCGTCAGAGATTGCATTTCCTCCAATGGCGATTACATAGCGCATCTTGTTCACCGACGACAGCTTTTATACAAAATGACTTATTTAAACACAAGGGTTAAATACCAGGAGATGCAGAAGGAGTACCGTACACGGATAGGGTGTGCGGGCACCGGAAGGTGTGAGGGTGGGAAATTGGGCCAAGGGGGAATGGAGATAGAGGAGATACCAGCTTTCGCAAGAAAGAGATCTGCAAGCGACGGGATGGAGTACGCCGCTGATGTTGCAGAGGACAGCGACCTAGTTTACCTCATAGAGAATACATGCCTGCACTGCAGCAAACTAATGAGCAAGAGCGAGATCAAGATATTGCCGCCCAGCTACATACAGCAGAGGGACAGGTATGTGAGCGGCGGTGTCGTGAAGAAGAGGCTTATGTGCGTGGGCTGCTACAACACCCTCAGATCGACATCGAGGGAAAAAGTGAGATTCGACAGATTCAAGAACAGCAACAGCCTTCCTTTCATAAGGGCGACGATAAGCAGGCTCCTGAGCGGCAGATAGCGGAAAAAGGCAGCCCTACAATTTCTCCTGGCCAAGGTCTAGCTGATACATTTGATAGGCGAGCTTCTCCAGCTCTTTCCTGAATTTGGAGGGAGTCGCGTTCGCGGGGTCTTTGCCTAGGAGAAAATGCAGCGGAAACTGAAGCTTGTACTTGAACACAGGAATGCTTTCCTGCTTTTCTGTAACGAAAACCAGCAGGTCAGGATCCTCATCTGTCCGCTTCAGGAGCTCTTCCGCTTTCTTCTCCAGCTCTGGTTCCTTGTAGTTCGTGCACTGGCTAGCGCGAAGGCAACCGCCAGAGAAATTGAATTCGTAATTGAAAGTCGCTATGGATTCCTTTTTGCGTGAATGTCTAGGCCTTTTAACCTCGAGTTCGACCGCCGCCAGCTCTGGATTGGCCCTTATTATCGCTTTAAGTTCTTCCCAGTTCTTCTTTGGCATCAAAGCCGATTTGTTTTGAGAGCGTTCCACAACATCCTCCTTCACAAGTCAGAAGCCTCCTCATCCGGCTGTCTTTTCCTGAGTTTTGACACCCTTCCCTTGAGGGTGTTGAAAATTTATAATACCCACAGTTCCACAAAAACGAAAGTTGCTT
>CAZXIK010000086.1:0-3671 GCA_964640735.1 Microcaldota archaeon | reverse complement strand
CTCAAGGGCGGGGCCCTGCCAGTGCACGTCATAGCAGGCATACCCACGACGATACCCCCGACCCTGGGTTCGCACTTCGAGCTCATAAGCGCGATAGCGCTGCTGCTCGCGATACTCGCGGTATCTGCGACGGTCGCGATTAGGTACAAGAAGCTCTTCCTAGTCGTGCCCATAGTCTTCACCACTCTCGCCGAGCTCTTCATCATACTCTCGATAATAGGGCTCATAGGCACGATAGACCTCGCTGCTGTTGCTGGAATGATAGCCGTCATAGGCACCGGCGTCGACGCGCAGATAATAATAACGGACGAGGTGCTGATAACATCGAGCGAGCACACGCTCAAGCTCAAGCTCGGCAACGCCTTCTTCATAATCTGGGCGGACGCGGGCCTGCTGGTTGTGGCGATGCTGCCGCTGCTCTTCTCAACGACGCTCATCTCGATAATAGGCTTCGCCGAGTCGACGATACTCGGAGTCCTCTTCGGCGCTTTCATAACAAGGCCAGCTTACGGCGCCATAATAGGCAGGCACTATTCGAAGCAGTAGACCAGGTAGCGCCGCCCGTCTGAACGTTAGATTTATAAATTTGTAGATTTATAAATATCATGTGATTCGATGAAAACCATAGCAGTTTCAAAAGAAACCTATAAAAAACTCGCAAAACTGAAAGAAGAGTTTGACACGCCGAACATGGACGATGCTCTCGAGAGGCTTCTAAAAAATTACAGCGCACTCCTGAAGAAGATATCACTGAAGAGACTTCTGGAGCTCAACAAAAAGGAGACCAAGATAAGCGTAGACGAACTGCTCGAAGATAGGAGGCGGTATGGGTGGCCGAGGGGACTATACTAGACACAACGATGCTTGTCGAGGCTATTGATCACGGCCGACATATAGATCTACTACAAAACGACAACAGCATATCTGTGGTAAGCGTATACGAGTTCATCAGGTACAAGAGGAGCATGCTGGAAAACAAGCTGCTGCTAGAAGACTCTTTCAACGTGATCGCGATCACGAACCCGATCTTATTGAAGGCTGCTGAAATATTTGCAAGATTAAAAGAAAGCGGCTTGAAGGTCAGCGAGAACGACATATACATTGCGTCTACGGCTCTGGTAAATGGCCTGTTGCTTTGTACAAAAGACAAGGATTTTCTGACAATCAAGAAACACTTTAAAGATTTGAAGGTCCAATTTATCAGCAGCTAATCGTGTTTAATTTTCAAAGTTTTTGTTAGGCGTGATTGCATGGGTATGTTTGACGTTGTATATCTACCTCTTGCTTGTCCCTACTGCGGATATAGCACAAAAGAACATGATTGGCAGACAAAAGCGTTGGAAAACGCCATGCTTTACTGTCGAGCTGGGAGCAAAATATCTTTTGAAGAGCTTGAAGTCGCAGAAGGCAACATAAAAATATATGGTTGCTGCCCTAGATGTCAAAAACTCATAGGAGCAAAAGTAGCTATAAACAATTCAACTCTTACAGACAAAATTACCTACAAAAAGGCCTGAAGAAAGCTTAACATCACTCATATTTTTCATGAAGCATTGCCCCATATGCAACAGATCCAGCGAAGAGGCTAGGTTCTACGGCGAGTTCTGCGAGTTCTGCGCCGGGAAGAAGCTCAAGGAGAGGCTCAAGACAGAAGCTAATGTGGACCGGTGCAGGGACTGCGGCAGGATAAACGTGGCAGGTGCCTTTGTTCCGGAGACCAAGGGCGGGATGGAGCTACTGCTCGCGCGCACGTTCAAGCCGTACAAAATAAGGCTGATACACAGCGGCAACGGCATAGCGAGGATCCTTGTCAGTGACGAAGAGCACGGCGGGCTGAGCGTCGAGCACAACGTTCACCTGAAGGTCAACAGGTTGCTCTGCGATGCAGACGCGAAGAGGCGCGCCGGCTACTATGAAGCGGTTGTCCAGTTCAGGGGAGGTACTGAAAAGGTGGGCAGGGCGGTCGCATCCCTTGAGAGATACCTGGAAAGGAACGGGGCGTTCGTCTCCAAGACCGAGCAGAAGGAACACGGCATGGATGTTTATGCGAGCGATAAGAAGAAAGCTCTGTCTTTCATCAGCGTGCGACACATGAAGTACAAGAGCTCGTTCGAGCTGCACGGGGAGAAGCGCGGCAGACGCCTCTACAGGAATACGTACTTCATAACGCTATAGGCGCGGCGCCCAAACATATCTATAATTTACTAACGCTATAGTTAGTAACTAACGGGTGAGTTAGTGCTATTTGACGTAAATCCCAAAGAAAAGGTATCCGACCTCTACGACAGGAAGAAACAGCTAGCCGCTCTCGAAGCCTCAGTAAAACATGGCGAAAAGCTCAGCATTGTTTATGGGATGAGAAGGGTGGGGAAGACGAGCCTGATACGTGCTTTCCTCAGCCAGAAGGAGATGCCCTACGTGCTTATAGACGCACGGCAGATATACATGGAGCACGCCTCGGTGCCCAAAGGCGCGCTCTACGAGCTTGTAAGCAACGAATTTCTTGATTTTGCCTTGAGGTTCGGGGGCGAAACAGACGACAGCCTTTCCAGGAAGTACCCCACAATGTTTTCAAGCAAGGAGTTTACCGCGCTTCTGAAGGACATCAACGAATGGTGCAAAGAGAGGAGAGTGATTTACGCGATTGTATTTGACGAAGCGCAGTATCTGAGATTTGGGGGCAGCGTAAGGTATGACCTGCTGCTCGCGTGGAGCATAGACAATCTCTCAAACATAGCATACTTCCTTACAGGCAGCGAGGTCGGGATGCTTAAGGACTTTCTCAAATACGAGGATGCAGACGCCCCTCTTTACGGAAGGTTCAGGAACGAGATATTCCTAGAAAAGTTCGGAAAGAGAACAGCCGAAGATTTCCTCGCAAAGGGTTTCAAAGAGACAGGCAGGAAAGTAGGAAAGAAGGAGATTGAAAAGGCTGTAGCGGCGGTGGGCGGGATTGTCGGATGGCTCACGTACTATGGCCACTACAGAGGCGTGCTGGGCCTGAGCCAGGAAAATGCGCTGAAGAAGGTTTCTGATGAGGGATCCAAGATAGTGATAAAAGAGATTGAGAGACTTATAGCAAAATCCAGAGAAAGGTATCTTTCCATACTTGGCGCGGTCGCCGCTGGTCATGGATCGTGGGCTAACATCAAAAGATACATAGTGGCCGAAAAGGGCGCAATATCAGATATGCGACTCAACGCACTTCTGCAGAGCCTAGTAAAATTTGGCATTATAGAAAAGACAAAAGAAGACACCTACTTCGTAATGGATCCGATAGTTGCATACGCTGTTAGGAAGATTGCAAGATGAGCAGAATTTGAGGCAATGTGTCTACTGCAACACGGCAAGTTACCTGGAGGAGCGCTGCAAGCGCGCCTTTACTGGAACATTTATTTCATAACCCTCTAGGACAAACGCGTTTTTTCAGTCCCATGAAATTTGTGAAATGTTGCGAAGTTGTCGAACGCGAACTCGACATACCTTTAAATATGTTACATATCCTCTATTAGCAACATAGCTGCAATAGTGCTTTAGATGCCTAATAATAGGGGTTCAAGGCATGCGGGGAGAGCGAGGAGCAGCAAAAAGGCGCAGTCAGCCCTCGAGTATCTGCTTACCTACAGCTGGGCCATACTGCTCGTAGCGATAATAGTCGCTGTGCTCTACCT
>CAZXIK010000085.1:0-3682 GCA_964640735.1 Microcaldota archaeon | reverse complement strand
TCAGGTATTCTTTGAAGCAGGAAGCCCACACCCTTCAGGGGTGGGAGTGTGTCACTATCAGATAGAGGTTAATATTATTATGGCACAGGCGCAGGCAACCGAGCAAAAAAGTGTGAAATTCAATGCAGAAGGCAGCCTCATCACCGGCAGAAGTTTAAAGGAATACGAAGCCCTTCTCGGCATTTCAACCGCAGCGTTCGAAGGAAAGACGGTCCTGGATATCGGTTCGGGCCAAGGCACATTTGCAAAGGAAGCGGCCGCGCTGGGAGTACGTGTTATCGAAATGGACCCCATCTATGCAATCGCGCAGAAAACAAACCTCCTGCCCGCATATAGCGCTGAGGAGCTCACGCGGAGAGCGCTTCCAAAGGAGCCGGGTTTTATCAAAAGGCACATCCTGAGAAATAAGCCAACCGGCACGGAAAAAACAGGAGGGATAAACGAAACCCTCCCTTTCAAGGGCGGGTCTTTTGACGTCGTTGTTTCTTGTATCTCATCTATCGCATATCTTTCCTACAATTATCCTGAAATTGGGGACCGAGAAATCGCGGCCAGAAAAATGATTGGCGAAATTGCTAGGGTTCTAAAGGCTGGCGGCGAAGCTAGAATGTCAGTTTCGGTTCGTGTAGAACCTCATGCTACCGACGACAAGCGCATGCTCGATAATGCGCTTCATGAAATTTCCAGAAATTACGATAGCATAACATCGGAGTTCCACAGCGCTTTCGACAAGTGCGGCGGAAGCGAAGTGCTCATAATTAGAAAACGCGCTTGAGATCTAGTATTTTCCAGAAATGCCGAAACTGTTTTTGAAATTCCAACAAAGTCTGGGCAGAACCAAAAATCTTAAAGAATGAAGATGCAATTATATGTTCGCATGGCAGCACGCAACAAAGTAACGGTGGTAAAGCATCCCATGATCCGGGAGCAGCTCACCCTTGCAAGAGACAAGAGAACGAGCCAGGTGGCTTTCCGTAAGGCGATCTTCAGGATCGGAAGGCTGATGGCGCACGAATTCCTGAGGACTTTCGAAACCCAGAAGTTCCCTGTGGAAACGCCGATGGGGAGAACGACAGGATACAGGGTCAAAGGAAACGACAAGATCGAGATAATAATGGTGCTCCGTGCGGCGATACCTTTTGTTGAGGGAATGTACAAGGAGCTGCCGCTTGCGAGAGCGGGCGTAATCAGCGCATGGCGAGGCAAAGCGCCGAACTTCCCAATCGAGATAAGATACGAGAAAATACCCGAGATGCACCGCGATGACATGGTGATAATCGCAGACCCAATGCTAG
Source organism: Microcaldota archaeon (assembly GCA_964640735.1). Lineage (GTDB taxonomy): Archaea > Micrarchaeota > Micrarchaeia > Micrarchaeales > CABMGC01 > JAJYVH01. The sequence goes on along the minus strand of CAZXIK010000085.1, from coordinate 2,387 downwards.
CCACAGGGCACACCCTGCTGGAGGTGGCAAAACACATAATGGCAAAAGGCAAGCCCAAAAGACTTGTTTTCTTCTCTGTGATTGCGACCGAGGCAGGCATAAAGTACGTAAGCAGGGAGTTCCCCAAAGCGGAATTCTACACCTGCGCAATCGATCCCAAAATTAATGAACACGGATATATAATTCCGGGGTTGGGCGACGCAGGCGACCGCGCGTTCGGATCCCCTTCCTGATTTTCGTCCGAAACAAACCCGAAACAACTGTTTATAAATGAGGAATTCCAATCCCGCATGTACTTAGGTCGGGGTTATGGCGGGGCTGGCAGAGATGGAAAATCAGTTAGTCGGTTCAGTGGAAAAACTGAAGCCTAGCGTAGTCTCGATCCGGGGAATCAAGAAGGTAAACGATAGAATCCCGCTCTTTCACCCAAGGTCAGCGGTGGGCGAAGGATCCGGAATAGTATTGACTTGCGACGGCTATGTCGTCACGAACTACCACGTGGCTGGCGGATCGGAAAGCATAAAAGTCATGTTTGACGACAAGAGGATGCTTACCGCAGCGGTAGTGGGAGACGACCCCAGCGGGGATCTCGTGCTCCTGAAGGTGGAGGCCAGGGACCTTAACGCCGCAAGTTTCGCAGACTCCAAGAAACTAAAGCAGGGCCAGGTGGTTTTTGCATTGGGAAACGCGTTGGGGCTTCCAGGAGGCCCCTCAGTCTCGATGGGCATAATAAGCGCTATCGGAAGAATGCTTCCTGAAATCAGCATGAATGGGGAAGGGTTCATACAGACCGATGCAGCCCTCAACCCGGGCAACAGCGGGGGTGCGGTTGCAAACATAAACGGCGAAGTGGTCGGCATGGCTACAATGATGATTGCGTCAGCGTTCGGCGTTTCGGGCATAGGCTTCGCAATACCCTCAAATACCATAATCAGCACCTCTGACCAGATGATCAAGAAGGGGCATATCGAAAGGCCTTGGTTAGGGATAATGACTACAACTCTCAAGGAGGCGGAAGAGCACATGGGGATCAAACTTCCTCAAGCCCGAGGGGCGGTCATACTCGATGTGGTCAGAGGGTCTCCGGCTGAAGATGCCGGCCTCACAAGGTTTGACGTAGTGACAAAATTCGGGCCGTATGAGGTGTCAAGCCCTGCCGATTTCCTGGAAGCAGTTGACAAGCTCAAGCCATACACCGACATTGAAATGCGCATCATAAGAGGCAACAAGGAAACCGGCATCATCGTGGTAATGAGGGACAGGAAAGAGTATGTGGACGCTAACCTGAGGAATGAGTTCGAACACAGACATTAGCAAAATCCAAGCTTTTCTAGAAAAGTCTTCGAAAAACCAATCTTCTCTTCATCTCTTTTCCTTTAGGCTATCCCGATTGGCGATCAAATAGCCAAAGATGAAAATATCTCTCATCCTAGCGCAGATAAACGCAAAGTTTGTCGACGAGAGTTTATTTTTGCGCCTTTCTGAACCAGGCCAAACGCGACTCCATAGTATTGAGAAAAAATAGACGTCCGCAGCATATTCCATTTCCATGCAACCGAATCCTGATTCTTGAAAAGCTTGCGTTCCGCGTTTATGGAAAAAAGGGGCTGCTGGTCAGGCAAGCGCTATCAAGCGCCACAACGGCCCAAAAGAATGGCCATTCGAACGCGAACGTTTTTTTCTGCTATAAGTATGGAAATGCGAAGGCAGTTTTACCAGATTCTATTTTCTTGGAACGCGCAAAAGAAACTGCGCGTAATCGCTTCATCCGATCTCCGCGAGCTTGTTCCTGCTGCCAAGACCTTTGACTATCCTCACTTGAGATTTCGAAACGCCAAAGTGTTCAGCCAGCATCTCCAAAAGGCGCGCGTTTGCTTTCCCCTCAAGAGCTGGTGCGTCAATCTTTGCTTTGTAATCCATATCGCTGAGCTTTTTAATTTCCGCGTGTTTTGCGTTGGGTGTTGCTTTTATGTTTATCAGCATGGAAACCGCCATCTTCTAAAAATCTGTCAGAAATTCTATTATCTTCTTATTTTCTCTGAAAGCCAGTGCCCGGTCATTGCCAGCAGTCCTGTATCGGTTTCAGCCTCTCTTCGGTCCGGTTCGTGCGAGTATGAAGCGACGATCTTCACCCTTCTGCTGCTCGATGGATTTTCCTGCTTCACTATAATTGTTCCTTTTATTGCGCTTACGGGTATGAAACCTGTGTAAATCTCCGTCTCGCCCGCGGTGCATATGTCGAAGTCTGAATGTTTGTATGCCACCATGTTCTTGTCAATCGTGTGCACCAAACCCCACTCGCCCTTGCCCGCCTCTTCCAAAGCCTTTCTTTTGCTGACTGTCGTGTAGCAGACTTTTTGGCCTGAGCTATCTTCCCTGAGCGGCAC
>CAZXIK010000084.1:0-3751 GCA_964640735.1 Microcaldota archaeon | reverse complement strand
ATATAATACATATGCCCGAAGAGCTCTATTCATGCAAGGTATGCGGACTCCATTATGAAAGGAAGGAGCTGGCCGAAACCTGCTATGCGTGGTGCTCCAGGCACAACAGCTGCAACCTTAAGGTCGCAAGACAGTCGATAGAAGCGCAGGGAAAAACTAAAACTGCACACTAATTTTAAATACGGAGAAATGCACAAGCATAGGCAGAGATGGCAATGGGGATAAAGAGGGCTATGGCTTATGGAGCGGTGGCCGCGGCAGGAGCAAAGGCTGCCGAGATGGCCAACGAGCCAGCTTTACAGATCGCCTTGGCCGCGGTAGGCGGCGCATTCAGCGTAGCCGCCGCGCGGGAACTCCAGCGAGACAAGAAGCACAAGGGTAGGCGCACCCCTAGCTATTTCTGGCATGGATTTACGCTCAATCCTTATGCACCTGCGGTATCATTTACTGTCTGAATTCTCTCTCGGAGCAAGGCGCTTCCGTTTTTGAAATCTCACTCGAATTCATGCAAAACATGAGATAGCTTATATATCTATTTCTTGATAATATCTGCATCTAATTTGGGGGTTCTGTGTTTGAGCTGAAGCTTGATAATGCTAAATACTGGAGGGACTGCGTCGAGGCGATTGTGAGCCTCGTTGACGAGGGGAATTTCAACATAACCAAGGAAGGCATAAGCCTCAAGGCGATGGACCCCAGCGGGATAAGCATGATCTCCTTCTTCATACCCAACAAGGCATTCTCAAAGTACGAGATTGAGAAGAGCGCGGACATAGGCCTCAATCTCGACAGCCTCAGCAAGATAATGTCGAGGACCAGGGACGACGAGGCGCTCGTGCTCAAAGACCACGACGGCAAGCTCTCGCTTGAGTTCATCGGAAGCAAGAACAGGAGAAGGTTCAAGCTCAACATGATCGACGTGAGGAAGAAGGACGACAAGGAGCCTAAGGTCGAGTTCGACGTACAGGTCGAGGTGGATGGGGAGCATCTGAAGAACGCGCTTAAAGACGCTTCGCTTATTTCGTCATATATAACGTTCAAGGCAGCGAAAAGCCACTTTGCTATAAGCGCAAAGGGCGACCGGGGGGACCTTGAGGAACTCAGTGAGGTTGATGGGGCAGCGATAAAGAAGCTTGAGGCGAGCAAGGACGCTGGAGCTGTGTTCAACCTGGAATTCCTGGAGAATATGGTCAAGTCTAGCCCAATGGGCAACTCGATAAAGCTCTCGATAAAGTCCGACCAGCCGCTGAAGCTCACCTACAACATCGGGGAGGCGGCGGTAACGTATTTTCTGGCGCCATACGTGGAGGAGTGAAGCGGCTCGACAGAGCTTATAAACCTTGGATTCTGAAAATACCTCATGGCACTTGAGACCAAGCTTGATTTCGCTTACAAGTACCCTTTTTCTCGCGAAGCGAAGGAGGTTGTCGCCGAGCGCGGGGCTACCTCGGTAGAGCCGAATTACCTGCAGGAGGGCGTTTCGCAGCTGCAGAGCGCGTTCAAGCACGGCAGGATAACGAAGGAAAATGTGAAGGGCCTTGCTGGAATCAAATTCAAGTACATAATGGGCTATGCATACGCGAGGATGCTCGTGAGCGCGATCGGGGATGGCTACGCGATATCAAGATTCGCTTCCGCTGAAGCCGAGGCCGCCTCTGACCATCTTGCGCTAAGCATAGACGATCTTCTCAGGGTCGCCGACGAGCTGGGGCTTGGGATAAGGAGGGAGCAGAAGGAGTTCGTGCTCAGCTTCGAGAACTACGTCTCCGTTCCGAAAAAAGAAAACGGGATGAGGCTTATAAACCAGATGCTGGAGAAAGGCAAAGTGCATGTGAATGAACAGCAGCTCCTGAAGCTGGTGAAAGGCGCAATCGAGAAAAATGTTTCCGCGAACCTTCCGATAGACAGGAAGGATCTGCCGAAGGAGATAATCGATGCTGCAAGGGTGCTCAAGCCGCAGGAGAGAAAGCTTGCAGTGGGCGCGGGCTCTGGAAGCTACGCCTGGATAGATAAGCTGCTTGCGAACCCTATACCTGATGTCAGGCACAGGACCGTCAACCTGATCCTTGCGCCTTATCTAGTGAATGTGAAGATGCTTGACGAGGGAAGCGCCGCCAAAGTAATAATCGATTTCATTGAAAGATGCAAAGTGCTGAATCCTGACACGAAGGTGAACGAGACCTACATAAAGTATCAGTGCAGGTATTCGAAACGGAAAGGGATGCGGCCGCTTTCGTTGAAGAGAGCCAAGGAATTGCTGAAAGAGGTTGCGGTGTTCGAGTGATTATGTGAGTGAATTGAAAGCGATGTGCCACATCTGTGGAAGACTCGCCTCTAATGTGTGTTCGATGTGCGGCAGGCCTGCATGCGATTCTGATTTTGACAGGAAAAGCGGGCTGTGCATTTCTTGCAAACGCGGAAGGATGGTTGAGAAATGACGGCTTCAGGAGCCTTCACTCTTTCTTAAAATCAGCGGCGCTCGTTCCTTTCGGGAAGGCCCTCCCATTAGGAGCTTCTACAGGCAGTCCGTATTCATCCGCGATTTTTGTCAGTTCGCTTAGCTCGACTATCCTGTCGGTGAACAATTCAGTGTAGCTTATATCTCCAAGCTTGGCCGTCTTGACCGTGAAGGTCAGCTGCTGGAACATTCCGCTCCTGTTGACCCTGAGCTTGACGCTGCCCTGCCTCATCGCCTCCTGTGCCTTTATAGAAAGCCCCAATCAATCACAGACTTCTATTCTATACCGCATCAAATATTAACATTTGGCTCGATTAAATAGCTCGTGGCCGACCAATACGTGCTGGTAGCAATTCTGGGAGCGGTAGCCCTATTCATACCCGTCTCTATGCTTATGTTTTCCAGGCTCGTGAGACCGCAGGGAGATGAGAACGAGGTACAGAAGATACCCTACGAGAGCGCCGAGGTGCCGTTCGGGAAGAAGATGGAGGTGATGCACGAGTACCTGCATTATTTCGTCGCATTCCTTGCTTTCGAAATCATAAGCGTCATAGTGATAATATGGTCGACATTCCAGAAGGCCGCGCTATCGGCAAGCAGCGCTTACGTGTTCTACCTGCTGATCTTTGGCTTAGTGTTTGAGGTTTTCCTGCTTGCGATAAGCAAGAAGGTTGAGTGAATGGAGATTTTGAAGTGCGGCTGCAGGGTCGAAAAGGGCAAGTTCATACTGTGTGAAGGTTGTGCGCATTGCAAGGAGTGCAATGCCGTGGCGAAGCTTCACCCCTTCGGAAACCTGAGGCTGCACGATCTGAACGCGTGATGGCAATGGATGCGCCCTACGACAAGACGAAGTTCATGAACGCCGAGAAAGAGATGAGCAGGCTCGTGCAGGACTCCATGAAAAAGTATGAGGTCAAGCCGAACGTCATGTTCGCTTCTCTGTCAGAAGTCACGAAAGCGATAACAAAAGGCCTTGTAGGATGGTCGAGGGTGAATTCCGTATGGCCCCTACAGTTCGGGCTTTCATGCTGCGCCATCGAACTCATGGACTTCGGTTCCGCGAGAATAGATGCTGAAAGGAAGGGCTACCTGTTTTTCCGCGGGACACCGAGGCAGGCGGATGTGATGATAACCGCCGGCTGGGTTACTAAGTCGATGGTGCCCGAGATAAAGAGGCTTTATGAGCAGATGCTCAAGCCGAGATATGTTATTGCTTACGGCGAGTGCGCCACGTGCGGAGGACCGTGGTGGGAGAGCTACAACATAATCAAGGGGATAGACCAGGTGCTGCCT
>CAZXIK010000083.1:0-3827 GCA_964640735.1 Microcaldota archaeon | reverse complement strand
CCCTCATTTTCAGCTACTGGCTCTTGATGAGCAAGTTCGTCATAGGAAGGAAAAGAGTGCTGCTCTACGGGATAAGCACCGGTATCCTTGTCGTCACGCTTCCGGCCCTCCTCAACGCGGCGCTGATAAAGAGCATAAGGAGGAAGATGCAGCTCAAGCACGCGATGTTTTCGACGCTGCTTGCCACTTCGCTATATTCCCTGCTGCTGATCTTCAACACTTTCGTCTTCTTCCTGACAAAGAATGTAGCGGCATCATACATAGTGCTGCTTCTTATCAACGCCCTCATTTTCAGCTACTGGCTCTTGATGAGCAAGTTCGTCATAGGAAGGAAAAGGACGGCGTTCATTGTGGCGGCAATACACCCGACATTGAACATCCTGTTCTTCATACCTCTAGGGCACTTCATATTCAATTTCCAGGTCCCCCTAATCCTCACGCTGATAAAGCTGTTTGCAGGAATGTCCATCTTCCTAGTCATTAGCTACCTCTTCATCTATCTGGTTGACAGGCCGGCGAAGAAGATCCTAGAAGCGAGCGGCATCAACATCATAACGACGATGCTCAACCAGTGGCTCTTCAGCCTCACTAGCGACGTAAAGGTCATAGGCTACGATGCCGGCGAGAAGACCGATCTCCAGCTCGACCTGCTCCCATTCAAGGGAAAGCACGGCTACAAAGCAATATTCGTCAACCCGGACATACACTTCGGGCCGTTTCAAGGTGCGGGCGGCAGTGTGGCGCCGCTTCACATAGGGAATGCCTTCTATAGGAGGGACAGTGCATCGCCTTTCGTGCTCCACGCCCCGGTGAATATCGAGCAGAATCCGATAAGCATCTCTCAAGTCTACACGCTCACCAACCACATAGAAAGCGCACTGTCTGAAAGAACAGTATACCGTAGGGCGCGCGGCGGAGTCTCCATCGGCACCGACGGACACTGCAAGGCGATAAACATCGCCATAGGCAGCGCAAGCCTGTTGCTCCTCACAAAGGCGCCAATGGTGACTGAGGACATGAGCAGAAGCGTCGGCGCTGAGCTCAGACGCTTTGCTGAAAAGCTTTCAGGGAAGAAGGTAGTGCTTGTTGATTCCCACAATTCAAGATTCGAATCCGCAAGCGAGAAAGAGCTCGATGGAATTCAGGAGGGCAGCCCATATGTTCAACAGTACAGGAATGCGATAAAGAGATCGGTCAACGGAAACAAGGGCCAGCTTCTGGATTTCGGATCGTCATCGAAAAAGCTGGCTCCTGCACTTGGGTACCCGAAGGATCTGGGAGAAGGCTATACGAGCGTCGGGATATTCAAGTTCGGCAGCAAAAGGTTCTGCCTGATATACATCGACGCAAACAACATGCATCCGAGCTTCAGGGAAAAACTGCTCGAGCACGTAAGGAAGGATTTCAAAATGGATGCAGAGGTCTGCACTACGGATACGCATTACGTTAACTCTATCTCCTCTTCTGCAAGCAACGCGCTAGGGAAGTACACCAAATTATCTGAGCTGGCTCCGATGATAGATGCCTTGATTAGCAGCGCACTGCAGGACGTGGAGCCGACAAGCTACGTCTACAAAAGCACAAAAGTAGAGAGATTCTCAGTGTGGGGGGAAAAAGCAGATCTGCTGATAGAAAGGACGAGCAGGGACGTCAAGCGCACAATAAAATACGCTGGCCCTGTCCTCGTTATTGCGGCGTTCATAGTTGCCGCCTGGGCGATATACATTATATGAGGGTTATACCCTCCTTCCCCTCCTTCCGCCAGGCCGTCTTGTCGTGTCTGTAGGAATGGGCGTGACATCCTCGATGCTTCCGATCTTGAATCCGCTCCTCGCGAGCGCTCTCACCACCGCCTGGGCTCCGGGCCCTGGCGTCTTGGGCCCGTGGCCTCCAGGCGCCCTGATCTTTATGTTTATGTGTGTGATGCCCTTCTCAACAGCTGTCGCAGCAACCTTGTAAGCAGCCTGCATAGCAGCGTAAGGAGAGCCCTCTTCCCTGTCTGCGTCAACAATCATCCCTCCGCTTCCTACAGCTATTGTTTCGGCTCCAGAAAGATCTGTAAGCGTTATTATCGTGTCGTTCTTCGAGGAGAATATGTGCGCGACGCCCCAGCGTGTTCCCCTTGGCTTATATTTCTGGGCGGCGGCTATGGCGGCCTCTTCAAAAGAGACCTCCTGCTTCTTCGTTTCCTGCTGCTTTTCTTCAGGTTGTTTCTGTTTAGTTTCCTTTGCCAAAGATTCACCTAAGCCTGCGTTGCCGCGGTCCCAGCCTCAGGGGCTGCCGGCGCGGCCGCTGCTGCCGGAGTCGTTTGTATCTGGACTGGTTTGTAATACTGTATCCCCACTTCTTCAGAAGCCAGCACCAGATGGCCAGGAGATTTCATTCTCCTGCCGTTAATCGAAATGAGTCCGTGTGTTATGAACTGCCTCGCCTGCTTCATCGTCTTCGCCATGCCTTTCTTCATCACTATTGTCTGAAGCCTCCTGTCAAGCAGGGATTCAACATCAACCACTAGAAGGTCATCAAGCGTTGCATCGCTCTTGACTACATTGTACCTGCTGAGCCTTGCAACTATCGCCTTTCCGACGCCTTCCTTCTCCTTTCCTGAAAGCACCTTCCTGACGTTCTGTCTTATTCTTCTTATCTCGCTGGCAAGTATCCAAAGTTCCTTCAGATTCCTGAGCCCGTACTTTTCCCTGAGCCCGTGCTCTCTCTGGATTCTTTGAGTGTCCCACATGATTGAAGGGGTCGAATATTTTTTTCTTAGTCGTTTAGGGTCTCCCAATCAATCACTTTGCTGGCGCTTCCTTGGGCGCGGTTGCTGCTGGCGCGGCTGCCTGTGCGGCTCCCGGTGCGGCTGCTGCAGGCCCAGCTTCCTTCGCTGCTCCTGGTGCTCCGCCTCCCCCAGGCGCCTTAGCCTTCTTCGTTTCTTCAAGTATTCTCTTCTTTGTGACTCCCACAGTCTCGCCGGTTCTTCCTGTCGACCTGGTGTGCTGTCCTCTCACTTTCTGCCCGTACTGCCTTCTGAAGCCAACCCAGCTCTGAAGCTTTATTGAAGCGTCCATGTCGTTCTTTATCTTCACAATGAGGTCGGTGCCGACAAAATGGCCATCAACTCCCGTGTCAGAGTCCTTTCTCCTGTTCAGCATGAAGTGAGGGACTCCAAGTTTTCCCGGATCCTTTATCACGCTCTCTAGTTTCGCTATCTGCGCCTCCTCAAGTGCGCCTATCGGGGTGCTTGAAACGATTCCGAAATTCCTCTCGATTATGAGGGCCATGGCGTTCGCCATATTGTGCCCGATCCCCTTTATGTGCCTGAGCGCGCCGAGTATCGTGTACTTTCCGTTGATGTCCCTCCCCGCGATCCTGACTATGTTCTGGGCTTCGCTGGCCTTCTTCTCCTGCTTAGCCTGGGGTTTCTCCTCCCGCTGCTTCTGCTCCTTCTTCTCTTCTTTTTTCTCTTCAGCCATCAAACCACAGCGTCAGGGTGCGAAACACCTGGCACCATAATTAGCCATCATATAGCGATGAGCACGTATTTAAAGTTTTTGCGGCTAGAGCGGCAGCAGATGATTTAGACCAGCTTCGCAGTAAGCAACTAACGGTTACGCCAGGGTTGGGATTTGAACCCAAAAGGCTCCGAAGAACCATGCGCTTGCAGTTGTTTCCACTGACGTAAATTCTCAGAAGAATTTTCATTTTCCATCATTCCACCAAACTGAAACTCAACACATTCGAACCCAAACTTCAATAGCGTATTCTGCGCAACTTCCTTTTATAGCCTTCCGCTAATGTCTTTTGGACGGAAACAATCATAGACTTTTCCT
>CAZXIK010000082.1:0-3910 GCA_964640735.1 Microcaldota archaeon | reverse complement strand
GGTCTCAACAGTGCGGAATTGGAGCTTTGCGACGTGCTTGTCACTATACCGGCATCAGAGGATTTCCCCAGTATGAATCTATCGCATGCGGTTGGTGTGATGCTCCAGAATATCTACACCACCGTTACGAAATCGTTGAGAACGAAGTAGCAGATCGGAACTGGTTTTGGAATGACGTACGCCCAACGCAATCGATTTCGCACATTAGCACAAACCATTTATGTAGTTTTGGTAGCAATGATGGAATATGGTCGTAGTGCCCAAGAAACTTAAGCGCGGAGACAAAATTGCGGTCATAGCTCCAGCTAGAAGCATATCTATGATAAGCGAGGATAAAAGAAAGATCGCAATCTCGACTCTTAAAAAAGTGGGGCATGTATGCAGGCTCGCATGTTTATGTGTCCAGAAGAACCAACATAGTCGAACCATTTATTAGTGCCGTATCTTGATAGCTGAGAGAATTAATATTCATGAACAAAAGTTTACTGTTTAATCTTCGATCCTGCAGTATTGCCTCTCCTACTCTGTTGTAGTGCATTATAGAGCAGTTTTGTAGTGGGCTTGTCGTAGCGCGTGACTTCATCTAGAGGTATGTTGTATTTCTTGGCCATCCTTTCGTCCCACTTCTTCCTATTCCTCTCCTTCTTGTATTCGCTTTGCTCATCGAGAAGCATGTCGTACATTTTGTCTCCCAGATATCCGCTGCCCAAGACTGCCGCAAGTTCAGCGGGAAGTGGTATTGCTAGACGAGAGGATGCGATTCCTGTCAGGACGCTTGCTCCAATGACAAACGCAAAGTCGCCAACCGTCTTCAGCGTCCATTTAAAGTTCTCCTTAAGTATTTTATGCTTTAAAACGCTGACTCTAATGTCTTTTGGCTGATAAGTGATAGGATCAAACACCTTATCTGAAGAATGCTTTAGTATTCCAACCTATTTAAGAATTCGTATGAAACGAGCCACGGTTAACAGTTGTTATAAATTTTTAGTGCCTATTATTTGTCGAGGAGAGAAAATGGCAAACCGAATAAGCCCCAAGCAAAATCAGGCACGCCCTCCTGGGGCTAAAGAACGTTTGTTCGGAGCCTTGCTGGACATGGGCTACAAACAGCTATTAACTCGAGCGGCGCAATAGAGTGACCATGGAGGCTAAAGCCGCACGCAGGCTTCTGGAGAGCTACGGCCTGACCCCGTTCCAGAAAAGGGTCCTTCTGGCCACGCTTTCCATTCCGAAAGGGGAGACGAGGACATACAAGGAGATAGCTGCGGCAGTGCGGCGGCCCAAGGCATGCAGGGCAGTCGGGAACGTGATGGGAATCAATCCGCTGGCGCCTGAAATTCCGTGCCACAGGGTGGTGAGGAGCGACGGTAGGACCGGGAACTATTCGGCTCCAGGGGGGAGGAGGGCCAAGGAAAGGCTCCTTAAGGCGGAGGGCGCGCTTTAGCGGGCTAGCCTTTCACCTTGCCCAATAAAGCTCTTGCGCTCCTTCTGAACGAGTCCTTGATGCTGCGGTCAGCGCGTATTCTTTCGTCGAGCTGCCGGATGAACTCGGCCTCCACTCGCGAGGCTAGTTCGGGATTTTTCTCCTTGGTCAGCTCCAGATACCTTTTGCCGAGAAGCTCGCTCTCGCCGTCCAGGACCACGCTTCCGCCCTTTATCTCCCACCGCGCGGGGACGTGGAAGATGAAGGCCGCGGCCATTGGTATCTCGACACCCATCCTCCTCGCATCTGCCAGGCAGTTATGGTAGTGGTAGCCGCGCAGCCCGTGGATTTTATCTCCGGGGTCGATGAAGATCTCTACCGCTTCTCTGGGATAGCCGTAAGCCCTGCCGTAATCGGAGTCGCTTTGGGCGTTCTTTAGCAGGTCCAGGTTCTCTTCGCACTTCGCCACCGCGAGTTCCAGATACCCGTAAGGGTTTTTGCTGGATACGTAGCAGCAATCGGGGCTTGTTTCGTATTTGATGCCGAAAACAGAGAGCAACGATTCGATCTTCCCCCTGAAAGCCTCTAGCTCGGCGGCATTGCTCGCTTGGGTAAGAACGCTCATGTGAGCGGCGGGCTTGGCGCCAGCGCTGACAAGGAAAAGGCTCAGCTCTTCCTTTGCCCAAGTCATTCCTCTAAGCTCGTCCCTGTAGAGCCTCTGGCCCTCCCCGACCATGCCATCCGAATACAGCTCCGATCCGGTGGTATAAATACCTAATTGTGGGTTTGTTCAGGAGCCGCAGACCTGCACGGAACAATTTAAAGGCTATTTTCAGATATGTAGGCATGCAGCCCATTCCCAGGACCAAGGCCGAGCTGGCGAAGCTGATAGACCACACCAATCTCGCAATCGGCTCTACTGCCGAGGACGTTAAGAGGCTGTGCGCCGAAGCCAAGAGGTACGGCTTCTACTCCGTCTGCATACCGCCGGTAAGGGTAAGGCAGGCAGCAGGCCTGCTGAAGGGGTCGAAGGTGAAGATTGCCGCATGCGTAGGATTCCCATTCGGATACTCGGAAACAAGGATAAAGGTCGCTGAAGCAGAGAGCGCGCTCGAGGCTGGCGCGGACGAGATCGACATGAGCACGAACATAGGCGAGATAGTCGAGGGCAACTACGAATACGTGCGCTACGAGACCCACAGGGTCGCCGACGTTGCCAAGAAGCACCACGCGCTGCTGAAAGTCATAATCGAGACCACCCTCCTGACAGATGACCAGATAAAGAAGGTGAGCAAGGCAGTGGAAGCCGGCGGCGCGGATTTCGTCAAGACGTGCACCACCTTCGGGCCGCGGGGCGTCACCATCGACGACGTTAAGATAATAAGGGGCTCCGTAAAGAAAACCACGATGATAAAGGCAGCCGGGGGGATAAAGACTGCCGAGCAGGCGATCATGCTCATCAAGGCGGGGGCCGACCGGCTCGGATCGTCCAGGAGCGTGGGCATAATAGAGAGCTTCGGCGAGCTCCAGAGCATAACGCGCTGGATAAAGAAATAGCTGGCTTAGATTCATGAGCCTATTCTTCAGACATCTTCTTCGCGTCTTCTTCAATGTTCTCCCATCCTTCATCGGCGCCTGGTATGATGGGGGGCGCACCCGGAATATCAGATTTTCCCCTGACTGCCTCGTTTATCAGCGTCCTGTCTATGCCTGCGGGCAGCCGCTTCCCGTTAACAGCATCGTAGACCAGCATCCTGAACAAGTTCATCATCGCTCCGCCAAGCACTTCGCCTATGACATCCCTCCACTTGGAGAAGAACGCATCGGAAATGGGCAGCCTGGCTCGTTTCATGGAAATACGCGTTAGAAAATCGGTTCTCGTTCGCTTTTTATTTAGTTAGGGCTGGCGAGCCTTTTCTCGGACTCCACCTTCATCTTTGAGATAAAATCATCAAGATTTACCCCGAACTTCTGGCCTCCGCTGCGCGCCCTGACAGCGACGGTCTGGGCATCGACTTCCTTCTGGCCGACGACCAGAATGTAAGGCACCTTCTGGATTATCGCTTCCCTCAGTTTGTTTTCCATGGTCTTGTCGCTGACATCCGCTTCAGCCCTGATTTTAGATCTTTTCAAAGAATCGTAAACCTTGCCTGCGTACTCGTTTGACTGCGCGGATATGGATACTACTTTTACCTGCACCGGCGCAAGCCAAAGTGGAAACGCACCGGCGTATTTTTCGATAAGAAACGCCATCGTGCGTTCAAACGCGCCTAAGCTCGACCGGTGGATAACCACGGGTTCTTTTTCCTTGCCGTCGGCGTCGATGTAACGAAGTTCAAAGCGTTTGGGCATGACAAAGTCATACTGCACCGTGAACGCCGTTTCCTCGCGTCCTGCGACATTTTTAACCTGCACGTCGATTTTCGGCCCGTAAAATGCCGCTTCGTTTGGAGCTTCGTAAAACGGCGCGTTTACCTCATCAAGCAC
>CAZXIK010000081.1:0-3933 GCA_964640735.1 Microcaldota archaeon | reverse complement strand
GAGTATAACGTCGTACATTTCCGGTTTTGAAACGAGGTGCTCGCACATGTTGTCCACGACCATCTCCTCGAAGTTGATTCCCCTGAAGTTTTGCGACACCTTCCTTGCGGAGTTGAGGAAAAGGCCGTCGGTGTATTTCATTATATTCGCCTTGTGCACAGCGGTCACTTTTTTACGGCGGTTTCGTTTTGCGTATTGGAATGCGAAATTCGCAATCCGTTCGCTTGCCGACCTGGATATCGGCTTGAGCCCGACCGCGCTATCCGGACTTATTTTCTTATCTGAATGGGAAGCGACAAATCTTATGAGCTCGGCTGTGTCTTTTTGCGAGACATCAAACTCTATTCCCGCATAAAGGTCCTCCGTGTTCTCCCTGACCACAACGAGGTCGAGCTTCGAGTACCTTGATCTCACTCCTGGAAAGAGCTTCGCCGGCCTGAGATTTGCAAACAGCCCGAACCTCTGGCGAATCTCCACATTGACGCTTCTGAACCCGGATGCGATTGGAGTTGTTATCGGCCCTTTGAGAACAATCTTGTTTCTCTTTATTGAGTTAATGGTGCTTTCTGGAAGGACCTGGCCTGACTTTTCTTTCGCTGTCTCCCCAGCCAGCTGCTCGTCCCAGGCTATTTCAAAACCGTGCATTTCTGCCGCTGCGTCTATGCACATCTTGGCGGCGGCCGTGACTTCTGGGCCGATGCCGTCGCCGGGAATAAGGGTCAGCCTGCGAATTTTCTTCATTTGGTCACCATATTTGTCGCAACCCTCTCTTTGGCATTCTGATTTACTTTCTCTCAGCCAGCGGGATGAATTTCAGGTCCACTTCGCCCGTATACTGCTCCAACGGCCTGAACAGCTTGTTGTCTCTCCAGTAATCAATCATGTGCGCACACCATCCGACAGTCCTGCTAGCTGCGAATATGGGGGTGAACAGGGCGGGCTCTATGCCAAGCGCCACATACACGGGGCCGGAGAAGAAATCAACATTTGGCCAAATTCCGTGGCTCTGCCCGAGCCTGTCGATCATCATCTTTTCGGCTCTGAGCGCTATGCCTGCCAGATTCTTGACTTCAGAGGAGCTGCTATTTTCAAGATCCTCCATGGTTTTCCGTATTATCTTCGCCCTGGGGTCGTAGGTTTTGTACACCCTGTGGCCAAAGCCCATTATTTTCTGCTTGTTTTTTAGCGCGTCGTCGATGTAGCTTTCTGTATTTTCAGGATCTCCTATCGCGTGCAGCATTTTCAGCGCAGCCTCATCGGCGCCGCCGTGGAGCGGGCCCTTCAGCGCCGATATTCCTGCCGTGACGGCCGAGTATATGTCAGAAAGGGTCGAGCCTGCCACAAGAGTTGCGAATGTTGAGGCGTTTGAGCTGTGCTCTGCGTGGAGTATGAACATCGTGTCGAGAATCTTCGCATCCTTTTCCGAGGGCTTTTCCCCTTGGAGCATGTAGAGAAAGTTCGCCGCGTGGCCCAGCGATCCGTCAGGAGGGACATATTTCCCGCTGTGCCTGAAGCTCCCGATTGCCGCGACTATGCTCGAAACCTTGGATATTATCCTCACGCTCTTTCTCAGATTGGCTTCAGGAGAGGCGTCTTCGGCCTCAGGATCGTAGACAGCCAGCGCCGCTGCGGCGGCTCTAAGCAGATGCATTGGGTGGGCGGTCTTGGCCATTCTTTCTATTATGCCGACTATCGCATCATCTAGAGCCCTCTCCTTTTTCATCTGGGCAGTGAACGCTTCAAGCTGGGCTCCGGTGGGCAAACTTCCGTAGAGCAGCAGGTAGCACACCTCCTCGTAGCTTGAGTTCGCGGCGAGGTCTGCTATGCTGTAGCCCCTGTAGTAGAGCCGGCCTCCGATGCCGTCGACAAGGCATATCTTCGATTCCGCAACGTAGACCCCCTCAAGACCCTTCTTTATCTCTATTCCTTCGGCCATTCACACACCAAGCGCGTCCAATTTTGATATCGAAGCCCTTATCTTTTCTGCAGCTTTCTGGAAAGCATCCTGCTCATTTACGTCCAGCTTCAGCCTCACTATCTCCTCTATTCCCGTGCTGCCCAGCATGACTGGCACACCTATGAAGATTCCGCTGGCGCCGTATTCGCCGTCAACATACGCGGAGCAGGGGAGCGTCATCTGCTTGTTCTCAAGAATCGATTCAATCATAAGCACAAGAGACGATGCCGGAGCGAAGTAGGCACTGGAGTTTTTTTCCAGCGCTATTATTTCTGCGCCGGCATTTCTAGTCCTTTCTGCGATCGCTGCTATTTTTGCAGCATCCATTAGCTGCGCGAGCGGCACGCCGTCGACGCTGGCGTATCTGGACAGGGGGACCATCAGATCCCCGTGGCTCCCCAGAACCATCGCGGACACCTCGCTGCCGCTCACCTTCAGCTCCGAAGCTATGAAGCTCCTCAGCCTGCAAGAATCGAGGACCCCGGCCATCCCCATTACGCGGTTTTTGGGAAAGCCTGATTTTTTGTATGCCAGGTAGGTCATCTCGTCCAGCGGGTTGGTTATGACTATAAGTTTGCTGCTTGGCGCGTACTTTTTCGCCTGTTCTGCCGCCGACGCGACAATGCTGGCGTTTGCCGCCATCAGGTCGTCTCTCGACATCCCCTCTTTTCTCTGCTGTCCCGCGGTTATGGCAACGACATCGCTGCCCGACATCTCAGCATAGTCTCCGGTTCCGATTATATCGACGTCGAATCCTCCAAGAGGGGAGCTCTCCTTCAGGTCTAGGACAAGGCCCTTTGCTGTATCTGCTGTCCTGTTGACCAGAACCAGATCGTACATATTTTTGTACGCCAGAAGCTGGACTGCCGTCGACCCCACCCTCCCGGCGCCTATGATAGAGATCTTCCTCCTAGAAACCACAGCACCTCATAAAACATGGGAAAGAAACAGTTAAATTTGTTGTTTTACGGGAAGCGGAACTATCTGACTATCTTCTTTTCTATGCGCCAGTACCTCTTTATCATCTCTGCGGTATGCTTCTTTATTTCCTTCACATCCACATTTATTCTCGCCATGCCCGTGTTTGCCGCGGATGCGGCAACAGCGGATGAAACGCTCGTTGCGACTTTTATCGCAGTCTTCTTATCAAGCGGATCCGGAATTATCTTTTCAGGACCCAGTTCCTTCCCGACGCACCTCGCCATCGCGACTGCCGCAGCGGCGAGCATCTCGTGGTTTATGCCCTTTGCCCGTGTGGCGAGCAGACCCCTCACTATAGCTGGAAATGCAAGAAGGTTGTTCACCTGGTTGGGGGCGTTGCTGGCTCCTGTTGCTACTATGAACGCGCCGGACTCTTTTGCCTCCTGATAGCTCATTTCGGGATAGGGATTGGCTAACGCGAACACGATCGGCTTATCGTTCATCTTGGATATCATCTCCTTGCTGAATGCGCCCTTTTCTGAAACGCCTATCAAAACATCCGCCCTTTCTACAGCGTCCATCAGCCCGCCGGTCTTTGACTCGGAGTTTGTACGCCTTGCAACCTCTTCCTTGAACTCGTTCATGTTTTCCTGCCTGCCTTTGTAGATCAGACCGCTTGTATCAAGGGAGTAGATGTTCCTGAATCCTGACTCGACTAAGAGCCTTGCTATCCCTATCCCCGCCGAACCGGCGCCGTTGACGACTATCTTTGACCTCTTGTCCTTTCCTGCAAGCTTGAGAGAGTTGAGCAGGGCGGCGAGCACCACCACCGCGGTGCCATGCTGGTCGTCATGGAACACGGGAATGTCCAAGTCCCTTGAAAGTTCGCTCACTATACGGAGCGATTTGGGCGACTCGATGTCCTCGATGCTGACCGCGCCGAACGTCGGCGCTATTCCTCTGACAAATTTCACCACCTCGCTCTCCTCCGTAACAGACACGCACAGGGGCACGGCCGCGACACCGCCGACTTTGTTGCACCGAACGTGCTTGAC
>CAZXIK010000080.1:0-3945 GCA_964640735.1 Microcaldota archaeon | reverse complement strand
GTATTAGCCTCCTCGTGCCCCTGGTCGCCTGCCCTCCCGGGGTCATCAGGATGCAGTTCTCCTTTTTCCAGAACTTGTCCTCGTTGAGCCTCTGCCAGAGCGCGTCCTTCTCCACGACTATAACGTACTTCGCCTTCACGTCCACGAACTCGATCTCGTTGTCAACGTCGCTGGGTATCGACCAGCCGCTTCGCCCCTGCTTTGCGCAGTCTATCGTTTCGCGTTCGCCTCCGAAAGTGTCGACTACTTTCATGTTGCCTGCAAGCACGCCCTTGCGCGTTGCGTTAAGGTTAAGCTCCTCCCTCTTCAGGCCGAGCGATACCTCAAGGTCCTCTATCAGCGGGTTGGATTCTGCCTGCTCCCCGAAGATGCTCTCGTCCACGTCCTCGCCGAGCGAGAACTTGAGCTGGTAGAAAAGTCCCCTTATGGTGGTATGGAGGTTCTCCTCAACGAACTTGTGGCACTTGGCCGCTATGGCCACTGTCTGCATGAATTTCTTCGACTGCGCCACATTGATGAAGTTCCTCTCCTCCTTGGCGGGGCCGAGCTTCAGGTATCCCTCCTTCTTGTCGTATACTATGTTGCTCCTGGTCCTGGCGGCGGTCACGAAAGTCGGGTTCTTGCCGGCCTTTATCTCGTATACTATGTCGTTCCCGAGCTGCTCGAGCTTTTTGGCGGCAGCTTTCTCCCCAGCCATGGTTTCACTTGCCCATCGAAATGCCGCTGATTATAAGCGGCGACTTCTCCCTGAAGTCCGAGGTCATGTAGCGCTTCAGTTCGTTGATTATCGCGTCGCGCCTCCCGCTCTTCTTCAGGGCATAGGAAAGCACGTCCGCTATGTTGCTCGCGTAGAGCAGCTTGACTTTCTTTACGTCCCTGCTGTCAAGATAGATGTCTTCCTTGTTGCTCTCCGGGATTATGACGTACCTGATTCCAGCCTCTATTGCAGCCTTTACCTTTGCGGTTACTCCGCCCACGGGCAGGACCATGCCCCTGACCGAGAGCGAGCCTGTCATCGCGACATCCTGCCTGACGGGTATGCCTTCAAGCGCTGATATGACGCTGACCGCCACAGAGACGCTTGCGCTGTCTCCCTCAACTCCCGAGTATGTCTGTATGAATTGTACGTGGATGTCATAGCTGGCGATGTCCCTGTGCATGTGCCTCTTTATGACCGCGCTTATGTTCTTCACCGCCTCCCTTGCGATCTTCCCAAGCTTTCCGGTAGCGATAAGCTTCCCTTCAGCCCTTGAGCTCGCCGGAGTTACTTCTGCGGCAATCGGGGTCACTATTCCGGTCGAGGTGACGTTCGTGCCCATGACCGCTAGCCCGTTGACCCTGCCTATCGCGTATCCCTTGTTGGTGAACACCTGGTAGTCCTTCGTGTATTCGAGCTGCTCGTCAGCGAACTGCGCCTCTATCGGCTTCGCAAGCCCGAGAGCTTCCAGAACGTCGTCCTGCGTGACGACCTTCTTTCCTCTCTCAACAGCTATGTCTCCGGCAGCCCTTATCAGGCCGCCAAGGTCTCTCAGTATAAGCGTAAGCCTGTGCTTCCTTCCGGCCCTCCTCCTGGCGTCGTTTATTATCTCCATGCATGCCCCGTAGGTGAATGCAGGTATTCTCTTGTCCTTCGCTATCTCCTGCGCTATGAACCTTATCAGCTTGCTCCTGTTCTCCTCGTTGTCCGGCATGGTGGATTCCATGTAAACCTCATAACCGTAGCCCCTTATCCTGGACCTCAGTGCGGGGTGCATGCGTTCGATGTCCTGGAGGTTTCCTGCAGCGACAAGGAGGAAATCACATGGAACTGGTTCGGTCCTGACTATTGCGCCGGAGCTGAGTTCGCTCTGCCCGGTTATCGAGTATTTCTTCTCCTGCATAGCAGTAAGAAGTTCCTGCTGCGACTTGGGTTCAAGATCCGCTATCTCGTCTATGAATAGAACTCCGTTGTTGGCCCTGTGAACAGAGCCGCTCTCAACACGCAGGTGAGCTGGCGTTCCAAGCCCTCCCGACTGGAGGGGGTCGTGCTTCACGTCTCCAAGAAGCGCTCCCGCGCGCGATCCTGTTCCATCAACGAAAGGAGCATGTGCCATTCCTGTGTTGTCGACTATCAGCTTGGGCTCATTGGATTCAAAGAGGCCCGGAATCATTCCGACCCGTCTGAAGCCGCCGACAAAAATCACTGCTGAAGAGAAAATGAGCAGGCCCAGTATGAGCGCCGCGATTATCACGAGCTGGTATCCCTGCAGGAAGCTGCTCAATCCAAAAGCAAGCAAAAGTATCACAAGCATTGCGGTAAGCGGGACAACATTGCTTTTTGTTTGCGCGGTGTCTATCCTGCCCCTGAGCTTTTCCCTCTGGACTATCTGCCTCCCCTGCCCGTCAGGCATCTGCTTTCCCTTCTCGGCCGTCCCTGGCTGAAGCTTCGGGTATGTCTTCACGCTTTTGACAAGCGGCCTGTTCTCGTCGTTGGGATTCTTGTAGACAAGCACGTCTTCAAGGTCGGTGACGGGCATAAGCTCCGCCATCGCCTGGGCGAGCATCGTCTTCCCGGTTCCGGGGGAACCGATAAGCATCACGTTCCTGTGCTGTTGCGCCGCCTTCCTGACTATCCTCACAGCCCTGTCCTGGCCTATCACCTGGTCTATGAGCTTGCTGGACAGCTTTATCTCTGCGGTTGTGCTGAATTTCTTCATAGGATCGCGAGTTCGATGATATATGTCATGGTCTGTTAATATTATTAACCATTTTCTTCGGAGAGCTGAAGCTGCGCCCAAATTTTGAAGCGTGAGGCGTTTAGAGGGTGGGGAATGTAATGGTTAAAATATGCTCTAAACGCTCTGATTTCTATCAAATACAAGGTTTATATATTTTCCCGATATCCTGCCAAAATCTAAAACCAAGTTATAGGATTTTGCGCCTTTAAAAGCGGGAAACGCTTAATATTGTATTGTTTACAAGTTCAATATCAGGGAGGATAATGGACATCGAGACGAAGGTGGACCTGATAAAGGCCGAGCCGCTCGAGGAGATAATAACCGAGCCAGAGCTCAGGCAGGTCCTGGAGACCAACTCGAAGCCCAAGCACTACATAGGCCTGGAGATAAGCGGCATGCCGCACATAGGCCACATACTCTTCGGGGGCAAGAAGATCAACGATTTCGCCAAGGCTGGCATAGAGACCCAGGTATTGCTGGCTGACTGGCACACCATAGCGAACAACAAGCTCGGAGGGGACTGGGAGAAGATAAAGAAAGTGTCGGAGTTCTACAGGAAGCTGTTCGACTTCGTCTGCCCGAAGGCGAGGGTGGTATTGGGATCAGACCTCTATCCAAACACGAAGGACTACTGGGAGACGCTGATCCAGATAGCGCGCAAGACAACGATCGCAAGAGCAACGAGGATGCTGGTGATCGAAGGCAGGAGCGAGAAGGAGTCGCTGCACGTGTCGCAGTACATCTATCCCATAATGCAGACGGCTGACATCTGGGCGCTTGACGTTGACTTCCCCCATGCGGGGATGGACCAGAGGCGCGTTCACGTCTTCGCAAAGGAGGTCTTCAAGGACATGAAGATGAAGAACATCGTCCCGCTGCATCACCATCTGATGCCGTCGCTAACCGAACCGCCAAAATTCGACCCGAATGTTCCAAAGGAAGAGGCGGTGGCCGCGCTGAAGATGAGCAAGTCAAAGCCCGGTTCCTTCATATCGATACTAGCCACCGAGAAGGAGATCTCGGACACGCTCACCAAGGCGTGGTGCCCTGAAGGTGTCGTTGAGGAAAATCCAGTCCTTTTGCTGAACAAGTATGTAGTTTTGCCTCAGGCGGGAAAACTGGACGTGGAAAGGAAGAAGGAGCATGGAGGAAATGTGACTTACACGAGCTACGGCAATCTCATCAAGGATTTCCAGGATAAAAAGCTTCATCCGATGGACCTGAAGTC
>CAZXIK010000079.1:0-4016 GCA_964640735.1 Microcaldota archaeon | reverse complement strand
GTGAATTTAACAACGCTGGCGTCGGGTTTTGTTACTCTGCTACCTTACAGAAAGCATAGTTTAGCTCTGCCTTGAGTTTCTCAAGCTCTTGAAAAGATCGTGCTTTGAAGTGAGCATGGCCTTCTGCGCCTCAGAAGCATGGAGAGGCACCTGATTGCTCTCCCATCCCATCAGACCGCCCTGCACTACATGCCAGGAGAAATAAGTGAAATTATCCGCAGTGATCTCATACTTTCCAACTTTGATTGCGCTTCCGTCCTGCTTTATGACGAATGGTATCGACAACGTCCCGCCTGTTTCTTTATTTGGTTCTTTGCAAAGAAGCTCTGAAGAAACTTTATTTGTGCCGGCAGTCTTCAAGCCAGCCTTGCCGACCTCTTCTTTTACCCAGGTGTCGAATCTTTCATAATAGAGACCAACATTATATCCAGTAACGTTCAGTTTTTTGATTTTGGGGTTTTCCGCTATGAGCTGCAGCGTTTCGCACATGTTCTTTGTAGAAAAGCAGTAATCGCCGAACCTGACAAGATCCATGAAACCGGACACGAATCCTGATTCATCCAGGTCACCATGCGATATTGTCTTTATGATTAGAGTCATTCTCTCCAAGACAAATCAGAATAGGCTCTATTTAAGGCTTGCTGGTAGATTTGTTTGCTCCCACCGGGATTTGAACCCGGGTTACAGGGTTGAAAGCCCTATGTCCTTGGCCGGACTAGACGATGGGAGCTTGCAACTATTTGGCTTTGGGTTTATTTATTGCTTACCTTCTCGAAAGAAAGCTGTCGACTATCTGGTCGACCTCGCTCCTTGTGTCCTCGACACTCTGCTCCCCATTCACGACCTTGAACTTGAATCGCCTTGCCAGGTTCAGGTAGGCCTTCCTTACCTTGTTGAGCGTCTCCCTCTTCTCGAATAGCTCCCTCTTTTCGCGTCCCTTCTCTATCCTTGCTTCTGAAATATCAGGAGCTATGTCCACATATATCACCAGGTCTGGAAACCTGAATACCCTGTTGACGTTGTATAGCCAGCGGAAATCCACTCCAGCGGCGAATCCGTAAGCAAGGGTTGAGAAAAGGTATCGGTCGCTGATTACAATCTTCCCTTTTGCAAGCGCGGGCTCGATCTCATCCTCAAGATGCTTTGCGCGGTCCGCACAGAAAAGAAGCTGGAGCGATTTATAGGAAGTATGCCAGTCGGCTTTCAGGGCTTCCCTGATCAGCCCTCCAATAAGGCCGGTTGACGGCTCTTTTGTCAGAAGCGTCTTGAATCCCTTCTGATTCAGGCGTGTTTCCAGAAATGCCGCTTGGGTAGAAATTCCGGAACCATCAAGTCCTTCGAACACTATGAACTTTCCTGAACTCATTCGGCATCCCGATCCTACCAGAACATTTTTACTTGCACGAACTCTTTTATAAATTCTATGCAAGAAACCCTAATGACTCATTCGTTTACCTGCTGGCAAAAATAAATCATAAGCAATTAAAAATGCTTGTGCTCTACTATCCTAAATTTTCTCGGAATCATTATGGGAGGCATGTTGATTGTTGTGGAGGGGCTGGATGGGACAGGCAAACACACGCAGAGCGAGCTTCTTGTAAAATATCTTGAGAGGAAGGGCATTGAAGTAATATGTTATGCCTATCCTGATTATGCCTCCGAGTACGGAAATATTCTTTCCAAATTCCTGCAGGGCAAGACGAAGAAAAGCGTTGAGGAATTGTTCTTGACTTATCTCACAGACATGGTCAAGGATAGGGAAAGCTTGGAGAAGGATCTTGCTGAAGGGAAGACCGTGGTCGTGGACAGGTACTTCCACAGCACCGTGGCTTACCAATCCGCTGGGGGCTTCAACTACGAGAAGGCGAAGCTTTTGCAGAGCATTGTCGCTCTTCCAAAGCCGGACCTTGTGATTTATTTTGAGATTCCTGTTGCGGTATCGATGGCGAGAAAAGAAAGGCAACGGCAGCTTGAAAACGGGGAGCAGGACAGGTTCGAGAAAAGCAACATCTTCCAAGAGAATGCTGCGCTGTTCTACAGCAAGATGATATCAGAAAGTTTCGGAACAAAGCAGTGGATGGTTATAAGTGCAGATGGGAGCGTTGACGAGGTCCACGAAAAGGTGATATCGTGCATCGCGCCGCTGATGTCCAAGGCTTATGAGGAAGCTTCAGCAAGGCGAGCGGTGCTCTCTATCCCTATTTCTGACAAAAAGGCTGATTGGGATCTAAACGGCCTATCTTGACAGGTCGTTGACTTCCTCTTTTGAGGTCTCCTGACCGGAGATTGGTGGCGTTGATACGAGAACAACATCTCCTATGTTCTTTACGCTCTTATAGAGGACGCTCTTCTGCATCAGCATCCTTCTTACGTCGCCCTTCATTCCCTTCATCGGCATCATGAGGAGCCTGCTTACTTCTCCCTTCTCAAGGTCGACTATGATGTCCTGCACTTCACCCAAGTACTGTCCGGAGTCGCTGTATATATCCATTCTATAAATTTCAGAGAGTTTCATTTTTTCGCCTTTGTCGCCTGTTATAATACCCATGAATACATTTATAAAGTTTATACAGAAATCCCAAAACTTCCGCTTTCTGGTGGAATGTGTGAGTTGCGCTTGTTTTTGCTTGGATTTTGGTAAACGAAGAGACAATTTTCTCAACATAATTTATAAATAGGGGGAGGTTGAGTTCAGAATGGACAGAAATGTTTGGGGAGAACTGGGCTCTGCTGCCACCATGCAGTTTCGGGCAGTTGCAGAAATGTAAAGGCAAATACGCAAACGTTTTACGCAGTGTGACAAACTTTTTGCTACGATTTATAAATTCAGAAGCAGAGTATAACGGCAGGGCCTTGGAAGCCCTAGACGGCAAATGCATGTCTAAAATCAGGGGGAACTGGATTCCCATAAGGAATCCTTTTTATAGCGGCGCGGTACCCGCGCTGGAGTCGGGTGAGTAGATGGCGAGGAGAGTGAAGCCGATAAAGCTCAAGAATCCTGACCAGTATGAGAAAATAGACGACTTCATGCCAAACGCAAATGTCAGCGCGCCGATCCAGACCGCTACAAAGCAGACCGAACAAACACCTAAAGAAACCGCTGCTGAGAACAAAGTTGCAACTGATGGAAAAGCCGCGCAGGCTTCTCATCCTCCAAGCCTAAGCGAGGAACTTAAGGGCGGCATCCAAAAGAAGAAGTTCGTGGTGCACAGGTCAGGGACCGGAACAGGCAAGACATCCAAAATGGTAGGTGGAGTCACAGACCTCGTCATTGGAGGGGCGGATCCCAAAGAGATACTTTTCATAGCGCCGAACAGGGAAGGGATAGCCGACATACAGGATAGAATATCCAAGGATTTCGCTGAGAGAGGGGTTACAACAGCAAGGGCTTCTGATATAGAGGTCACAAGCGCCGGAAAGCACGCCTTCAAGGTAAGGATGGATTTTGTCGGCGAAACAAGAGAGGTGATGGACAGGGATTATCCCAAGTCCTACATACTTGAAGGTCTCCAGCAGAACCTGGGCTGGCAGCAGAATGGATCTCTAAAATACCCTGACAGATTCCTGAAGGACAACCTTGCAATCAATGTCAACAACGCCATTGCGTACCTTAAAGGGTTTGGAATCAGGCCTGAAGCTGTCGACAGAGAGGCGGCGAAGAAAGAGATAGAGGCATTGTACAAAGGCAAGAAGGCAGATAAGGTGAGGGTCGCGAGGAATCTTGTATTTTTCGACGCTTTCATGAAAGTGTGGGAGTACTACGAGGCTGAGAAGGATAAGGAGAACAAGCTGGACTACGCGGACATGCTAATGCTCACGAACAAGAAGCTGGATGATGGTGAGGGACCTTTCAAGAAGCACAGCCACATATTCGTGGATGGGGTACAAAACATGAACACGCTGGAGTGGCAGATGATACTAAAAATTGCGGGAAAAGACACTGACCTGCAGTTCATAAAGGACGACAAGAAGGCGATTCTGGGATTCAGAGGGGCAGGAATTGAAGACGCCTCAAC
>CAZXIK010000078.1:0-4143 GCA_964640735.1 Microcaldota archaeon | reverse complement strand
CAAAAAGAAGGCTCGCTGCCAAAACTCCGATTCTCTTTGCATTTAGTCTATTCATTTTCTCACTTAATATTCGAATATGACTGTGACTGAAAGCTATTTAAATGCTTTCCCATAGGGGCGTTTTCAGGCGGTCTGAGTTCGTCATTTGCTGTAGTGCCATTCTTCTATAGCCTAAGCCCTTCGACGAGAGCCAAAGTGGCGGGCTTCCCGCATTGTTTGGACGCTCTTCCGCTCCCATGTTGGACACTCGATATAATATACTATATACTATAATATGCAACTACCATATGCAGCTACTTTACGCAACTACTAGAGTCGTTACGCGTTAAAGGCTAATAAAGGAATATGATATGTGCGGGATTGTCGCCTATCTGGACAGGGGGAACGGGGATGCGCCGTCTGTCGTGCTCGAGGGGCTGAAGAAGCTTGAGTACAGGGGCTACGACTCATGGGGCGTAGCCGCGCTAGGAAAACCCGGCTCTGGGAAAGTTTCCGTGCTGAGGAAGGTTGGCAAGATAGGCGGGGTTGACAGCCGGAAGGTTACGAGCCTGCTGGGAAGCGGCGGAGGCTTCGCTGTCGGCCATACAAGGTGGGCCACCCACGGCGGCATCAGCGAGAGGAACAGCCACCCCCAGCTCGACTGCAGCAGGAGGATAATAGTCGTCCACAACGGCATAATAGAGAACTTCAAGGAGCTCAAGTCGCAGCTGCAGGCAAGGAAGCACAGGTTCTCCTCCGAGACAGACACCGAGGTCATACCGCATTTCATCGAAGAAGAGCTCAAGAAAGGAAGGGATTTTGCGGAGGCTGCGGCAATACTCGCAAGAAGGCTGAAGGGCAGATCGGCGGTTGTAGCGATCGACTCCCGCGATGGGAAGCTCGCAGCGATAAGGCTCGGGGCGCCGCTTATCGTCGGCGTCGGGAAGAAAAAAGGCGAGTTCTTCGTGAGCTCTGACGTCAACGCGTTCCTCGACCACACCAACAAGGTCATGTACATCGACGACAACCAGATGGCGATCGCGAACTTCAGGGATGGCGTGATAAAGGTCCCGGAGTTCTTCGACGTCGCCACTGGGAAGAAGGTGCACAAGAGGATAATAGCGATAGACTGGAAGCGCGGCGAGACCAGCAAGTCCGGCTATGACCACTTCCTGATAAAGGAGATAATGGAGCAGAAGCACACGATAGCCGGAGCGATAAACCAGGAGGAAGGCAAGACCGCAAGGATAGCGAACGCCGCAAGAAATGCTTCTGGAGTCTTCCTCGTCGGGGCAGGAACAGCGGGAAGAGTGTGCGCCACGGGCGAATATCTCTTTTCGAGGATAGCGAACAAGCATGTCGACGCGCTGGTAGCGTCGGAGTTCGGAAACTACAGGCACTACATCAACAAGCGCAGCCTCGTGATCGCGGTCTCGCAGAGCGGGGAGACAGTAGACCTGCTGGATGCCATAGATATAGCTAAATCAAAAGGCGCGCGCGTCCTCTCGCTGATAAACGTCTTCGGATCGACGATGATGAGGGTGAGCGACGACTTCCTGATGGTGAACGCGGGCGCCGAGAGGGCGGTGGCGAGCACGAAGGCCACCACAGCCCAGCTCTCGCTGCTGACGCTTCTGGCGTACGCCACCGACGGTAGGCTTGGCGAGGGGAAGAGGCTGCTGCTCGACACGGCCGCGGAGGTAAACGACATGCTCAACCCCAGGTACGAGGAGCACATAAGGAAGCTGGCGAAGCTGATCAGGAGGAAACATGATGTCATAATCATAGGAAGGGGGGTGAACTTCCCGATTGCGCAGGAGGCGGCGATAAAGCTCCAGGAGACCTGCTACGTCAACGCGCAGGGATTCGCTGGCGGGGAGCTGAAGCACGGACCGCTCGCGCTCGTGGAGAGGGGGACGCCGTGCATAGCGCTCGTCGCGAACGACGAGACGAAGGACGAGCTGATAAGCAACGCCATCGAGGTGAAGGCGAGGGGCGGGTACATAATAGGCATCGCGCCGGAGAGGGAGGAGATATTCGACTACTGGCTGAAGGTTCCGGACGCGGAGAACGCGAGCCCGATAGTCAACATCATACCGGTGCAGATACTCGGATACCACCTGGCGGTGCTGAAAGGAATAAACCCTGATTATCCGAGAAACCTGGCGAAGTCCGTAACAGTAAAATGACTACTGCTCCGGATGAGCATGAACTTATTATATTTGAGTGTATACAATATCAAAGCAATCTGATAGCAAGCGGGGTTGGCGGAAGCATGTGGAACTCTCTCAAGCAGATGCGGAACAGGGTGCTGGTCCACATAGCCGCGCATTCGCCGCTCTACTACTACAGGAAGGCAAAGCACGAGAAGACATTCCTCCTCAATGGCGAGCGGATCCCGTACGTCTTCACCGGCGAGTCCTACAGAGGGCCGAGATGCATCGAGTATCCGATAGGGCTGAAATATCTGGAGATGTTCAGGGGCAAGAAGGTGCTCGAGGTGGGGAACACAATGCGCATGCACTTCAACATGAAGCACGACACGATAGACAAATACGACTCGCGGAAGGGAGCAATGCCGATAGACCTCTTCGACTACGATCAAAAGAGGAAGTACGACCTCATACTAAGCATAAGCACGCTCGAGCATGTAGGTTGGGACGAGCATCCGAGGGTGCACGGACTTTTCATTCCGGCGATCAGGAAACTCAAGAGTCACCTAAAGAAAGGAGGCCTTCTGGTCTTCACGATACCTCTCGGATACAACAAGGACATAGACAAGCTTTTCGAAAACAGAAAACTGAATTTCGAAAGATACTATCTGAAAAAGGCGAATTCCCTCAACGAATGGGTGCAGAACTCGGAGAAGGAGGCTCTCCGCACGCCATATGGAGGTCCTGGAATCTGGCTCGACATGATATTGCTTGGAATAATAAGGGCATAGAGCGAAGCCGACTTCACTTTCTTGTGCGCCTCTCGGCGTATATCACGCCAACCGCCACGAATTTTCTGAACATGTTTGCAAAGGAGAAATGCGGTCTTGTGTAGTCAACCCAGTATCCGAGTCCTCGAAGCTTTTCCACAATATCGGAGTAGCCGTGGTAGTAACGGATGGCTATCTCGCTGAAGACCTCCGAAGAGTTCTTCGGCAAGCCATCCATTATCCCGTACTCGCCACCCTCAATGTCTATCTTCAGCACAGCGTCCCTCAGCTTGTATTTTTTGATTACGCTTCGGATTGAGATATAGGCCTTTCCTTCCGTCAGCCCGAAACTGAAACTTTTGACTCTTCCTCCTCCGCCGGATACTCCCTTATTGACAATAAGGATTTTTTTCTGCAGCCTCAGTCTGCTGACGTTCTGTCGGCGATTCTGCAGAGGCTTTCCTGCGGCTCGAACGTAATGATTCTTTTCGCTCTCTTATGCAGCGCGAAGTACACTGCGGTATCCCCCTTGTGTGCTCCCAAATCGACCACGGTCCTGCCTTCGGTTTTCAACCTATCGTACTTCTCAAGTCCTTCCTTGATGTTGCTGCTTATGGTGTGGCTTCCCTTTATCCTCATCACGAATTCACGCATGTTTCCCTCCGTGAGGTTGAAGTTTCCATCCTTTGTCATGACGGTGGCGCTCTTCAGGATGCCCAGCTGGACTAGAACGACTTTGGGCCAGTCCCCAGTGGCGCCGATGACGGGCGCAAGGTAGGCGAAGAACATCTCGCCCAGATATCTCAGGAAGGCGGACGGGAGGGAGATGATGTAGCGTACCTTGTCTTTGCCGTCAAGATTTGCGATTGTCAGCACTTTCTTACCTGCCCCTTTAGGTTATCTGAACAGTAGCTTATATAATCCTGAAAGAATAGCAGACATTTTCTATGAAATTTTGAGGGGCCTTCCGAAAATCGATATTGACTCTGTTTCCCGAGTTCTGCTTTTGGCTATTGAACGGAAACTGGCTTTTTATGACGCCTCTTACTCCTACTTGGCTGAAAGAAACCATTTGAAATTGATAACGGAAGACGCTGAACTTAAGAGGAAGACAAAAAATGCAGTAGAAGTTGAAGAAGTGGAATAGTGTCGCCGCAGATCATCTAAGGGTTAATCTTCACCAGGAAAGCGTTTCCGGCGCGGGCCACTACGGTATAGTTGTGCGTGGTGAGGTATGCCTG
>CAZXIK010000077.1:0-4166 GCA_964640735.1 Microcaldota archaeon | reverse complement strand
GGTCAATAATAATTGACCACAGCCTACAAAGGCTGTGGATTAGGAAACGTGTTTACCTTTATGCCTATTGACTTTGAAGCTATCATGCTTGGTTCGCTGAGATTCAGCTTCGGCAACATCTCGGGCACTATGCAGCGTATCGAGAATCTCGAATAGCTGACGTCATCCCTAAGCTTGCTCTTTTTCGAAATGACCCCGAGCACCAACGGTTCTGCGCCCATGAACTGCGACAGCCTGAAAAGCGCCTCCGCCTCCTTTTTGGTGACTGAATCTATATTGTAAACGGCTTTTATGATGAACTTCCTTCCCTGCCCCTCTGCCAGGACGTCCACAAAGGTATGCATGTTGCATGCAGAAACCGTAGCGTATCCGCTGGAACTCAGCTCGCGCTCGACCTTCTTTATGATGCTGCCGCGCTTCATGATGATATTCGGACGTAAAGGCTTTTATTCTGCTAATTCCTTGAAATCCCGTCCCACAGCCGGGAGTAGCGTTCGAAAGGAGCGGAGTTCACCATCTCGCGCCTGCTTGGGGTCGCCAGCTTTTCGAGGTCGCCAAGATGTTTTCTCATAAGGTCGATCACCTCGGCTTCATCCTTGCGCGAATAGTCTGTTATTGAAATCTGGCAGAAATCTCCAAAAAGCCGTATGGTGATTACAGCGCCGCTGCGGCCTGCCGCAGATAGCGTCGGAGTGGAAACATACCCGTTGTCTGCGATTCTGAGGCGGTACTCCTCTATAATCTTGAGCCGCGCTTCCCCGGCCACCTTGAACTTGAATACAATCAACGGATGTTCCTCTTCCCCAAAGTTGCGGAACAATTCAATCCCGTGCGATTCCACGTGGCCTGACCGCCTTTCCTTGCTTATCGCAAAGGTCCTGTCAAACAAATCCTGGAGCATTCCCTTTTCTTCAATCTCCGCGCTCTGCGGCAGCTTTGTCTTGAAGCCCCAGTCTCCCATTCTCCAGACCTTGTTTCTTGACAGTTATGACTGAAGAGTCGGCTTATTTATAGTTATCATTGGACTTTGTTCGTTCTGGCTAGAAAAAACGCCCGGCTAGAGCGCATAAAATGCGCGGCTGAAGCGACTAGTGGTGTTTGCAATTGTCTGAGCAGGGCCTCTTTGCATCGGCAAGGCCTTTGTCTTTCTTCGCGAATCCGCCTCCGATCCAGTCAAGAGCTCCTTTGATTCTCTTGCCTCCGTGATTGTGGAGCAGATAGATCGCCGCAAGCGTTGCCGCCGCTCCCACAGCAGCCTCCGCGGGAAGCACCCACCAAGGAGGCATAGCCTGCAATCCGATTACGGCGCTGCTCGACAGCGTGCCGTCGGGATTGATGCCAACACTGACGCTCTTCAGGGTTACTGAAACGCCGTCTGAAAGCCTCTCTTCTACGGGATTCCAGCCGAAATTGCTGGAGAAAACATTAAGCCCTCTTGCCACGACTCCCATCGTCTGATCATAAGCGCTTATGACCTTCGTTGCAGCATCAGCAAAAAC
The DNA here is from genome assembly GCA_964640735.1 of Microcaldota archaeon. GTDB lineage: Archaea > Micrarchaeota > Micrarchaeia > Micrarchaeales > CABMGC01 > JAJYVH01. The sequence continues at coordinate 2,667 of CAZXIK010000077.1, read as the reverse complement.
AACGACTCCGCTGTCTGGAAGAGGGATTGATCCTTGAATGATAATGGGTGTGCCGAAAAGCTGCACGATTGTGTGCCCGGCTACGGTGCCGATTGCTGGCGCCTGCGAAGGGTCGGTTATGAAATTGGTAGAATTCAATGGTATAGACACATCAACCTCGTTTCCCAGGTAGCCGCCGGAATAAAGCTCAAAGTTTGCGTAAGCCGCAGATGCGAGCGTTGCCAGAGATAAGCCATCTTTGTGCCTGGCCAAAAGATGCGAAACATTGCGCGCCGCGTTCTTCAGATCGTGCTTCACTTGCTCTTTCTTCTCATTGTTCATTTTCTCAAGTCCTCCCTAAAATTAGACAGTGTGCTATTCACGATAATATAAACCTTGTGTATCGATTTGTTTCTGGTCGATTTGCAGTCATGCGCGTTTGGACAGAGCGGCAGCTTCACCAGGGTCTTTGACAAGCTCGTGCCAAGCGTCCTTGAACTTCTTTTTTATAGATTTCCAGTTGTGATGGACAAGATAGTCTACGCTGACGATCAGGGCCGCTGCCGTTGCTCCTACTATCAGCATGGTTTCAGGAGAAATGCTTGCCTGCAGGGCTACTGTGGCGGTGTTTTTGGCCGGGTCTGCAGCCAGTACAGTCCCCCTTACTCCGTCAGAAAGAAGGCCTGTGGTAAGGTTGAATCCGTTAAAGTATGAAAAGGGGGTGTCCCCGCGCGTGAGAAGTATCGCGGTCCTGTCCGTTAGCGAGAATATGCCTGTTTTTGTAGCCGCGTCAGCCAGCACGATCTGGACGTTGCCGGCAAAGTTGGGGTCGGTATTTGTTCCGACAATCTCGATTATTTTGTGGCCTGCCACGGTTCCCACGACCGGCGCCTGCGAAACGCCAACAAATTTTGAAACAAGAGGGACGGTTTTTGTAATCTCGTTGCCGAAATAGCCGCCGTTTTCTCCTATAGCGTATTCGGCGTAGAGCGCGGCCATGCTTGCCAAAGACATGGCTCCCGCAATCTTGTTCCCTATGAGCCTTCCTTTTTTCTCAGGTCCCGACGGAGCCTCTGGATATTTCTCATCTTTCTTCCTCAAGGCGTTTTTCAGCGCATTCCAGTTGTGATGGAGCAGGTAGTCTGCGCTTATGAGACCGACTATCGCCGCTGCGCCGGCTATCGCCTGCATTTCCGGATTAGCAGGCGCCTGGAATGCCAGAGTTGCCGAATTCGTAAGCGGATTTGCACCTAGGAGTGTGACTTTCACGCCGTCCGCCAGCTGCGCGGTTATAGGGTTGAACTGCAGGGCTGCCGACACCTGATTCACTCCGTGCGACACGAATATCTCGGTCTGGGTGAAGCCGTATAGGTCGTACTGTTTTGTAGCCGCATCGGCCAGCGCAATTACGGCGTTGCCCGGGCCTGGGGCGGTGATTGCCCCGTAGATTTCGATTATTCTGTTTCCTGCCACCGTGGCGACAACGGGCGCGTCGCTTCCCAAAGCGAAGGGGGTGAGAGGCACATTTCTTACTATCTCGTTGCCGAGGTAGCCGCTTTCATACAACGCTTCAAATGCCGCCGAGCTTATTCCTAGGGCAGCAAGAGCCGCTATGTTTTTCACATCTCTTCTTTTGTTCACAAGAATTACCATTTTCGCTCTTGCTTGCGTTCTTCAGATCTCCTTCTGAGTTTTTTCATAACTTGATAAGCGACGTAGCTCCCTGCAGCAGCAGCTGCCGCAATCGTCAACACGTCGACAGCAAGCATCGATGGCGTAAGTGCGGCTGAAAGCGCAAGGGTCGCCTGACCGGACACGTGAAGGCCCTGCGGACCATTGGAAACATTCACACTTAATTTTTCCATAGTTATCGTTACACCGTCGGCGAGAGCCGTGGTCTGAGTGCTCGAAACCGGGAAGAAATTGATGAGATTGCACCCCGAAGACACCAAACCTATTGTACGATCTGAAAATGCCACCGCTTTGCTAGCCGCATCGAAAAACGTTATCTGGGCTCCTGGAACGCTGCCAGGATTGCATTGGAATACGACATTCGGTCCGGCAAGTATGACGTGCCCGCCTACTGCGGCTACTTTTTCTTTCAGCTTCAACGGGAGCTCGACGGTTTTCTCTATTGTGTTCCCAAAATATCCGGTTGCGTATTCCATCCCGAGAGATATCAGGCTGATTCCGAGAGCCTCGGCCGCGACTATATTCTTCACTGTTTTTGATTTCATCTCCATTAGACGCAATCCGCCAGTTCTCCCCGAACCGCAATAGATGCTCAATTCACAGGTATTTAAGGTTTGGTATAAGGATTGGCACAGGAATGGGATGCTAGAGGCTAGTGGGCTTCGCGCATTGGGATTTCACGGCCTGCGCCGCTGCCTCAGGATGTGCTCCATGGGCTCGTACTTGCCGGCTATCTCCATGAGCTTGCTTCTGATGCTCTCCGCCTTGCCTGTTATCTCCTTGTGATCCTCTTCGGAGATGAACTCGTCTTCCTTGAGCTGGTCGCTTATCCTCAGCAATCCGGCTATGGCTCGCCGAATTCTTTCCTTCACCATTTCACCCCGATCCTCCAATCCTTATTCTGTTTCCCGATATATAAATATGCGCGTGAATTTAACAACGTGTACAATCTCGAAATAAGTACCTCTCGTCAAACCAATTAGTGTTCCTGCGTGA
>CAZXIK010000076.1:0-4189 GCA_964640735.1 Microcaldota archaeon | reverse complement strand
AAGCAAGAGGATGGAATAATTGTAGACTTCGCACTTCAGTATGTGAACAGTTATGATGAGAGACTCGAATCTTTCGTTAACAACATAAGAACTTCAGAAGGGGGAACTCACGTAGTCGGTTTTCACGGCGGACTGTCCAGGGTGATCACAAACTACATCGCAAAGAACAACAAGATGAGCTCGAAGTTCACAGGCGAAGATACGAGAGAAGGCCTTTCAGCCGTGCTCAGCATCTTGATGCCCAACCCCGAATTCGAAGGCTAGACTAAAGAGAAGATCGGGAATTCGGGGGTTAAGAGTGCAGTGGAAAGCACTGTATACTCTGTCCTTTCAAGGTATTTCGAAGAGCATCCTGCTGATGCAAAAGCCGTGGCTGAAAAAGCTATAAGCGCGATGAATGCCAGGGAAAGTGCAAGGAGCGCAAGGGAGCTTGCAAGGAAGAAGAACATATTCGAGAGCGCCGTCCTTCCTGGAAAACTGTCTGATTGCATCGAAGACGATCCAGAACGCACCGAGCTGTTCATCGTTGAGGGAAAGAGCGCAGGCGGTTCCAGCAAGGAAGGAAGAGATAAACAGATCCAGGCGATACTTCCCCTAAGAGGCAAGATACTCAACGTAGAGAAAGCGAGCGAAGACAGAATCTTCGACAGCGTGGAGCTCAATGTTCTTGTCACAGCGCTTGGGACAGGCATAAGGGAGACCTTCAATCCTGAGAAGACCAGATACAAGAAAATAGTGATTATGAGCGATGCGGATGTGGATGGAGGTCACATCAGGACGCTGCTCCTAACATTCTTCTACCGCTACCTGAAGAAGCTGATAGAGAACGGCTACATCTACATAGCACAACCACCACTCTACAAGGTTTCTGTTGGGAAAAACGTCTACTATTGTTATAGTGATGACGAGCTTGAGGCGAAGAGGAAGGAGTTTGACGGCAAGATGGACGTGCAGAGATACAAGGGGCTTGGAGAGATGAATGCTGAGCAACTGTGGGATACAACCATGAACCCATCAAACAGGATTCTCAAGCAAGTTGGCATCTCTGATGCAGAGAGGGCTAATAGCCTGTTCTCGATACTCATGGGCCTTGACGTTCACCAAAGAAGGAAGTTTCTGGAGGAGCACTCTGGGGATGTAAAGTTCCTGGACATATAGTGGTCTATTGTCGAAAGTAACTAACGTTGTGCTGGAAGATGAGCTGCAGTCAAGCTATCTTGACTATGCGATGAGCGTCATAATAGGCAGAGCGATCCCCGACGCCAGGGATGGCCTGAAACCTGTGCAGAGAAGAATCCTGTACGCAATGTACAACATCAACAACATCCACAGCCAACCGACAAAGAAGAGCGCAAGAGTTGTTGGAGAAGTTATCGGTAAGTTCCACCCTCACGGAGACATTCCCATATACGATGCGCTTGCTAGGATGGCGCAGGGATTCTCGATGAATCACACTCTCGTTGAGGGCCAAGGCAACTTCGGAAGTATCGACGGGGACCCTCCGGCCGCGATGCGATACACGGAAGTCAGGCTGTCAAGAATAGCTGACGAGATTCTCGCTGATCTTGATAAAGAAACGGTTAACTTTCTTCCAAACTTTGATAACACCGAGAGGGAACCTGAGATTCTTCCGACAAAACTCCCCAACCTGCTAATAAACGGCGCTTCAGGAATTGCGGTCGGTGTCGCCACGAGCATACCTCCACACAACCTAGCCGAAGTCTGCGATGCCGTAATCCATGCGCTTGAACACAAGGACGCGACGGTTGAAGAGCTTCTGGAAATAATCAAAGGTCCTGATTTTCCAACTGGCGGAATCGCAATGATGAGCCAGAATGCCATAAACGGGTACAAGTATGGGCGCGGTCAGCTGACAGTAAGAGGCAAGGTTAGTGTAGACGCAAAGAACGGGAAAATCACGATAACCGAGATACCTTACAACGTGAACAAGGCTACTTTTGTTGAAACCGTGGCCAATCTGGCAAGAGAAAAGAAGATAGTGGGCATAAGGGACATAAGGGACGAAAGCGACAGGAACGGGATAAGCATAGTTGTTGATCTATCCCGAGATGCAAACCCCGAACAACTGCTCAACCAGCTCTACAGGCATACACAGCTCGAAACCACATTCCCTCTTATTAACTTGGCGGTCACTGGCAAGGTTCTCAAGAGCTTCAGCCTGGTGCAGCTGCTCAACACGTTCATCAACTACAGGAGAGAGATAGTCTCAAAGAGGAGCCAGTTCGAGCTTGACGTGGCTAAGGACAGGCTGCACATAGTGTCCGGCCTCCAAATTGCAATAAAGCACATAGACAACATTGTGAAGGCAATCAGAGAGAGCAAGGAGGTCAGCGAAGCAAGATCGAAACTGATTTCACGCTTCTCACTATCCGAGAAGCAGGCCAACGCGATACTCGACATGAAGCTGAGCCGTCTTACCCAGCTCGAAAACACTTCACTTGACAAGGAAGCCGAGGAACTCAACGGGAAGATCAAATATTACACAGACGTGCTGGCCGATCCGACGAAGGTAGACGGCATAATCAAGGAGGAGATCAGAGAGCTTAAGAAAAAGTACGGAAGACCAAGGAGGACCGAGATAGTCCAGATGGAGCAGGAAATCGAGATCAAGGACGAAGATCTGATAAGCAATGAAGAAGTAAGCCTTCTGCTGACCAGTTCGGGCTATGTCAAAAGAATGGGCGTTACCAGCTATAAGGCTCAGGACAGGGGCGGGAAGGGAATAATCGCCATGAACCTCAAGGAAGGCGACTTCGTGAAGCAGATGATAACCGCGAAGAACAAAGATTATGTCATATGCATATCAAACCTTGGCAGGATCTACTGGCTCAAGGCCTACAACATCCCTGAAGGCAGTCGATACTCGGAAGGAAGGTCGCTCGCAAACCTGCTAAACCTGAAAGACGAAAAGATAGTCACAATGTTCAACATCAAGGACTTCTCAAAATCAAAAATAGTCTTCCTCACGGCACACGGTCTTGTCAAAAAGACGAATGCCGTGCTCTTCTCAAAACCAAGGTCGAGTGGCGTCAAGGCCATATCTCTTCGCCTCGGAGATGAAATCGCGGACGCTGTAGTCGCTGCAGACCAGAAGAACCTTGTGATTGTTACAAAAAATGGCAAATCTATAAAATTTGAAGAAGGAAACGTCAGATCCATGGGCAGATCGGCTGCAGGAGTCAGGGGGATAAGACTCCATGATGGAGATGCCGCCAAGAATGTAATCGCTGCAGGCGATGGAGGCAGCCTATTGACGATTTCAGAGAAAGGATATGGAAAGATAACAGACATAAGCGAGTACAGGGAACAGGGAAGAGGCGGGGGAGGCGTTCTCAATCTAAAGGTGAATGACAAAACAGGGCCTGTCGCAAAGGCGCTCTTCGTGCTCAAAGAGCCCAAACTCCTGCTTGTCAACTCAAAAGGGGTGAGTATAATGATTCCAATAGCTTCAATCAGAGTCACGGGAAGGGCAGCAAGCGGCGTCAGGCTGATGAAAGTCGAGCCAGGAGCAAAAGTGATAGATGCTAAACTGATGTCCGAGGAGCCGGTGATTGCCGATGCGAATCACTAAAGCCATCTTTATACATGGCACTGGAGGCAATCCTAATGAAAACTGGTTTCCGTGGCTCAGATCCGAGCTTGAAAAGCTGAAGCTGCAGGTTTTCATACCCCAGTTTCCAATAGGCGAACGGCAGAGCCTCATTAGCTGGATGACAGAGTTCCAAAAATGGGAGAATGCCGCAGATGAGGAAGCAATAATGGTTGGACACAGCATAGGTCCGGCGTTCATACTCAACTTCCTGGAGAAGAGAGGAAAGAGCATAGCGGCGGCATTCCTGGTCTCCCCGTTTGTGGGAAGGCTTAACAATGCAATTTTCGACCCGATGAATTATTCTTTCGCAGAGAGGGAATTCGAATGGGACAGGATAAAGAAACACTGTTCGAATTTCTACATCTACAGTTCCGATAGCGATCCTTATGTGCCTCTAGACAAGGGCGAATTTCTTGCAATGAAACTCAACGCGAAATATAAAATAATACGCAACGGCGGCCACATCAACGCCGCTTCAGGTTTCACAAAATTTGAGCCGCTTCTGAACGATATCAAAGCGCTATTATAGCAGACCGCAAAAGTAATTGGACTCTAATCCTCTAAAACTTTCCGTAT
>CAZXIK010000075.1:0-4347 GCA_964640735.1 Microcaldota archaeon | reverse complement strand
AAAGTCTATTAACCTTTTACAGAGAGAGGAGTAGTGGAATTATTCAACACAGTATCTTTGAGTATGACGTTGTAAGGTGGGAAGACCAGAGCCGCGACCGACATCGCCGTCCCTCCAGTACGGGGGACGAAGAAGTTGGTCGCGTAGGTCCCGGTGCCCTGGGCTATGCAGTTCGCCACAGCCGCGGAGGCCAGCCCGTTGGTGCCCGTGCTCTTTATCGTGGCCGCGGTGCAGCCGTGGCTGGTCGGTATGGTGACCGAAGTTATCTGGTTGCCTGAGGCTGCGTAAAACAGAAGGACTACGCTGTTTGCGAAGTTGACGCTGAAGCTCAGGGTGTTTGTTGCCGAGGTGGAGGACGTCTTCGCGACTACGTCGTTGTTGTTGAATATCACGTTCGCGGAAATGCCTGCCCAGACCGTGTTGTAATCGGTGTATCCGGTTGGCAGGGCGATGTTGCCGGAGTAAGGTACGGTGCTGCCTATCTGGAAGCTGTTGTACCCTATCGCGACAACGTTCGCCGCATCACTCGCTGAGCTACCTCCTGTCTTGGTGATTATGTTGCTCGTGATCTTCACGAAGTTGGTGGTGAATGAGGTCCCAGAGCCAGCCAAGAGTCCTATCCCGGCAACAGCGAAGAAGAAGCTGTTGTACGCGGTGCCAAGACTTATTGACGAGGCTGTGCTTGCGCCCGTGGTGTAGCTGGTCGAGGTTCCGAACCCGACGACGTAGATCGAGAGCGAGCTGGAGACAGCGGAGTAGAAGTAGCTGGTCGAGTTGCTCCCGAGGAACCTTGTGGGAAGGGGATCCCATGAGCCGCTCGAGGGGAAGTACTTGTACAGCACGACTCCGTCCTTCCCGAAACCGTTATTCTGCACAACGGAGATCGGGACCGAGAAGTTGTAGGTCGCGTTGCTGACGTAATTGTCGACATCGACTCCCCCCACGCTCCCGTTAATCTGTATGTATTTATAGTATGGCTTGCCGAAAGCCGGGAGAAACGAGGGGATCTGCGAGCTGTCGGATACTGTGAGGCCCACGATAAGGCTTGCCGCGGTGAGGTTTATTGTTATCGCTTTCGCGGTCGATTTGGGCGCTATGAACCTGATGTTGCCCCCGCTCGACGCGCCTATGGCGGTGCCGATGCTTCCCGTGTAAGCAAGGGTGTAGTTCAGGATGGGCATTATTGTTGTCGAGCTCGTGGTCGCGACCGTCGACGTGGATATCGACGTTGTCGAGGTCGAAGTCGTGGATGAGCTCGTTGCGGTGCTAGTGACAGCGCTGCTGACAAAGAGCATGTTGCTCCCGAAGGCCGAGAGGCCGGCGGCGTCATCGGCGCTCGCGCTGAACACCAGGGCGCCTATGTCGTTCGCTTCCACGGGGAGGGCGAACGAGACCGAGCTTGATGGCGTGAGGCTGGCGGCTGTGGACCAGAAGACTATGTTGCCCGTCAGCGCGTTGGTGAGGAGGAAGGTGTATGAATATGGGGCGGCGCCCCCGGAGACCGCGATCGTGAGCTGCTCCGATTGCCCCTGGGCCGCCGGTGAAGAGGAGTACTCGTTCATCAGTGAGAAATACGGCGCTGCAGTGGTGGTGGCGTTCGCGGTGGAGTTGCTCGAGGCGGACCCGAGAGGCACCACAACAAGCATAAGGAACGTGACCACGGCGAGCAGCGCGAGCGCGTGGCTGTTCCTCATAGAGGCCGCGCTGGCGAGAAGCCGGCTCGCGCCTTTCGCGTTGTTCCCGGTGCCAGCGCTCACTTCCATAGCTGGAACCTCCTTGATCTGCCATAAGCGTCCTGAAGATTTGCCGCCTTTTCAAACGGCGCGTTGTTAGATGTGGCCGCGTTTATGCCGCTCGACCTGTGGAAGACTATCTCGTTGCCGTACAGCGCGAGCAGCTTTGCCATCTTCCTGGAGCGCCAGTTGCCCTTGCCGCCGTTGCGCTCGGCCCTGTTCCTGAGCGAGATCCTGCGGGACACCTTTTTGTTGACCACGTGTATGCTGAGGTCGGCGGCCCCGCCTGCCAGCCCTGGGACGGTCTCCCATATCTCGCCGCTGAAATAGAAGTCGCCCCCTCCGAGGAAAAGCTCCACAGCCTGATAAAGCGCGATGAGCGGCCTCTCTATGAATGTGCCCTTCCTTTCCTCTTCAAGCGGGACGTAGTATATCCCCTTGAACGGAGTGGGGAATATCTTCAGGTTAGAGAACATCGTTGTAACGTCGCTCCTGGTGAATCCTGCGGCGACCAGCTGCCCGAAGCTCACCACGCTCTGCCTCTCTATGCGCGCCACGCCATTTCGGGGTTTGGCTGAATCCACGCGATCCTGCTCTATTCAAGGAAACGTCTGCGCTCTCCTCTGGCTAGAATTAAAATGAAAAGTATTTAAAGCCTGTTTAAATTGGATTGAAATAATGCGATTGTGGATGAAAACCGTCTGAAGCGATTTTGGCCCGAAAGCGAGGAGCGCGATGCGCAATGCCGGCGTTAACGCCCGCCGCATCCGCTGCCGCAGCCTCCCCCGCCGCAACATCCGTCCATCTCGATAGCTTCTTCTTTTGGCTGCTCCTTTGCCGCCCTTTGCTTCCGGACCCGGACGGTTGCTTTCTTGCTTTTGTTCTCCATGATCATTTTTCCTCTGGCACCATATTTAACCCTTACTATGACTTTTGTTATGATTTTAGTCTAAGTCAATTACTTACAAGCTGGACTTTAAGATTCTGAAAATGTTTTTTAATCGTCAAGAAATCTTTATCCTTCGTATACAATTTCAAACCTGAAACCAGAACGGCAGAGGCAATGTAAATATCATTTTCGTTTACTGTCAGCCCCTCCTCCTTCAGCTTCGCGAATATTTCTGCCGCTTTGAGCAGGACGGGATTTGTCATTTCGATTATGGTGAAAGAGCTTTCCAAGAGCAGCTTGTTTTCGAGCATCCTTTTCTTGTGCCTGATGAATTCGTATATGCTGACAACAGAGATAGTGTTGTCGTTGTCAAGAAGTTCCAGGTGCTTCCTATGATCTATTGCTTCGATAAGAATTGAAGTGTCTAGTACAGATTTCTCGGCCATCCGTATCTCCTTCTCTCCTCAAGCAGCTCTTTTACGCTAATCTTTGTCTCCTTTTTGTTAAGCTCAAGCAGCTTCCTTAGAGAAATTCGTTTTAAAAGCGTTTTGTAATTCTCGAGAAGTTTGTCAAGGGCATCATCCATGTTGGATGTATCAAATTCGTCTTTCAATTTTGCCAGTTTTTTATAGGTCCCTTTTGATACTGCAATTGTCTTCATTTGACCACAATATTTTATGAATTTATGAATTTATGAATTTATAAACTTTTCTGCAGAGTGAATTTTTAAATAGTAATTTGAAGCTAGCGGCGTTTTCCTCCACGCCATCTCTGCTGCTTGCCTTTCCATCTTTCCTGCTGGTTTCCCTGTCTATTTTCATACCGCGCTGACCTCTCCGGTCTCGGCATGCTCTCCTTCTCCTTTATCTTCTTCAGGCTTGCGTCCAATGACTCGCGCAGCTGCTTGCCTATGAACCTCTTTGAGATCGCGTCGGCCCTCGCCGCGATGCTGAGTTTTGTCGCGAATAGCCTTGCTATCCTCCCCCTGCTCCTCCTGTCCGCCTCTACGACCTCCTTCAGCTTGAACAGGACGCCGTACTTCGGCGGCTTCGCGCCTGAGCGCAGGTGCCTGAAGAGCGCCTTCTCTGCGCCCAGCAGCTGCAGCGTGCCCGACGGCATGTTTGCGAGCTTGCTGAGCGACCCGGCCTTGCTCAGCAGCTCAGCGGCCATCTTGTAGTCGGAAAGGAAGGCTATGTTCGGCATGAGCTTCGGCACGCTCTCCTTCAGGTACTTGTCTATCTCCTGCTCCTGCCTCCTGAGCTCCATCTCGGCGCTGGCCAGCGCGCTCAGCGCCTTGAACTCGCTCTCGTCGGGCTCCAGCCCTATGCTGCCCTGTATCCTCCCATGGATGTAATCGCTGCCCTCCCCGAGAAGCTCGTGCAGCGCTTCTTTGCTCACTGCTTTTTTGTTGCTGCCTGCCTGCATCACGAATTTTGTATATTTTTCAGCGCTGCTTAGGCTGAGCTCTGGGAAGTAGATTCCGTACCATTCCTCAATTCGCTCGTGGAGCAGGTTCCTTGTCTTCTCGATCTCGTTGTACGCGTTGACCGCCTGCGCTATGGAGTGCTCGCCGGTCGAGTATGCCTTGCTGACCGCCTCCTTCGCAAGGCCCAGCAGCCTCCTTCGCTTCTCCTCGGGGCTTTCGATCAGAGAATCACAGATTAATTTTGTGGTAACAGCTTAATAATCGTACGGCCTCGAAGAGATACCTGACCTCAACACGTC
>CAZXIK010000074.1:0-4397 GCA_964640735.1 Microcaldota archaeon | reverse complement strand
GAATCTGCAGTGGGACTGGGGCATAAGCAGGCAGAGATTCTTCGGCATACCCTTTCCGGTCTGGTATTGCAAAAACTGGGGGAGGTCAAGCTTGCCGAGAAAGAGCAGCTGCCGGTCAATCCGCTCGTTGACAAGCCAAAAACAGGATGCCTGAAGTGCGGCTCCGCAGACTTCATCCCCGAGGAGGACGTAATGGATACCTGGGCGACATCGTCGACCACGCCGCTGATAAACGGGCACTGGGCTACCGACAAAAAGTACATGGACAAGATATACCCGATGAGCCTAAGGCCTCAGGCGCACGACATTATCACTTTCTGGCTTTTCACAACCATAGTGAAGAGCTATCTTCACACAAAGAAACTTCCGTGGGCTGATGCTGCCATAGCAGGGCACGGGCTCGACCCGCAGGGCAAGCCGATGCACAAGTCTCTCGGGAACATAATAGATGCGATGAAGGCGCTGGAAAAATACGGCGCGGATCCGATCAGATACTGGGCCGGCTCATCCAATCTTGGAGAGGATGCTTCGTTCCAGGAAAAGGACATGATAAGCGGACAAAGGCTTGTAAACAAGCTCTGGAACGTGGCGAAGTTCATAGAGCTGAACTGCAAGGACTTCAAGGGCAACCCGCAGGCAAAGGAAATCGACAGGTGGATAACCGCAAGATCCCTCCTGATGCTCAAGGATGCAACGGAATATTTTGAAGATTTCAACTACGCCGGCGCAAAACGCATCGCAGAGGAGTTCTTCTGGTTCTTCGCAGACAACTACCTCGAATTCATCAAATACAGGATATACGGAAAGGATTCTTCAGCAGACGCCACACTCGGCTACGTATTCCTTCTTATCCTAAAGCTTCTCGCGCCATTCATGCCGTTCGTTACCGAAGAGATCTACCAGAATCTCTTCAGGGGAAAGCTCGACAAAGAGGTCTCGATCCACGTTTCGGCGTGGCCTACTTTCGACAAGAAGTGGGTGGATGAGAAGAGTCTCAAGCAGGGAGATGAAGCCCAAAAGATAATAGAGTTCATCAGGCAGTGGAAGCACAACAACAAGCTTGCCCTCAATTCAGAGCTCGGAGAGGTCTCGATGAACATAGATCTTGGGGAGATGGGAAACGACGTCAAGGGGGCGATGAACATAAAGAGGCTGAGCAGAGGGAGCGGAAGCATTGAAATACCGGAAACCGGGATAAAGCTGACGATCGTCAGGAATGGGCAGCAAAACCCTGAAGCTGAAACTTAAGTAATATAAATGGGTTTGCACCTATCTTTTATAACTCTGTTTTATGGGGGATGACATTACAAGCAAGTACGTCGTTGTAGCTGACGAGACCGTGCCCGCGGCGAGAGTGATCATAGCGAAGACTCTGGTCGGGAAGCACAAGCTCAGCGAGAGCGAGGTTGCCAAACGCCTCGGCGTGGCTCAGGCAGCGGTAAGCAAGTACGTGAACGGCAAGTACTCTCCAAAAATAACTAAGAGAATGAAGTCCATCGAAAGGAATCTGGGAAAGAATAAGGGTACGATAGACAGCTACATAGAAAAGATTGCGGAGGGGCACAATGAATACGTACCCGTATGCATCTGCACCATTTGTGTCTTGGAGAAGGACATCCACTGTATATTTTCTTACGTCAAGAACGCGGGCAAACTCCAGTAATCGGGAAAATCCGAAAATGAGCTCAATGGCAACAAATCTGCAAGATATTTTGGCTTCTGAGGATTACAAGGAGCGTTACGGTTTCTCGACCAAAACGGAATACGTTGATTTTGAGAAGGGGCTCTCCGAGGAAGTCGTGCGGAAGATATCTAAGCTGAAGAACGAGCCCGAATGGATGCTTGATAAGAGGCTGCTCGGATACAAGATGTTCACGGGAAAGCCCGTCCCGAAGTGGGGAGCCGACCTTAGCGCGATAAACTTCGATGACATCTACTATTACAGGATGCCAAAAGCAAAAGAGGCAACCAAATGGGAGGATGTTCCCGAGGAGATAAAAAAGACATACGAGAAGCTTGGTGTCCCGGAAGCCGAGAGGAAATTCTTCGCTGGCGCTGAGGCGCAGTTCGATTCAGGAGTAGTGTACTCTAAAATAAACAACGACCTGGAAAAGCTTGGAGTGATATTCACGGACACGGACACCGCGGTCAAGAAGTATCCGGAACTCATGAAAAAATACTTTGGAACCGTGATCCCTCCAACAGACAATAAGTTTGCCGCGCTGAACTCTGCAGTATGGAGCGGCGGATCGTTCATCTACGTGCCAAAAGGCGTTAAGGTTCCGATGCCGCTCAACGCGTATTTCAGGATAAACGCGGAGAAATCGGGTCAGTTCGAAAGGACGCTGATTATCGCAGATGAAGGCGCCGATGTGACCTACATTGAAGGTTGCACGGCTACTGTCTATTCCGCGAACTCGCTTCATGCAGCCGTTGTTGAGATGGTTGCGCACAAGGATGCGCACATCAGATACGTCACGATCCAGAACTGGGCGAAGAACGTCTTCAATCTCGTGACACAGCGCGCTTACGCCGATGAGAATGCGCATGTCGAATGGATCGACGCGAACATCGGCAGCAAAGTGAACATGAAGTACCCGAGCGTATATCTGCGAGGCAAAAACTCCAAGGGTGAAATACTTTCAATTGCGCTAGCGGCGGAAGGCCAGGTGCAAGATTCCGGAGGCAAGGTCTACCATTTCGCTCCAAACACGACTTCCAGAATGGTTTCTAAGAGCATTTCGAAGGGGAGCGGACTGACGACTTTCAGGGGGCTCGTGTATGTCGGCAAGGACGCCGAGAACTCGAAGGTGAACACGACCTGCGATGCCCTGCTCCTGGACGAAAATGCGAAAACGAACACTTATCCTTACGTGGACATACAAAGAAACGACGCGATGATAAGCCACGAGGCGAAGGTTGGCAAGATAAGCGAGGATGAAGTCTTCTACCTTATGTCCAGAGGCATCTCTGAGAGCGATGCCATCGCGATGATAATACTTGGTTTCCTCAACGACCTGACAAAAGTCCTGCCGATGGAGTACTCAATCGAGCTGAAGAGGCTGATAAAACTCGACATGGCAGGCTCTGTCGGCTAGGGATCAAGGTGGTCTATCTGGAAAGCTACGACAGGATAATAGACGGCGCCGTGGCTAGCTACAGGTCTATGCCTTTCGAAACCCGGGAGCTCTACAAGAAGTACACTCTGAACTTCGAGGTTCCCCCGCAAACGGAAACGCCTTCTAACGGATTCGATGCCCTAAAAAGGGAGATAGCCAGTGGATCGAGACTGAGGTTCGACCTGTCTAATGGCAAGGATGGTTTTTTAACAAAGAGCGAATTCATCAATGTGATTGACAATAAACCTGGGCAAAAAGCAGGTCACGCGGATGCCCTGCCAGAGGAAAAGCTTGGGAAATACATAATAGAAAACTCCAGGAGCAGAATAATTGTGGAGATTCCGGACAACAGGGAGGCAAAACTGAATTTCATGCTTCTTGGAGACAATGCAAGCTTGCCGATAGAGATAATCGTGAATGTGGGCAGGGGATCGAAACTTGGCCTTTTTGAGTGGTTTGCATCTTCGTCCACCTCAGCATCAGTCGTGGCTCCTTTTCACGTAGTGAACGTGAGCAAGGACTCGGAGGCCGAGATAAACCTTCTGCACAATGAGAACTATAACACAGATGTGGGAGCGCTCAACAAAGCCACGATAGAAGACAATTCAAGCCTAAGGTTCAATGCAATATACAACGGAGGCAAGGTCACAAGATCGACAACCTTCGCCGAAGCTGCTGGAAAAGGGAGCAATCTGCTGGTGAATGAGATAGTCTTCGGGCATGCGGAGCAGAAGTTTGACGTAAATGCTTTTCTGCTTAACTCCAATGAATTCACCAAGGCCGTCCTCAAATCCGGAGCTGTGCTCAGGGGAAAATCTTTCTGCATACTCAAGGGATATGCCAAGGTAACCAAGGGAACGAAGGGCTCCTACTCCAATGTTGAGGAAAAGGGACTTGTGATGGACCCCGAGGCGAGGATGCAGCCGCTGCCGGACATGTCGATAGACTGCAAGGATGTCGCATTCGCGTCGCACAGCGCGGCCACGTCGCCTGTTGACAGGGAATCGATGTTCTACTTGATGTCGAGAGGTATAGATGAGAACAAGGCGAAGAGGATATTCGTCGCAAGCTTCCTGTCGAAATACCTTGCAAACATACAGAACGATATAGTAAAAGAAATTGCGATATCAATACTATTGGACAAGCTTGACAATGACAGGCACTCCCAGGTCCCGAAGATAAGCATGCAGAACCTGTGGATCGTGCCGAGCGAGAAGGTGAAGAAGTAAACTACCCACGGCTAAAGCCTGTGGGCTTTCCATCAAGATGATTTGAATG
>CAZXIK010000073.1:0-4533 GCA_964640735.1 Microcaldota archaeon | reverse complement strand
TAATATGGCCTCAGGGACTATGTTTTTGGCTGTTGAAACCTCACCTCCTCTGAAACCTAACCATGTTTCTGGATCGTAGTCGTAATTCAGCATCCCATTTTCAGTATCAAAGTACCTTCCCCTATATAATCTGCCTGTGGTTTTGATATACTGTTCTGTTAGTTCCAGAGCTCTGGCTTCCTGTTCAGTCCAGCTTAAACTGTGTAACGTCTCGAATTTTTGCTGGAATTTATCTTCTTTGCGGCAGAGTTCACCGAATTCCGAAATCGGTTCTTGCAGCTGAATCTGAGTTTTTTCTATTCGGAAAGCATTCGCAGTTCCGGTCGACAGCCCCCATATTATACGCCCCACGCCGTTCTATTATAGATTCCAGGCTTAATCTTTTCTAGGTTCTAGTGAAATTCTGTCCATGACCTGTTTGGTCACGCTTTTCACAAAAGGCTCCCATATCTCATGTACTTTGGCATCAATATCATCTGCCAACTTGTACTCTTTGAATGCCAAGACTTGGTTTTCCTCAAGGCGGACAACGGAACGCCTGCTTACCACAAGCCCCCTGTCTTCTAGCTCCCCTAACAATACAAGCGAGTCTATCTCGCTCTTGACATCTGGGCTTACCTTTGCAAGTACAACGTCTGTATTGGTTGACCAGGGGCGCTCTCTCAAGTAACCAAGCACTTCCTTGCTTTTTTCATAAAGAGCCTGCAACTCTGCGTATTTGGCTTTTTCACAGGCTTCATTTACCTTGTTTTCGAAATCATCTACTAGTTTGTATCTCTTTTCTGCAAGATTACCCACTGCAATGTACTTATATTCTGCAAGGCCCCCTTCTACCAAATCCTCTATTACATTGAATGCGCGTTCTCTTGGCAGCTTTCCCTGGAATTCAGTCACACGGGACCATGGGTGTTTTTTCAGATAATCTATTAATTCAGCGTTTCTGTCAAGTGCTTCTTGCAATTTTGTCTTTGTTTTATCTTCGTAGAACTTTTTCTTGGTGTTTTCCTCTGCCATGTTATCACATTTCCAATAAATCCTTGTGTTTTAATGCATCGGCTTTATTTTCCTTAGGCGCCTGCGGCTTCACTAGGCTCGACACTGCTCTGCTCAAACATCGTTCTAGCCTGATCTTTATTCAGCTGCTTGAGCTGCTTGCCGCAGTTGTCGCACTTGAAGTCGGTCTCGAAGGCTGCGTCGAAAGGCCGTATTACTTTCTGTTCATCATAGCACTTGCCGCAGAAGAAGAAGTCGTTGCAATTGTCCGGCAACTTGTAGGCACCTTCTGCCTGTGACGTCATGGCATTCTGGTGAAGCTCCGAGAGCTTCTCTGTATCTAGATACCACTCGAATGTGAGCCAGCCCTTGTTGTCTTTGTTTGCATTGTATCTGGCTACGCCATAGCTGTCCAGCACATTGAGTATCCTCCTTACCTCATTTATCTTTAGGTTGAGATCCGCGGCCAGCTTCTCGTCAGTCTGCGGCGAATTCAGAGTCTTTATTATATTTATCGCCTTCTTGCCCACGTTCTTCGATATGTACTCTGCAAAGACGCCATTGCCTAGCAACTCCTCTACCCTCATCCTGGCGTTTTCAGCATTGATGACCCTCTGCCTTTCCTGCTCTTTCATGGCGTTCTTCTGTGCCTTTAGGCGGTTGGCTTTCCTGGCCTCTGCCCCTGCGGCCTTTGCTTTCAAGCTCATTTTCTTGACTACTGGCCTAGTTTTGCCAGCCTTGGGAGGAGAGTTCCTCTTCTTTGCCATCTTTCCACGTCTTATCATATTTGTCGCCTCATAGATATATATCCCTAGCTTGTTTTCCTTGAAGTCTCGCGGATTCTATTAAAATCTTCCGCTACCCTTCGTGAGCCCCTGAACATGGCAGGTCCGTCGATGCAAGCCCTAACCGGATCAAGCCCCCGATCTATCAGGGTTGAGAGATATTCTGTGTAATCCTTTTCGTCAAACTTAGTTGATTTCCGTTCCATCTCACTCGCCTATTGCCTTGTGCATGTTCATGGCAGCTGAACGACCCTTTTCCATGAGTTTGTAGAAGGCTGTCCCCTCCTTCTCGAATGTTTCCACATACTCTTGCTTCATTAATCTATCAAGCTCCTCAGAAACCATCTTTTGGTCATGTCCTGATTCAATTTCTATATCTTTTCTTGTAACCGGCCTGCTTTTCCATACCGCAGCGAGCATGTCAATATCTTCATTTGTCAGCTTTTTCGCTTCTTCCGGTTCCGCATCCCGCAGTTCGATCCTGACATTGAAAGTGGTGTTAGGACCCTTCGCCGTGTATCTTTTAACTACCATATAATCCAGCCTTTTTACACTCTTCTAGATTTTTTAAGAGCCTCTTCTTTTCGTTTCTTATAATTTTCCAACGCACCGATCACCATTCCCGCACCAGCCTTTATTGAGTTGACCTCCTCACGCGAGCGCTCTTCCGTCTCGGCTGCTGCAGCTTTTTCTCCCATCTTCTCACAGCTTAAAATAAGCAGTTTCTTATATTTAAACAATCCTTTATTTTGCATAATACAAGCCAATTTTTGTTATTTTGATACTTATCTGCCGGTTTGCGAGATCAGCTTCAGGTTTCATGCGTAAGCGGATATCTTTCTTCCGCGATCGTCTCTTGCTTTTTCAGCCGCTTCCGTCATTCGAAGCAGCTCTGCCACGTTCCGAAAGGTTTTCATTTCAGCTACCCCGTCACTTATCGCATCTCGAAGCATCCTGTCCAGTTCCCTGTTGCGCACAATTCTTCCTTTGTTCTCCCCATCCATATTCCTCACTATAGAATATATGCATCTCCCTCTATTTACGCATTCATTTTAAGTCCAAAACCACGGAGAATTCTGTTATTTTGGGCGGTGCCTTATTTTGAGGTTTGTACGAATTGTTAATAACCTTTAATCTTTGATAATAACTGAATATTAAAAGGTAATGAGATGAGTTTAGTATGGGCGACTGTCCATGGAACGTTTGCCGGAGCGCTAGCCGTTGTCGCGATCTCCCCATCAACTCCCGAAGTGGCAGCGGTCCCGCTTGCCGTTGTTGCCGGTGTCAACGTCATGCTTCTCCTCAAAGAGCTTAAGAGAAAGTAATGACCCGAAAGGTACGGACGATGAGGAAAATAAATATCAAAAAGATAAGGATAGCGGACCTCATGCCTCATGAAAAGTTCAGAGTAAAGCACAGAGAGGAACTCCACATCCAGATAAAGAACGACAAAGTGCTCATGCGCCCCATTGCAGTGCATGAGCTCACCGAGCAGGCTCCGGGAAAGTATGTAATTATCGATGGGCATCACAGGACCCAGGTGCTAAAGCGCATGGGGCTCACCTACATCCCAGCAAATGTGATGGACTACTTCAGCGAAGACATAATTGTGAGAAGCTGGGATAAGAATAAGGTTTGGGACAAGAAGAGGATTGTAGCAAGGGCCCTGAGAGGCAAGCTCCTCAAGCCCAAAAGCACGAAGCACGTTTTCGTAAGGTATGGCAAAGAAGCGCCGTTCCAGGATAATGATTACATCGAACCTTCCGTATCCTATCCGTTGAGCAAGCTTAAGTAGTTTAGTTGCGAACCTTAAGGAAAGCCTCAAATTTCCTCTTCCTGCGCTCGTCCTCTGTCCAGCTGCCTTTTATTGGCGTATGATTCTCTACAAGTTTTTCTTTCGGAGTGCCCCTTTTTATCCTCACAAGCTCATTCATAAGCTCCTCCGCTTTGATTACAAGCATTTGAGTATGGCCCTCTACCGATGCGGTATTTATTTCGGCTCGGTGTTGTTCCAAATCGGCTTCCCATGCCCGTCGTAATGCTTCCCTCCTTTTGTGTTCAGGAGTGTTCACCTCTTTGTCTTTGTCCTTCCAGGCGGATTCACCAAGCAGTTCGGTTCTTGTGCCATTCAGCGTGGCCTCAACTATAAAATCCCTCACGCTCATCTCTGGATTATTTACAAAATTCTGCGCCAATATTATTTGTGGGCTTACGTACATGTTTATGCTATTCATGTGATTGAGGAGATGTATAAATCTATCAGGTTCTTCCCTTGGCTTATGATCAAGCGCATTATTCACCACCTTTTCAAACAATAGCGCTTTATTTATTTCGCCGCTTCCAGATCCCCAAATTCGCATCACGGCATAAGCGGCAGCAACCTCGGCTACGCCTTCATGAGTCGCATAATATACTTTGTCTGATTCTCTTGTGTGTCTCCAAAAATTCTTCTTTTCCTTTTCCTCTTCTTCAGGCAGCCATAAATATTTGAGAGCTTTGTTTATCATGATTGTCTTCTCATCATCATTTCTAATGCCTAGAAAATCCTTAATCTTTTTCTCGGTTTCCCAAAGTCTTCCCCTTTTGAACATTGTGCCTAAATAAGAATAAACATAACCGTGTGCAAGTTCGTGCGCTATTACGTGATCAAGATCAATCCTATGCAGGATGGATCTACCGTAAAGTTCAGCACAATGCGGAGTCAGAATCATTTTGTCTGCCGAAAGTACAAACATCCCTGCTGTTGTCCTCCCCC
>CAZXIK010000072.1:0-4537 GCA_964640735.1 Microcaldota archaeon | reverse complement strand
AACCAGAGTTATTGCGTCGAGAATGTTAATATAGCTATGCTCGAATTTCCTCCCATCCCTGAAGGGTGTGGGTTTCCATTCGAGGGTATTAGATGAGGCGCTTGGAGAGCTTGGGGGCAGCATTGCTTCAAGACGGATTTGGAGTGAAATTTTAAATAGGGCGGAATCCAAGTGTTTGCAAGGGAGAACTTTGAAAACTGTGCTTTTGGACGTAGACGATGTGCTGGCGGACTTCAGCGAGGTCCTTTTCCAACTGGCGAAGGAGCGCTATGGAGTCAAGATGGAGAGGAAGTACTACAAGAAGTGGAGTTGGATCTTCAACAAGCTCGGGAAGAGGAGGGCTCTTACGCTGTTCAACGAGATATGGAGCAGCAATTCTGGCAGGGTTGAACCGCTTGAACCGAACCTAGGGGAAACTGTAGCGGAGATGAGGAAGGTCGCACGTGTGGTTGTAGCAACAGGCAGGCAAAACACAAAGGATACCTTGAGGGTCCTTGAGTGGCTTGGAAGGCACAACATCGGCTTTGACGGCTTTGCCTCGGTGAATCTCCTGAGCATGAAAAAGGATGATTTTCTAAGGTATGACGCCATAATAGATGACGCGCCCCCGAACATAGAGGCTGCGATGGCAAGGGGCATGTTCGTGTTTACGCGGGACCAGCCCTGGAACACTCACATACCTGACGGCAGGAGGTCCAGGAGGATATCAAGGCTCTCGGACGCCGTAAAGCACCTCAAGCACATAGAAACCTACGGCGAGCTTAAACCTTACGGCCAAAAACTGCTTTCTCAAAACAGCAATAAAAAGGGCGTGCCTAAAAACGGCAGGAAGCACCAGATGCGCATCAAGCCAATTCTTAAATAGAGGGAGATCGTACTCACTTCGAGGGGGAGAGCTTGGAAAAAGGGCTACCGACCACACTGCAGGACATAGACGACGTGATGGCCAACTTCAACAAGGTCACGCGCGAGCTGGCCTGGGAGCGTTACAAGATAAGGATAGAGCATGAGGATATCAAGAGCTGGAACTGGATAGTCACAAAACTGGGGAAGACAAGGGCGTACGTGCTGTTCAACGACGTGTGGAGCTTCAATTCAGAGAGGGTCGAGGCGATGGAGCCGAATCTGGGCAAGACCATAGCGGAGATGCGGAAGAGAAGAAACGTGGTGGTTGCCACAGGCAGGCAGAACACCGAGGATACTCTGAACGTTCTTGGATGGCTGCACGGGGAGGGAGTGCAGTTTGACGGGTTTGTATCGGTCAACATAAGAAGGCTGAAGAAGAATGACCTGCTGAAGTACGACGAGATAGTGGACGACGGCACCCCGAACCTGGAGGCCGCGATAAAGATGGGAAAGGTTGCTTTCATCAGGGACCAGCCCTGGAATAAGACGGTGCCGGAGGGCAGATACTCCAGGAGGATACGCCGCCTGGCGGAGGTAGTCGAATACCAGAAGCACATAGACAGGCTCGGCGGGCTGCCGGACCTCAAAAGCGCGGCGAGGGACGTTTCCGCACCGATAAAGGCTGACGACAGGCTTAAAAGGGGCAATGCCAAGGTAAGGCGGGTTTAGTTTCCAGGCACGGTGCCGCCCGAAGATGAGTATTTATTCTTTAGCGTGCAAAGTCTCGACTGAAGAGCCGATTAAAAAAAGGCCAGCACATGGTTCACATGCGCTGGCAAGGCGACCAGTTTCATACTTTTCCCCACAGTAGAGGATATGTACGAGAACCTGAACAGTATTTGCTGTCCAGATTTAAAAAGCTATCACAATAGTGGAAGATTTCAAAAGGATGAAAAATGGTGAACTTTCTTACTCTCGACAAAACGGGTGCATTGCTGGCGGTTGTCTTCGGAGTGCTGATCTACTTTTTCGGCCAGGGCTACGGGCCGTTTTTCCTTCTGGAAATGCTGCTTTTCCTGGCGGTCTCGGCGCTCGTGACAAGGATGGGGATAGCTGAAAAGAAGCGCCTTGGGGTCTACGAGAAAACAAGAGGCTGGAAGAACGTAGTGGCTAACGGGCTGGTGCCGCTCGCCGTCTCGTTCATGTATTTTCTCAACTCAACTGCGAATCTTGTACCTCAGAAATTTGTTGTTGCGGCGTACGTTGCCGCTGTCGCGGCAATAACGGCGGACAAGTTCGCCAGCGAGGTCGGCACTCTTGACGGTGCACCGATCATGCTGCTCACCCTGGAAAGGGTGAAGAAGGGAGCCTCCGGCGCCGTCACGATGCTGGGGCTGGCGGCGGCGCTAATAGCGTCGTTCCTCATTAGCCTGAGTGTAGTGTCGATAGGCTACTCGACGCTTTTTGTTATTATAATAGCGATCTCTGGGATTTTCGGAGAGGTAATCGACTCTGTATTGGGTTATTTTGAAGAGAGGGGGATAGGCAACAAGTTCACTTCCAACTTCTTCTGCTCTCTCGCGGGTTCGTTGGCATGCGCTTTCATCTTGATTCAATTGGTGGCGTAAGCCCGCCATTCCGAGTGCTTTTCCAGAAATTCGGGGATGTAGGGACAGTCCGGAACCACTTTAAGCTTCTTTTCCCTAGCAAACTTGAACGCCGCTTCGGCAAGCTGGGAGGCTATTCCACGGCCACGATCTTCAGGAGGCGTGAAGGTGCGGTAGATGCTGATCCTCGAGCTGCTCAGTTTCCTATATAGAAGCTCGGCTGCCCCGTGTTCGGTTTTCGCATAGAACCTTCCTTCTTCGTGCTTTATCTCCATCAGACAACCGTCATGCGCCAGCCGGGAATCGGACCCGGGTCTTAAGCTTGGGAAGCTCATATCCGACCACTAGACTACTGGCGCGCAAACTGCACAATATAGACTAAGAAAAAATATAAGCGTTCAAAAGAAACCGGCTTTTACCTTATGTAGCTTGCACCGCCTTCGGGACCAGTTTCAGGGTGTGGCGCTTGCATTCCCTTCGCGGCTTCCTCAATTTCCTTTAGCATCTTTTCGGTCTCTCCTTTTATCTTCTCGATGTTCTCGAGCTTTATGTCCACGCCGAGCATCTTTCCTATGACCTGCAGGACCGCCTTCGCGGAGTTTGCGTCGACCTCAAGCATGCCGGTCTCTCCCATCATGCATGCGGCGTCTATCTTGTGCTTCTTCGAGAAAGCGACGATCATTCCCGCAGAGCCTAGCACCGACATTCCAGTTGCATCCGAAGGGGTTACTCCATGCTTTTTCATTTCGTCAACCATCAGCAGGCTTGTGGCAAGACCAAAAACCTTCGGAGTCTTTACATACTGCGCACCGAGCGCTATGCCTCCAATTGTGAATATCCTCTGGCCGCCAAGCTGCTTGAAGAATTCGACTATCTTCTCATTTACATCATACTGTCCCTCGGGAGTAAGCGGCTGCGCGTCTCCGAGCAGGATTACTATGTCATTCTTGCCTCTCCCTGGACTCGCAAAGTAAAACCTGTTGCTTACAAGCCTGAATGAGCCATTCCTCAGCATTATTATCTGGTACGGAAAGTGCGGCGAGTAGAGCGTGGCGAATTTTTTAGCCTTGAACTCTGTCCTAAGATGCTCTGCAACAAGGCTTCCTATGCTGCCTACCCCTGGAAGTCCGACGAAAAGTATCGGGCGGTTGAGCTTGACTTTCTTGTAGTATATCTTTGTTTCCCTCATTCAAATGCCGCCCTATTTCTTTGTCATGCTTGCGCTCAGCATGGCTTCGTACTTCTTCAATATCTTCTCTGCTTCCTTGATTTTTCCTTCCACAACAGGATAGTTCGGTCCCTCCGCTGAGAGTTTGTAGTGCGGGGCGCCTTCGTAGAGAACATTGACTCCGATATCCTCAACCTCCCCAAAAACTTTTTTCATTATGTTGACATTGCCCTTTCCATTGACTGCCTTGAGCTCGAGTTCGTAGCTCACTGAGTAGACTTTAGGTTTTATATTCTTGGCGATTATATCTTGGAAGGCTTTTTTGACGTCTGAATCAAGAAGATCTGCAGGGTCTGATCCTGCAACGACCTGGTCGAGCAGTTCTGAATAGGTCGGAATGCTCTGGCCTATCTTTTTTTTCATTTCTTCTATCTTTGCTTCCTTGTGCGCAGCCTGCACTGCCTGCTGGAAGAATTTCTCGGCCCGCTTTTCGAGATTGTAATCATTAATCTTGTCTTTCTTCTCCTTGGTTGTCACTTTCTTTAGCGAAACGTCGAGCGCCTTTCGGTTCTGATCGACGAATACGACCTTGGCTACATCTCTCTGGCCTTCTTTTATGAATTCATGTATGTTCTTTATCCAGCCGGATGCGACCTCACTTATCGGAAGGTAGGCATCGGCTTTGTATTCGACAAGCTCGCAGTAAGCCCCATGGGGCATTATCTTGGTTATGTTGACGAGGATTATGTCCCCCATCGCTGGTAGGTCTTTCTGGATTATCAAAATATCGCCTATCCTGCCTTATGAAGTTTTACCCCTGGGATAATAGGAGGTTTGAGAATAAATACCCACAGGTTAGGATCTGGATTGATTATCTTTTGATCTCGATTTTCTTCTTTGTCCTTCCGAAGAGCGG
>CAZXIK010000071.1:0-4551 GCA_964640735.1 Microcaldota archaeon | reverse complement strand
TTCGCTTTCATCCCACCTCTGAAGAGTGTGGGATTTCCCGCTCCTCAGAGTTAAAGCAGTCAGGGGATAGAAAAATAGTATATCGTTGCAAATCGCTTGGCATTTGAATTATTAATTCAGGGATCGGGCGCTCGCGCCTCTGAGATACTATATCCGGAACTCCAGAGCTATTCATCCGAGCCGATGCTGAATTTTATGGTTTCGCCACAGGGAAAGGCAGGGAACTATAGCTCGTAAACCTCCTTGAGCACCGGCAGCGTGACCTTGTACTTGTTCTTGAGCGTGTCTGCAAATTCCTTCTGCTTGTCCTCTTCGCCGTGGACTATGAAAATATGTTTCAAGCCTTGCACGTGCTCTATCAACCTGAGCAGCTGGGGCTTGTCAGCGTGTGCTGAGAGATGATACGCCTCGACCTTGAGACCGATCTTCATCTTCTTCCCGTCGAACTGCACCTCTTTGGCTCCATCAAGCAGTTCCCTGCCCGGAGTGCCGACCGCCTGATAGCCGACCATGATGAGCTTGTTCTGATAGCTGTCGCCAAGTTTCTCCAGGTATTTCACCACTGGCCCGCCCTTGAGCATCCCGCTCGTGGTGACGATTATCGCAGCGCCCTCCGCCTTTATCGCTTTTGCTCTCTCCGCTTTGCCCTCCACTATGTGGAAGTTCTTGCTCTTGAAAGGATCGTCGTCGCTCATCAGTATCCTTTTCTGCAGCTCGTCCTTGCAGAATATCACATTGTGCCTGTATATGCGCATAGCCTTGTTTATCATCCCATCGACAAAGATGGGCACCTTCGGAATCACTCCCGAGCGCATGTAGTCGTCAAGTATGAAAAGGACTTCCTGCGCCCTGCCTACAGCGAAGCTGGGTATTATCACCTTGCCCCCTTTGTTCAGGGTCGCCTTAAGGCTTTCGACAAAACCGCCAAGCACCATCTTCTCGGAAGGGAATGCATCGCCTTTTCCTCCGTACGTGCTTTCTGTTATGAGCGTATCCGCTCTGAGGTGCTCCGTGTATGCCGGGTCGAGAAGTTTTGTGGCTTTCAGGTTGATGTCTCCGGTATAGAGCAGTCTCTTGTCGCCCTCCCTTGCTTCGACCATCGCGCTTCCCAGTATGTGGCCTGCAGGCACCAGCTTTATCGCCATGTCCTTTATCTTGAACTCCTGATGGTACTCGACCATCTTGTAGCGCTTGGGCAGTTTCGCGAGTGCCTCCTTGCTGACGCCCTTTGGTTTCGAGATGTTCAGGTAGTCGTTGACTATCACATTGACAAGCTCGAGAGTGGGCTTGAGCGAGTAAATCGGTCCCGAGAATCCGTTAGATGCGATGTGCGCAAGGTATCCGCAGTGGTCGAGGTGCGCGTGCGATATGACTATCGCGTCTATGTCCTTGAGCTTTGCGTCCTCAATCAAGGGATGTTCCTCTACCTCGCCGAGCTTGATGCCCGCATCTATCAGTATCCTTGCCTGCTTGCTTTCAACCATTATGCAGCTCCTCCCTACCTCTCTGGCTGCTCCGAAAAATGTTAATTTCAATAAAACACCGTATTTCTTTTCTTATCTTTATTCTTCTTTCTTGTTCTTTATTGTGGCAATGTCTTCGAGGCTAACCTCGAAAGGTCCCTCAGGCTTGCGGGGCTTCGGCTTCTTCTCGTCTCCGCCCTTCTTCCAGCCTGTAATGGACCTGAGCCTGCCGTAAAGCTCGTCAAGCTTCTTGTCTTCGTCGCCTATCTGGTTCTTGTAGGACTCGAGGGCCTTGCCTATGTCCTCCATGTCCTTGGCTATCAGCTCGACCTTTCTCCTGAACCTGTAGGACTTGAGCGCGTCGTCGAGCTCCTGGTTTATGTCGCCCAGCTTCTTTATCAGCTCCCTCTCTGCCCCCAGGGTGCTCGCCTCGGTAGCTATCCTGAACTCTATGCTGCTCTTCAGCCTCTTGAGCTTGCCGACGTTAGCCTTTGGCCCCCTGCTCTCCGCTGTCAGCTTGGAGAGCGCGGCGTGCTCCGCCTGCTTGTAGTTCAGCTTGCTCCTCAGCCTCCTCAGCTGGTCGACGAGCTGGAACCTCTTCTTCCTCACTTCTTCTATCAGAAGCTTGAGGTCCTGGACGCCCTTCGGCTCAGATGATTTGTCTTTAGCACCCCTCATGTCGCCGCTGGAATTGTTTTCAGTGATTTTCCCATCAGATTCCGTCAGTAAACCGCCTGCTTAGAAACCAAAAATTCATAGATATTCAGAAGCCTGTCCGTGGCCTTCTCCGTAGAGTAGTCCCTTGCTGTTTTAATCGCGTTCTTCTTATAAGAATCGTAGCTATTTAATACCTTCTCTATCTTTTGCGCGCAGCCGAGATGGTCGCCGGCCCTGAACTTCTCGCCGTTCTTCCCATCGAGCAGGTCGCTGAGCCCGAGCGAGTTCGCGCCGACGACAGGCTTGCCGCAGGCCATCGCCTCTAGCGCCACCATTCCCTGGGTTTCGAAAGTGGAGGGGAAGCAGAAGACATCGCTCGCCGCGTAGAGTGAAGGAAGGTCCTCGTTCTTTATGAAGCCCGGAAAGCTTACGCCGCCGCTCAGCCCAAGCTTTTTCGAGAATCTCATGTATTCCGAGAGCGCCGGGCCTGAACCTGCAACCACAAACTTAAGATCGTTCCTTTTTTTGATCAGCTGTTTTGCCGCCCTTAGGAAAACTTCCAGCTTCTTTTCCTTGCTGATCCTCCCCAGATACAGGACTATCTTCTCCTTCCCTTTGACGTTGAACTCCCTTCTGAATTTTTCTCCGCTTACCCTCCCGTTGAACCTTCGTATGTTGACGCCGCTCGGGACAACCTGCACATTGCTTATCTTGTGCTTCCTCAGCATGTAGGCGATGGCGTCTGAAGGAGCGATCGTCACATCACACGATCTATAGAAGAATTTCGTGTACTTCCAGACAGACTTTGCGAAGAATCTTTTCAGCACCCTGTTTTTAGGATAGTAGTGGTCCAGCGACTTGCTGTTGATGAGCGTATGGAACGTCCCGACCAGGGGGTATCTGCCGAACTTTGCAGCCAGCAGCCCGTTGAAACCCATAACAAACGGCGTCTGCGCGTGTATCAGGTCAATGTCGAGTTTCCTAAGCTTAAGCGTGGAGTAGTACGGGAAAAGGGCGACGCTGTATTGCGGATACGGCCTGAACTTCAGCCCGGTATGCAGAAAAACGTCTGGCGCCGAGTACTTCTTCTTGTCCTGCCTTGTCGCGCTTGCGATAATGTATACCTTGTGCCCCCTCTTCTCGAGCTCGCGCTTGAAGTCAAGCATCGAGTTCACTGCGCCGTCAAATGCGGGCCTGTAGGTATCGGAATAGAAGGCAATGTTCAAATGACGCATCAAAAAACACTCAGAGCCTTACAGCTTCCCCTCCAGCATCCCTTATCTTCTTCTCGGCGCTTTTGGAAAAACCTTCGGCCTTAACAATAACCGGCTTGGCAAGCCTGCCGTTCCCCAGGACCTTGTAGCCGCTCAGTTCGAGCGTGGGCATTCTCTCCTCCATCGCGGACGCTTTTTTGGAGACGCCATCGAGGTCTATCACCTCAGGTTTGCTTCTCCTCCGCGGCGCGAATCCCTTGCGGTAGAGGCTATCCCTGTCGTAGACGAGCAGGTAGGTCATCTTGTGCTTCCTGCCTCCGCGACCGACACCTCCGCGCTCACCGGCTCCCCTGTGGTTCTTTATGTTGCCGGCCCCCCAACTCCTTGAACCGAAATACTTCCTCTTCTTCTTTATCCTCAAAACCATGAATATCACAGCATCCTCATTACCAGCTTGCTTATCTCCGTGCTCCTGTAGCCGAGGCTGCCCCCGCTCTTGTAGTCCTTCTTTATGCCTTCGTAGCCGTGCGCGGGCGGATGCATCCTAAGCGGCATCGCTATCTTAAGGTCCTTCGGGGACTTCGCCCCTGAAACAAGAGAGGAGACAGCGGCTTCGTCGATCTTGAGTCCCTTGGAGCCGAGCAGCTTCGAGAGCGGCTCTTTCTCTATCTCGCCGAAGGTCACGAAGTCCTTGCACTTCTGGACCATGCCGAGCCTGGACGGATCTCCCGAGTTGACAAGCACGAGGTTGTTGACCCTCTTCAGGTTGAGCCTGTTTAGCGTCTCCGCTATGCTCTGCCTCACCTTAACGCGCCCGCGGACTCTTATAACTGCAAGTAGCTTGCTTTTTTCTGCCATGTAGAACACGCCAGTGAATCTATTTGGTCTGAAAAGCTTTTAATTATATCTAATCGTTGCCATGAGCCTTATCCCAAAAAGCACATGGCGACCGGTTACTTGAAATCGGTAGTGTGCGGAACCGGAGCCGCCGAGAGAGCGAACTATAGGATTTTATACTTTGTTTTCTAAACTTACTCTGAAACAAAATGAATAGGTCGCTGCTGCTCTCCGTGTTCCTTTTTGCGATGATGTTTGCGCCACTTCAGGTGCGCGCCTACTTCAACGCGACATATCTTTCCACAACTTTATTCTTAAGGAACTCGACAGCCGTGCACGTGGTAGAGGGGGTGCAGCTCTTTGTCAGCAACTCCTCGACC
>CAZXIK010000070.1:0-4574 GCA_964640735.1 Microcaldota archaeon | reverse complement strand
CCTCCTTGAGCTTGTTGAGCTCCTGTTCGCTGACAGCCCCAGCTGCGTACATCAGCCTTCCTACCGTTGTCGACTTGCCGTGGTCGACGTGACCTATGAAGATCAGATTCATGTGTGGTTTTTCTGCCATACCAATCTACCGATAAATGTTACTTTAATACGTAAAAGTAGAGGCATGCATTTTAGGAAACGTGCCCCCTTAAACATTTAGTTATTCGTCGAAAACCTATTTAAATCTTTGTTCTGGAAAGCGTCGGGAGAACGGATTTTGCCTGCCGCTTTTAAAGAAAGCTATTTATACTTTAAACTGCAACATATTGCCACTTGTTCTCCCGCAAGCACTGCAATTTTGCAGGAGGGAATCGTATGCAGGAAGAGAAGTTCAACGAGTTCGAGAAGTTCATAGGGGAGAATAGGAACCAGCGAAAGTTCGAGCAGAGCGTCGAACTGGCGATTAACTTCAAGAACATAGATTTCTCCAAGCAGGCGAACAGGCTGAACCTGGATGTTGTCCTGCCGAACGGAAAGGGCAAGACCAACAAGATAGCGATTTTTGCTACTGACAAGAACTTTTTGGATAGCGCAAGCAAGAATGGAATAGAGACAATAGACGGCGCCTCGCTGCCCACGATTGCAACAGACAAGGAAAGGATGAACTCGCTGCTCAGGTACGACCTGATTTCGCAGCCGAACCTGATGCCCAGCATAGCAAGATACCTCGGCCCTTTCCTGGGCCCAAGGAACAAGATGCCACGCCCCGTAATGAATCCGCAGGAGCTTGCAAGGATTTCCGCTGAGATGACAAAGAGGATTTCGATAAAGAACAAGGGGAAATTCCTCCCGACCATACACTGCGTGGTAGGAAGCGAGAAGATGGAAGCCAAGAAGATATACGAGAACATCAATGAGGTCCTCTCCAGCATAGACAAAGCTCTTGGATCCAATAGGGTGAGGTCCGTTTACGTTAAGCTTAGCATGAGCGAGCCCCTAAAACTGGTGTGATTATGACGATGCTGAAAGCGCAAAAGGTCGAGTACGTAAAGAAGCTCCAGAAGGAGATCTCCGGCTACAAGACCACTGCAGTCATGCCGATAGACGGCGTGCCTGACAGGCTCCTCCAGAAGGTCAGGAACCAGCTGAAGCCTGACTCGAAGGTCATAATCGCAAGAAAGACACTGCTTACTAGGGCGCTCGGAAAGGAAAAGCTGGCGCATCTTGAGAAGAATCTGAGCAAGAACTTCGCGGTCGTGGTCTCAAACAAGGAACCATCCGAGCTTTACAGGATAATCAACGGCAACAGGCTGAAGCTTGGGGCGAAGCCGAACCAGGTCGCGCCGAAGGACATCGAGATTGAGCCCGGTGAAACGAGCGTGGCTCCGGGGCAAACCGTCACTGAGCTGAAGAGCGCGGGAATAGACGTCCAGATCCAGAAGGGCAAAGTCGTAATAGCGAAGAAGAAGGTCATTGTTGAGAGCGGAAAGAAAATAAGCGCCGCTGTAGCGAACGCGCTCAAGATACTCGAGATAAAACCATTCGAGATCGCCCCGAAGCTGAATGTCGCGCTATCGGGCGGGTTGCTGTTCAACGAGATGGCTCTCGGAATCGACAATGAGTTTGTCACAAAAGAGATATTGAAAGACTTTTCGGAGGCTTACGCGCTAAGCTTGGAAATGGGAATGGTCACAAGGTACAACGCGAACGTGCTCATAATGCGCGCCTACAGGGGCGCGATGGCGCTCGGGATTGATGCGAAGATACCGGAGCGTGAGATTGTCAAGATGCTTGTCGCGAACGCGGCCATTGGAGCCGTCTCGCTCGCAGGCAAGGCGGATGTTGATGCTAAGTAGGTGAAATGATGGAATACATATACGCTGCACTCTTGCTCGATGCAGCTGGAAAGGAAGTGAATGAGGAGAACATAAAGAGCGTAGTCAAGGCTGCGGGCAAGGAGCCTGACGAGGCCATGGCAAAGTCTGTCGTGGGCGCGCTGAAGGGCGTGAACATAAAGGACGTGATAAAGAACGCACAGACCATGCAGATGGCTAGCGCCGCACCTGCACCCGCTGCTGCCGCAGCTGGGGCTGGCGAGAAGAAGAAGGACGAAGCCGAGGAGAAGAAGAGCGAAGAGGAAGCGGCAAGCGGATTGGCAAGCCTGTTCGGTTGAGCTGATGAAGGGCGTACAGGAAGCCGATTACGCACTCACTCTTGCAAGCAAACTTGGAGCGGAGTATGCCGAGTCTTACTTGGAGAACGGATACTCTAAGTCATACGCGATCGAGCAGGGCAGGGTGAACGGCAGCGCTTACGCCGAGTACAGCGGGTTGAGGATAAGGCTGATCAAGGGAGGCAGGCTTTACACCATTTCAACCAACAAGCTGGAAAAGAAGAGCATAGGCCAGCTCATCTCCAGATTCAGGATCTTCCCAGGAATCGACACGAAGATGTCGCAGGAAAAGCCGGAGAAGGCCAACTACAAGGTCGACGAGAAGAAGAGCATAGACAGCGCTAACATGCTCAAGGACCTGATAGAGATAGACAAGGAGGTCGGAGCGCTGAAGTTCGTGAAGTACAGGAGCATGTATGCGGGGCTCGGAAGGACCATTGCCTACTACGTCAACTCTGATGGCGCGAAGATCGCAAGCAATGTGCCGAGCACCTCTTCCTATTTCGCGATAACCCTGTCTAACGGAAAGGAAAGCAGGGACAGCAGGACACAGCTGGGCAGCACCGGCGGCTACGAGACATTTGACTCCAGGAAGATAGCAGACGGCCTTCTGGAGTCAAGCAAGAGCCTCTACAAGGTGATGGAAAAGGGGAAGACGCTCAGCGGCGGCGATATGGCTGCAATAAAGAACGTCGTGATATCGCCAGAGATAAGCGGGATAGCTGCACATGAGAGCGTAGGGCATCCGGCTGAGGCGGACAGGGTCTTCGGAAGGGAGGCCGCACAGGCAGGAACGAGCTATATCTCCAAAGACAAAACATCTATCCAGATAGGAAGCGAGGCTGTGAACATAGTGGATGACCCGACTATGAGGAATTCGAACGGATTCTATCTTTATGATGAAGAAGGGATTAAAGCCAGGCCACGATTCATAGTTGAAAACGGGGCGGTGAAAGAGCTTTTGATGAACAGGGAATATGCTCACGTGCTGCGCAGAAACAGCAACGGAGCGAGCAGGAGCGACTCATATTCCAACGAGCCCATCGTCAGGATGGCAAACACCTACCTGAAGCCCGGAACAGCGACTTTTGATGAGCTTATATCAGAGGCGAAGAACGGCATTTATGTCAAGAGTTTCAACAGTACAGAGTGGAACATAGACGACACGAGGAGTTTTGCGAGATACGCAGGAAACGAGGCCTACTTCATAAAGAATGGAAGCTTGGCCGAACCGGTAAAGAACTACAAGATAGAGGCTTATACGATGGACTTCTGGCATGCTGTCAAGCTCGTAGGGAACGACTTCGATAAATATGCTGCGACATGCGGAAAGGGAGAACCGATGCAGGGGGTTCCGGTCACTACAGGAGGGGCATCGGCACTGTTGAGGTTCAAGTGATTCTATGGGATTGGCGTTAGATACCGTAAACCTTGCCGTGAAGAATGGATTTGAGGAGAGCGTGGTGAACTTCCACTCGGGTTCGGGCAGCTACCTGAAGATAACAAACTCGAAAATCGACTCGATAGTGAATGAGTTCAATGAGTCTGGAAGCCTGTTCGTTTCCAAGGAGAAGAAGGTGTTCTTCACCAACATAGAGACTTCTGATAAGAAGAGCGTGGCAGACGCGATGGGTAGGGCAAAAGGTTCGATGAGCTACGTCGTCCCAAAAGATGACTACTATGGAATAGCCGAAGGGCCATTCAAATATGCAAAAGGAAATGGATACGACAGAAAGATAGAAAACTATACGACAGACACCATCTCCCGCATAGCAAGCGACTGCATAGATGCCGCTGTGGAGTCGGGAGCGACGAACGTTGCGGGAACGGTTTTCATAGACTATGCAAACAGGCAGATGGCGACAAGCAAGAACGTCGACCTGCAATGGAAGAGCACAATGGCAAGGATATCGCTGCGTGTCTTCAACAAGGTCACCTCATTCCAGAATTCGATTGTGGCGGGAGACCTGAAGGAAATTAGCCCTGAAAAGTTCGGCGAAGACAGCATGAGGCTGATAAATCAGATAAGCGGCAGAAGCAGAATAGAGCCTGGAACCTACGACATAATATTCATGCCGGCGCCAGGAGGAAGCCTCATATCACAGATAGATGCGATGGCCGCGATGGGCAATGTGGAAACGGGAACCATGTTCTCTGACAAGCTGAACAAGGTTGTGGCGAACAAAAACATCAGCCTTTTCGATGACGGCAACATGAGAGGAGCAGTGGATGCGAGACCTTTCGATGATGAAGGTTATCCGACACAAAGGACGCCGATAATACAAGATGGTGTGCTGAAAAACTACCTTCACAATTCATCTACTGCGAAGAAGTACAAGACAAAGAGCACGGGCAATGCCGGGCTGGTCAATCCCGATTCAAATACCCCGATATTCGAGCACAAGAAGAA
>CAZXIK010000069.1:0-4594 GCA_964640735.1 Microcaldota archaeon | reverse complement strand
CTTTTAAGATTTAAATCTGATGTTTTCCTGATTTGATTGGAAAAACGAAGATCGTAGGGATTGGGTGGTGCGTTGAATAGCTAGAGTAGTGATAGTGCACGGATGGGGTGGGAATTCTGAAAGCGACTGGCTCCCATGGCTTGCGCATGAGATGAAAAGGAGGGGCGCTACAGTGATCGTGCCAGACATGCCTGGCACGGACGAACCTGTGATGGGCAGGTGGATTCCTTTTCTGAATGACTTGGTAAAAGAGCCAGACCAGGACACTTATTTTGTAGGCCACAGCATAGGCTGCCAGACAATACTTAGATACTTGGAGAGCCTGCCCGCGGGCAAAAAGGTCGGAGGCGTTGTGCTCGTAGCCGGATGGATGACCCTGAGAAACTTGAGCGAGGAGGAGAAGCCGATAGCAAAGCCCTGGATCGAGACTCCTATTGATTGGGCCGAGGTGAACTCTCACTGCGACTTTTTCACAGCAGTATACTCTGATGACGATCCCTACGTGCCAGAAAGCGATGCGCGGCTGCTCGGAGACAGGCTCCGCGCGAAGCTTGTGCTTGACTCGAAAAAGGGACATTTCACAGACGAGGACGATGTCGCACAGCTGCCTGCCGCACTGAATGAACTGCTTGTAATAATGGGCATGCCTGTAGACACGCCGGCTCTCTGAAACTACTTTGTGACAACAGCGCAGGAATCATTCTCCACTATAACTTCCTTCTCTGCCTGCGCCACAATTCCTTTCGATCGTTCCACAAGCGTAGGGAAGGACTCTATCACTCCGAAAGAGCTGAGCTCATTGAGCGCTCTCCTTATTGCGAACTCCGAACCGAACTCCTTGGAAAGCCACCTTATAGCGAAAGGATATGTCGCGTATTTATTGTCGATGCTTGCTGCAATCTTCCTTGAACCTTCCAATCTGGGGTTTGCCTCCCCGGTCTTCTGGAATATTTGCAGAGCGTCTCCATCGACCACGTAGCCTGAACCGTCAGTGATGAAGGTTTCGACAGCTATGACCTGGCCCTCCTGCAACTCTGTCGTGTCTCCGTTGTCGAAATTAGGTATGAATATCGAGGCGTGGAGCTCTTCTTTCTCTATCGCGTGCCCGCCGAGATTCCTTATAGGATTGAAGTTGTGCTTCTTGGATATGTTTTCTACTTCCTTGCCTATCGAATTAAGTTTTGTGCCAGCCTTGACAATGCTCAGCGCCGCTTCAAGCGAGCTTTCTGCGACTTCCACTAGCTTTGAGTATTTCCCGGAGAGGTCGACGCACGCAGCGCAGTCTCCGAGAATATCATCCTTCCTTGCACCCAGATCGACCTTCACGAGATCCTTGTCTGAAAAGACGGTGGGGTCGCCCATCGAAGCCGTGTAGTGGGCCGCGTTTGCATTGATCGATATGTTCACAGGAAAAGCAGGTTCCATTCCTTTCGATCTTATGAACTCCTCTGCCCTTTCGCAAACATCGAGTATCCTCGCTCCTGGCTTTACCAGCCCTTTCGCATAGTGCAGCGCTTCGTATGAAACCTTGCCCACTTCCTTAAGCTTCTCGTAGTCGTAATCCGCCATAAAATCCCTAGAGCCTCTTCTGAGAGCCGCTTCCGCTTAGCTCCTCTCCGTTTATCCCTAGCTCCTTCAGAATCTTTAATGTAGCCGGTATCAGCTGGTGGTTGATGTAGTAGTCCGGGTCGTAGTCCTCGGCGGCCTCCTCGACCTCAGCCTTCTCGGATATGCTGCTGCCGTGCCTAGTTATCACGTAGCCTATCGCAGAGTTCTCGAGTTCGTCCCTGCTCTTTATCCCCTTCTTTATCGCTTTCTGCGCCGCGGAAAGCTCCGGCGATTTGACATCATAGCAGCCTATCCCTTTCCGCAGCTGCGTGCGGATCACGAGATCCTTTATCGGGGTCTTTCCATCCCTCAGCTCTGCTATCTTCGTCTTCACTATCCTCACGGCCTTCTCCTTGCTGCCCTCCTTCAGTATCGCCTCGAGCACCGCGCGCTGGGTCTCCCTTGCGACCCACGCCCAGTCTCTCCTCACAAGCTCGAACCCTTTGATCTTTATCCTGCCTGATTCGGAGAGAAGCGCGTATTTCTTCTTGGCGCCTCCTTCGGTGCCCCGTTTGCCGACGAAAACGCCTCTTGTGTAGAAGTCCTCGAGCTCCAGCTCCATGGTGTTTGGAAGAGACTTGTTGAAGTTTCTCATGAATTCCTCGGCGTCCTTCTTGCTTTTGCCACCCATCAGCAGGAAGACCGAATCCGTGTCTGAATAGAGCGCCTTGAAGCCCGCTTTCTCCGCATGCTCTATCGTGCTCATTATGAACTGCCTTGCGAATGCCGTTATGCTTGATGCGGCTTCCCTCGAGTACCATCTTGAACGCGCGTATCCGAGGTAGCCGTAGAATGCGTTTGCTAGTATCTTCAGCGCTGTTGACCTCGCTCCGAGCGCCTTGCTGTCGGGGTTCCTCTTGTAGGCCTTCTTCACCTCGCTCCTTTCGTCTATGAGCATCTTCAGCAGGTGCGGCATGAGGCCGGTCCTGTCCTTTCTGAACTTTATGCCGTTCGGGGACTCGAAATATTCCCCGCAATCGGCGCAGATTGTCGACGGATCTATGTTGTGGGCGATTATGATCGAAGGATACAGGCCGCGGAAGTCGAACACCGCCATGTTCTCGTATATCCCTGCATCTGGGGTTTTGACATACGCCCCCTCGTAGGGGTTTGCCAGCCTTATCGCTATCTCCGCGTCGTTCGGCTTGTTGGGGATCATCTGGTTGCGCTTGCATGCGTAACCCATGAGCATGAACTCTACAAGCTGGCTCGTGGTAGATATGCTGGCCTCTCCGAGCGTTGTCTTTGAGACGTTCGACATCTCGACCTCTATCGGAAGGAAGAATTTGTAGAGCTCCTCGACCGCGAGAGAGTCGGCGAGCGAGTATTCTGCGAGCTCCTCGATGTCGCTCCCGCCCCTGTCCCACTGCTCCCATATGCTTCCCTTGTCGACCATCTTCTTTTCGCTGCCTGTTATGGCGCGATACACTTCCGGAAGCTTGAAGCTGTCCACCTTTATGACCTTCTCCGATGCTCCCACGACCGCAACGAATTTTGCGACGTTGTAGAGGTCGAAGTTTATCCTTCCGGGTATCCTCACGGCCTCTATGAGGCCGTGGTGCTCCCTCTTTGCTTCTCCACCCTCGTATCTGCCTATATTGAGCTCCAGCTTGTGGACCTCGCAGCGCTTCATCAGATAAGGAATGTCATAAACCGATGAGTTGTATCCGGTCACCACATCGGGGTCGATCTTTTGAACTGCCTCAACAAATGCCTGCAGCATCTCCTTCTCGCTCTTGAGAGTCGAGACAAATGGCTTGTCTATCTTCTTGGTCGTCAGCACCTTCCTTTCCTTCCCATCGGTGTAGCTGATCATGATCACGGGATCCTTGGCCATGTTGGGCATACCCTTGGGGTTGTAGGTCTCTATGTCGAAGCTCAGGTAGGTCAGCGGGATCTTGGATATTTCATCCTTGCTTTCTATCCTGTCAACGATCAGTTCTCCTCCATCATCGTGCGCAAAAACCTTTGCCACGGAAAATGGAGAGATGGCCTTGTCGATCAAGTATCTCTTCCAGAAGACGATGTCCGATTCGTAGCAGGTACCGAGCTCCGCGAAGGTCTCGCTCATCTTCGGCACGTCCCTTGGGCTTTCGAGGATTATCTTGAAGACCTTCCGCTCATCGCGGCCCACGAGCCTCTTCTCCTCCTCGACTGCGCGCACTCCTATCTCCTTGTTCTCCTTTGATATAGCCTTCATTCCGAGGAGCGCCTTCTTTGTGACGCTGTCGTTCAGAGGGGCGAGGTAGAAGTACGGGTAGAAGCTTGGGTCGAGGAGGTTGTAGGCTCTGCCCTTCGTCTTGAAAGCAAACCTGATTATGCCGCGTTCGCCTTTCATGACGTAGCTAACGTCAAGCATCATTCCCTCCAGCTCGACTTCCCCCATGTACTCTCACAAATAGCAAGCTTGCGGGCATCCGGCACTGGCTGATGGCTGGCTGATGGCTGGCAAAAGGCTTTGCGGCTTTTACTTCACTGGCCTTTCCTCCAGCTTTGCCCTTGTAAGCGGCAGCGGGGCGATTACGCCAATCGACCAGGCGAGCAGCGTGCCCCTTGATGCGCACTCGAAGTTAAGGATATTTATCACGTCCTCGGCGAACCTCAGAGGGAGCGTCTTCTTGTCCTTCCAGGTCTGGCTTATCTCGGCAAGCATCTGCTTGTCTTCTTTTGCCATCACTGTTCCCTTTATCTTGAGGTCACCGACGGTCTTCTCCGCCTTCATCCCGCCCTCATAAACAGTCGTGAATGAGTAAGCGACCTCGACGTTCTCCCCGTTCACCTTAACGTTGTCGAAGTTAATGTTGAACTTCATGTTCGTTATGGGATCTGCAACTGGCCTGTGGGCTTCCACATCGCTTATTCCGATTCCTGTTATCATCTCATCACTTGTTTTTCAAACAATATTGCCTGAGTAGGTATTTATAGATTTGCTAGAAACATTGGCATCGCAAAAACAAACACGTCCGCAACCATTAATAATCCCCTT
>CAZXIK010000068.1:0-4651 GCA_964640735.1 Microcaldota archaeon | reverse complement strand
GCAATATAGGAGGCCGTCAGGTAGCCTGTAGGCTCATTAAAAACCAGATAGTAGTCGATGTAGTTCCTGAACTCGCTGCTGACCAGTTTCGCATAATCAGTGAATTTGTCGACCGTCTCTTTCGATGCCCAACCGCCATCTTCGTGTATCCATGCCGGATTTGTGAAGTGGTGAAGAGTGACAAATATCTTTACCTTCCCGGCCCTGAGTTTTTCAAAGTAGTCATGGTAAAAATCCAGAGAGCTCATGTCAATCGCGCCTTTCTCAGGCTCGATCCTTGACCATTCCACGGCGGTTCTGAAGGCAGAAAATCCGAGCTCCCTGATCAGTTCAAAGTCCTTTTCATAGAGCTCCCTGTGCTTTGCGCCATCTATCGCAGGCCAATCGCATCTGCTGCGGCCGAAGTGTTGGTAGTCGCTTAATCCGGCTCCATACAAAAAATTCTTCGGCAACATTTTCTTACCTCTCTAGAATAGTCGTTTTATGCATACGGAGAGTCACTCGGCAAACCCCGGCACCAAAACGATGCCGTATGGCTCTGAAGGGCAAAGCCCTCTGGCTATCGGCGGCTTTCTGTTTCTGGTAATGGCCATCCCTCAATATGCACTTGCCAATTCCCTTCGAGTCTATTTAAGTTTTGACTTGAAAAGCGTTTTCGCTCCTTTGCCATCCTCTATTGCTTCATTTTATCAGCTTGCCAAATAACGCTTCTATTATCTCGGTCTGCCCGATCGCAAATGCCATATTTATAATACCGGCCTGCAAGATATCTTAGAAATGATTCTATGAAAGCAGGGAAAAAAGCGGAACCGGGAATGATCATCAAGCCGCTGGGCAGGTACGGGGGGCTTGACAGCCTCCACCTGTCGCTCGCGGTGGCGGTGGTGCTGCTCTTCCTCCTTCTGCTGGTGGTCTCTTATGGCAAGCCGATACTCATCACCTCAAACAGCACCTCCAACTGCACGAACAGCTCCGCTGGAGGAAGCTGCCCTGGTCCAAAGCATACGGCAGCGCAGATAGGACTTCTCGCGGAGCAGGTTCTCGCCAGCTACGGCGGGATAAACAGCTCCCTTTCACTGCTTCCTTTCATCTCCAACTCAAGCGCGATGAACGTGAGCTACCTCCCTGCCAGCAAATCATGGTACGTCTTCCTGCCGGCAAAGAATTTCGTCAGCAACATCGGATTCACATTCGCTATCCTGATAAGCGACCTTAACACGTCCGAGATAACCCCGCTGCTCCAGACGGTCAAGCCTTCAAGGATATCGAACAACAGCGTCGTCTCCCTCGGGGTGGTGAAGCTGGCAGGGAAAGCCCCCTGCCTGGCAAGATCGCCAATGAATCTCTACTGGTTCATAGACCCTTATGCTTTCGGAGCTGTCAAGAGCCTTGAGAACGCGAGCACAATCGAGCAGCTTTATGGCAGCAGGGCAAACCTGACGATAAAGATAATCGTGGGTCAGGACACGCAGAGGGTCGCATCCTCAACGAGCCTGTTCAATGCGCTCCAGCTCTCGAGATACACGTTCTGCGCTTCCAAGCAGAAGAACTTCGCAGGATTCGTCTCTGATCTGAATGGCTATTACTCGGGAGCCTACGTCCCGCAGACGGATCTCAACAACTCTGCCCGGGCCGCCAGCCTAAACTTCACGCAGCTCAACGCCTGCCTGGACTCGGCCACGCAAGCGATAAATTCCCAGGCTTTGCTGGCGCAGTACTACAACATAACGCAGACTCCGGAAGCCGTGGTCGACTGCCAGTACCTCGCGCTGCCGCAGACTGCGAAGCAGGCGCTCTGCTACGCCAACTCGACATTGTGCTGATCTGTTGAAACACCTGATAGTGGGGATTGACACTGGGAAAACGGCAGCGGTAGCGTGCCTAGACCTAGACGGGAAGGTGTCGAAGCTCGCCACAGGGAGGTTCGCAGGCCTCGAATGGTTCGTGGACACGATAAGGGAGGCAGGCTCGCCTGTAATAATAGCGGCGGACAAGAAGAGCCCGGATTCGCTGGTTGAAAAGCTCGCGGCGATCTTCGACGCTGTGCTCTTCTTGCCGCAGGCCGATATAAGCGTGATGAAAAAGAAGGAGCTGACTGCCCGCAGGTTTGCAAACCTTCACGAACGGGACGCGCTCGCTGCCGCCGCGACGGCGTACAACGCCTATGCGGGAAAGCTGAGGCAGGCTGAAAGGATTGCGAAGGAGAGCAACGCTGAGCCGGAGGGCGTAAAGTCGATGGTGATAAGGAAATACTCGGTGGATGAAGCGATCAAAAAGAGAGAAGCGGGGAGGAGGTTCGTAAGGAGCATGCACGGCTGAAGCAAAAGTTCACGCCCCGAATACGCTCTTCTTGTAGCCCTTGATTAACGATTCGACTTTGCCCTCGCTTCCTGCCTGGGCGTATATTCTGTAAACGGGTTCGGTTCCTGACTTTCTGACCATGACCCATTCGTCTTCCGTGAGCATTATCTTGATTCCGTCCGTCTCGTCCTTCTCCAGGTGCTTGTGCTCAAGCATCCTGCGCCTGACCTCTGCGAATTCAAGGCTGCTGCGCACCTTGTCCCTAAGGTAGTGGATTTCCGGCAGTGATTCAACCATCTCATCCAATCCGTACTTTGCCACTGCTTCAGAAATGAGCGCGAGCGCCATCCCCCCGTCCCTTCCGTACTGATGGGGCGCGAATATGATTCCGCCGTTCTCCTCCCCCCCGGCTTTTGCCTTTCTCCTTATCATTTCCTTAATTATATTAGGCGCGCCTATTTTTGTGTTGTAAAAATCGATTCCCATCTCTTCGCACACAATCCGCAAGCTGTCCGCGGTGTTTACCGGCGCAACAACAGAATCGCCCTTTCTTAGTCTGCTTTTCACTATCATCGGCATGGAGTAGTTGCCATCCAGATATCGGCCTTCAGGCGAGATGAACACCGAACGGTCCCCATCGCTGTCAAACACCACTCCGAAATCAACCCCGCTTTCCCTGACCCTCTCAACGGTTCCCTTTATGTTTGCCATCGTGGGCTCTGGCGGATGCGCAGGAAAACTTCCGTCCAGGTCCTCATTCAATGGGACTACGTTGGCCCCCAGCTTGTTGAGCAGGTAGGGCGCGGTCTGGGTGGTCGACCCGTTCACGCAGTCGAACAGGATCCTCAACCTGGCTCTCTTTATTTTTCCGGTGTCCACCAGCTTGGCGATGCCGTTTATGTACATCCCCCTTCCCCCGCCGTCATACTCTATCTTTCCAACAGCGTTCCAAGGCGCGTACTTTATTACAGGATTCCCGTCCCTGGCTTTCCTGTTGGTGGAGATGAGCCAGTGCATCTCCTCAATCATGCTGTGCTCTTCCCTGTAGACGTCCAGACCGTTTTCCATGACCAGCTTGATACCGTTGTATTCCGCAGGGTTGTGGGAAGCGGTCACCATCACTCCCGGAATCTTCTTGTTCTTGCAGTAGTACTGGAGCGCAGGCGTAGGCAGTATCCCTATCTCCACTATGTCGTGCCCTGTCGCGTTCAGTCCGCTTGTAATGGCGTTCTTCACCATGTGCATAGTTACCCTCCCATCCGCAGCCATTGCGATTTTCTTGTCCCTTATGGCGATCCCGAATATCAGGCCCATCCTGAGGTAAAAGTCAGGATAGTGGTCCTTGTTCACCACGCCGCGGATTCCGCTTGTCCCAAAAAGTCCGGTGACGCCGTTTCTTCCGGACAGTTTCCTTTTCATCTATTCAACGCCCCTGCTTAGCTATTTCCTCCACTCAATTATAAAATTGATGTTCAAATTAATTAGCTTGAAGCAGCTGACTTTAAATATTTTTATGCATAAGTAAAGGCAAGCAGTGCAAAGCAAGACTTGCTAATTTACGCGATTGATGCAAAGGTGAAACGATGGCAGAAATGATGGAGGAAGAGCTAGGGGAGAGAAGGGAGAGCGGCATACCCGAGAATGTCGTCTACATAGGGAAGAAGCCGGCGATGAACTACGTGCTTGCAGTTGTCACTCAGTTCAACAACGGGGCGAGCAGCGTGAAGATCAGGGCTAGGGGCAACACGATATCAAGGGCGGTCGACGTTGCAGAGATCGCCAGGAACAGGTTCGTCCAGGACGCCAAGGTCGGCACAATAGCGATCAACTCGGAAGAGCTCCAGAACGAGGACGGCACGAAGTCGAAGGTCAGCACGATCGAGATAACCCTGGCAAAGTAGTCAGAATATTTTTTTCTTGTGGTTTCTCACTATTTCGGTAGCGCTGATTATGCCTGCGCAACGCATGTTTGCCGTATTGTCTATTACCGGTAGCCTGTTCAGATTGTGGGCGACCATTGTCCTAGCCGCAGATTCGGGCGTGTCATCCAGCTCGGCATAAAGCATCCTGAGGTTAGTTTCGCCAACTTTTTTCGATTCGGCTTCATTTTCAAGCTCCCTTGCCGTGACCAAACCAGAAAGTTTTGCCCCGCTTAGCACCGGCAGAACAGAGACGTGCGATTCCCTCATCAGCTTGATGGCAGAGCCTACGCTGGTGCTCCTCGACACCGCAACCACATGCCTGCTCATCAGGTCCCTTACTCTAGCCATTCCATCGATATAACTCAGAAATACTCTTTTATAGCCTTCCGCTAATGTCTTTTGGACGGAAACAATCATAGACTTTTCCT
>CAZXIK010000067.1:0-4681 GCA_964640735.1 Microcaldota archaeon | reverse complement strand
CTGTCGCAGAATCGCTGCACAAGAGGCTCGGCTTCAGCCAGAAGCAGACGGCAGAGAAGCTTGGAATAGCGCAGGTCGCTGTAAGTAAGTATCTCCATGGCAGGTACTCCGAGCAGATCTCTGCAGTCAAGGAGTACATACTGAAAAAAGGCCTGGAGAAGGAGATAGTCGATGAGGTGGCAAACGGCAGGAGCGGCGACGAGATATACAAAGCGATAGACGACCTTTGCGACAGGCTCGCATCACACAGCCTTGATTGACATTTGAGTGAGAAAATGCAAGAAGAATTGGATCCTTTCAAGATAGCGCAGAAGCAGCTGGACATGGCTGCAGGTGTTATGGGGCTGGACAAGCAGGCTCACGCGATACTGAGAGAGCCCATGCAGGCGGTTGTCGTCAATATACCAGTCAAGATGCGCAACGGGATGACCAAGACTTTCACCGGATTCCGAGTGCTCTACAACAACGCGAGAGGGCCTGGAAAGGGTGGGATAAGGTTCCACCCGCAGGAGAACCTTGAGACGGTCAAGGCGCTCTCCGCCTGGATGACATGGAAGACAGCCCTGGCCAACATTCCACTTGGAGGGGCAAAGGGCGGAGTGATCTGCGATCCGAAGACGATGAACGCCCAGGAGCTTGAGGGCCTTTCCAGGGCCTACATCAGGGCAATCGGGAGGTTCATAGGCCCCGACATTGACGTGCCCGCGCCTGACGTCTACACCACTCCGCAGATAATGGCGTGGATGATGGATGAGTACATAAAGCAGACGGGGCATAGCGACGACTTTGGCGTCATAACAGGGAAGCCGCTTGAGGTCTGGGGCTCGGAAGGCAGATTCGATTCGACGGCGCAGGGGGGGATGGTGATCCTGAGGGAAGCGGCTAAGACGGCAAAGATGAACCTGAAGAAGGCAAAGATCGCTATACAGGGATTCGGAAACGCTGGTTCGTACGCGTTTGAGCTTGCGGACAAGCTTGGGGCGAAGGTTGTAGCGGTGAGCGATTCCCACGGAGGCGTTTACTCTGGCAAGGGTCTTGATTTCGCAAAGCTCAAGGAGGCAAAGGAGAAGACGGGCAGCGTCGCGACATACAAAGGCGCAGACAAGATAAGCAACAACGAGCTCCTGGAGCTGGACGTCGACGTCCTGATACCGGCGGCGCTGGAGAACCAGATAACCACGGCCAACGCCGACAAGATAAAGGCAGGAATTGTGCTTGAGCTGGCAAACGGCCCAGTAACCCCGGAAGCGGACAGGATACTTTTTGAAAGGAAGATACTCGACCTGCCTGACTTCCTGGTGAACTCCGGCGGGGTCATAGTCTCTTACTTTGAATGGGCACAGAAC
This sequence comes from Microcaldota archaeon, assembly GCA_964640735.1. Classification (GTDB taxonomy): domain Archaea; phylum Micrarchaeota; class Micrarchaeia; order Micrarchaeales; family CABMGC01; genus JAJYVH01. The sequence goes on along the minus strand of CAZXIK010000067.1, from coordinate 3,335 downwards.
CGCGCAGGCTACTACTGGAGCCAGGACGACGTGTACAACAGGCTGGACAGCATAATGACCAAGTCCTTCGTCGACGTGATGGAGACCCAGAAGAAATACTCGCAGACGGGCAAGAAGATAAGCGCGCGCACCGCAGCCTACATAGTGGCTGTCGGCAGGGTCGCCAACTCGATGAGGACCAGGGGCTGGTACTGAGATGCAGCCCAGCAGGAAGGGATGGAACTAGATTGCATCGGAGCTCATGATGCCTGACGGAATAATTGAAGCTTCAAGAAACGGTCACTTCTTGAAAACTTTGAGAAGCGGAGCCATGTCCATTGTGTTTATCACTTCCTCTTTGCCCAGCCATGCCCTTTTTGCAACTCCTATTCCGTAACGCATGTACTGGAAGTGAAAAACCCTGTGTGCATCCGTGTCTATAGAGAATTTGAGTCCATGCTCCTTTGCCTTGATCGCATTCTCATCGTTTAGGTCCAGCCTGTCAGGGATAGCGTCAATCTCCATGATCACGCCGTTCTTTTTCGCGGCTTCGAAAACAGCATCGAGGTCCAATGCTATCGGCTCCCTCGAGTTTATCAGGCGTTCGGTTGGATGGGCAAGTATGTTCAGCAGACCGCTCTCGATCGCGTCGATGACCCTTTTTGTCATCTCCTCCTTCCCCATCTTCGTGTTTGTGTGCACTGAACCAAGCACGTAGTCCATCTGCTCGAGCGTCCTGTCCTTAAGGTCGAAGCTTCCGTCCTTCAGTATGTCGACTTCTCCGCTCTTCAGCAGCCTGAGCTTCCCGTCAAGCTTTTCATTCATCTTGTCTATTGCCGCAAAGTATTTTTCGAATTCCTTGTCATCCATCCCCCCCGCCTGGTACTCGCTCTTCGAGTGGTCTGTCATCCCGATGTATTTCCTTCCCAGCTTGATCGCCGCGCCGGAGATATCCTCAAGCGAATCTGCTCCATCGGTGTATTTGCTGTGGACATGGAGGTCTCCCTTGATGTCCGCCAAGCTTATGAGCTTCGGGATCTTGTGCTGCAGGCCGAGCTCAACCTCTCCCCTGTTCTCCCTCATCTCGGGTTCCATATACTGGACACCGAGCTTGCTGTAAAGCGCCTCCTCGTCCTCCCCGGCTGCAACGTTCTTGTTTTTCTTGTCGAAAAGCCCGTACTCGTTGAGCTTGTAGCCCTTCCTTATCGCAATCTCCCGCATCTTGACGTTGTGGTCCTTGTTTCCTGTGAAATATTGGAGCGCGGCTCCGAAACTCTCCCTTTCCAGAAGCCTGAAGTCGCAGTTCAGGCCTATCTTAAGCCTGACCGCCGTTCTGGTAGGCCCCTTCGCGATTACACTTTCGACCTCGGGAAGCTTCGATACGAATTCCATCACCTTTTCCCCCTTGCCGGATATCAGCAGGATGTCAAGGTCGCCGACTGTCTCCTTCATTCTCCTTGTTGAGCCCCCTACGATTGCCTTCTCCACAAGCCCAGACTTCAAGAGCTTGTCCCTTATCGTTTCCGCTTCGGGAAGCGCTTTCCCAAGCAGCATTCTGCCGCTCCCCAATTCAAGGAGCGCCAGCCCTTTCTTTATCTGCTCCTCGCTCTGTTCCCCGAAACCCTCCAGTTTCCTTATCTTCTGCTGCTCCAGCGCCTTCTTGAGGCTTGCAACGTCCTTCACTTTAAGCTTCTGGTAGAGCTTGAAAGCCCTCTTTGCCCCCATCCCTTGTATCTTCGTCAGGTTTGCGAGATCGAGCGGGTACTTTTTCTTCAGCATCTCGTACTTGCCCATCTTCCCAGTTTCCAAGTACTCCTTTATCGATGCGGCTATGCCCTTTCCTATCCCTGGGAGCTCCATCAAGCCATCCGTCCCTGATTTTTTGTATATCTCCCCGACGTCCTCCTGGTTCGTCCCGACCGTTACGGCCGCTTTCCTGTACGCGAGAACCTCGAACCTGCTGTACTTCTCGCCTTCAAGCTCGAGCATGTCAGCTATCTCGTCCAGCATCTCGGCGAGCTTGGAGTTTATCATGGTTAAAATAGGCGGGGAGAGTTTAAAAGAGTGCAGAGCCCTTCTGGGGAAGTCTTTTTATTCTTGCCCTAGTCTATATAATCGGTTTAGATGTACGGCGACAACATTTCAAACGAACCTGCACAGGGAACTATGCCGCAGGAATTTGAGTACTTCAAGCCCAAGATCGCTGTTGTGGGCGTGGGCGGCGGAGGAAACAACACTGTCCAGAGGCTCAGCATGATGGACGTGAAGGGAGCCAGCCTTTTCGCATTCAACACGGACATGAAGCAGCTGAGCATGATGAGCCCGAGCATAACAAAACTGATGCTTGGATCTGATCTCACTCACGGCCTCGGGGCAGGCGGATTCCCTGAGATTGGGGAGAAGGCTGCGGAAATGACAAGGAACCACATCGAATTTCTGCTCAAGGACTCGAACCTCGTTTTCGTAACGGCGGGGATGGGGGGAGGCACAGGAACAGGAGCCATACCCACAGTAGCCAGAGTGGCGAAGGAGGCCGGGGCCATTGTCATAGGGATTGTCACCATACCTTTCTCGCTTGAAAGGGTAAGGCTCGAGACGGCAAAGAGGGGAGTGGAGAAGCTGAAGCAGAACGTTGACACGGTCGTGGTGATTGACAACCAGAAGCTAGTGTCGCTCTACCCTAACCTTCCGATGGAAAAGGCCTTTGCGATGGCGGATGAAATAACCGCGAAGGCCGTAAGGGGCATAACCGAGACGATAACCCAGCCGAGCCTCATAAACCTGGACTTCTCCGATGTGAGGGCGATAATGGCAGGAGGAGGGCTGGCCATGATAAGCTTCGGAAGCGGCCAGGGCTCGAACAAGGTAGATGACGCCGTTGCCTCAACGTTGAAGAACAAATTGCTTGATGTGGACTATTCAAAGGCCACGGGAGTGCTGATGCACATAATAGGAGGGCCCGACCTGACGCTCGGAGAAGCGAATCAGATAGCGACAAAGCTCACGGACAGGCTTGCCGCAAACGTCAACGTCACGTGGGGAGCGAGGCTCGACCCGAATTATATGGGAAGAGTGGAGGTAATCGGGATATTCACAGGGGTTGGAGGCTCTTCGATAGTGGGCAAGGAAAGAGAGGAGCCAAGGGGCCTGGGTCTCGGCGTTCTCTGAATTTGGTTGTGTTTGCGGTTTACCTTCAGTAAAAAACTTTTTAGCCTGCTTTATAAATCATCAGGTTCATCTTAAAGCAGAGTCTTTGGGAAGGCGCGGGTGGGGGTTTCTATTTCAATATAGAGGCTTTTATCGTAACAGCTTAATAATCGTACGGCCTCGAAGAGATACCTGACCTCAACACGTCC
>CAZXIK010000066.1:0-4756 GCA_964640735.1 Microcaldota archaeon | reverse complement strand
AGGCGAAGAAGGCGGTCGAGGATGCCGAGGAGAGTAGGAGCCTGCTTTCGAAAGAGAAGGAAGAGGTCGAGGAGAAAATAAAGAACAGTACAAAGTCAAACAAGAAGGCGTTCGAAAGGATAGATGTGATCAACAGGGATCTTGGAAGGCTGAGCAACGATAACGGAGCCGTCAGCGCGAAGGTGGAGGAGTACAGGAGGCAGATAACCGAGATAAAGACCAGCAGGGCGCAGATGGAGGTACGGATAACGGACATAACTGCCGAACTTGCCGGTTTCACCGAGCCCGATCTGGAGCTTGTCAACGGCGACCTGGAGAAGATGGAGGATGTGGAAAGGGTGCTTGACGCCAAGAGGGAAGCCCTCGGAAACGTGAACCTCAAAGCTCCCGAGACCTACCAGGAGAAGGCGAAGAGCGTCCTCGAAGCCACGGAAAAGGTCAGCACCCTCGAGACCGAGAGGAGAGCCGTCATCTCGATGATAGAAGAGATAGATTCCAAGAAGCTCAACACGTTCATATCCACATTCAATGAGGTGGACAAGAACTTCACCAAGCTCTACAACTACATCTTCCCAGAGAAGGCGTACATAGAGCTCGAGGACAAAGCCAACCCCTTCAACGGAGGCCTTGACATAAAGATAGAGAGCGGCAAGGGTTTTGTCAGGTTCGGCGGGCTCTCCGGAGGGCAGAAGTCCCTCATCTCCCTCATGCTGGTTTTCGCGATACACATGTGCCAGCCTTCTGCGATGTACCTTTTCGACGAGATAGACGCCGCGCTCGACAAGGAGAACTCGAAGAAGCTGTCGCAGCTGATAAAAGGAATGGCTAGCGAGGCGCAGTTCATAGTAGTCAGCCACAACGACTCCCTCATCGTGAATGCCGATGCGGCGCTTGGCGTCTTCAAATCGGACAAGGACGGCAAGCCGAGCCCAGAATCCAAGATTGTGGGGATAGAAATATCAAGTGTAAGGAGCAAATAATAGGGTGATCTTCTGGGAGCTAAAAAGAGGAAAACCGAGTCAAAACTATCCTGGCTCCTCTATGTCCTGCTCGCTGTCCTTATAGTGGTCTACGCCGCTTACGGCAATGTGGTGGTGGGTGCCGCGGCTCTCCTGCTAATCCTGATAATACTCGTCTTCGAAGTGAAGGCGAGCGTGTCTGACACAGGTCTGAAGCAGAGCCTGATAGACATCTTCTCAGCGGTCCTTGCCGCAGTAGTTGTCTGGTTTTTCCTGATAGTGGCCCTTCGCACGAATGCCCCGGTGGATGCCGTCTCAAGCTGCAGCATGCTTCCAGCGCTCCACAGAGGCGATCTGGTGGTCCTTCGCGGCATAGACAATGCGTCGCTCTTCGTTTCAAAGTACCGCGTCCCCGTATTCAATGTCAGCCGGAGCGCGTTCTTGTCGATGCAACGCAACATATCGAAAGAGTTCATAGCGTACTTCGCCTACTTCAACGGAAACAAGTCCCAGGTATCATACACGATCCCGGCCAACAAGTCGTATCAGATCGGGCTCTACAACACTGTCTGCATCTCGCAATCGATTTATCTTAACAGCCCGGGCTCTATTTACCGATGCGCGGTTCCCGAGCAATCCCAGCAGAACAACCTCATAAGGTACTCCTACGCAATAGGGAAGCTTGCGCTTCCTAACGCGACAGTGTCAGCAATATACACGTCAGACATCTCGGTAGCTGGAATTTCTGCAGTGGAGAATTACAGCAACCCGATAATAGTGTACCAGACGAACAGCCGTGACACTTTCGGCGGCAGCATAATCCACAGGCTCTACGCCGTGCTCAACGTAAGCGGCAGCTACTACTTCCTCACAAAAGGCGACAACAACCAGGCGCTTGACCTGCAGTTCGGGAACTATCCTGCGAACCAGAGTTCGGTTCTTGGCTACGTGATTGCGACTGTGCCTGTCGTAGGGTATGTAAAGCTGCTCCTTAGCGGCCAGATCGTCACGCCTCCGGGCTGCAACCAGCAGCTGCAGAGATAACGCGAGTTTGCTAGAGCCTTGAGAATTAGTCTTTTCTTGCCAGCGGAGCGACGTTCTCTATCAGCGCGCTTACTTCTTTGCGTGACTCCTTCGCTTCCAGGTAGCTTCTTGTTCTCAGTCGCATCTTGACCTCGGAAGGCATCAAGCCTTCCCGGCCAATGAGATGCTCCAAAAATCTCTTTGCGGTGCCATTGCTAACATTCCGGTTAAATATGATTTGCGCTGCCCCCTTTTCTAGAGCTCTGTTTACTAGGTCTTGGTGAACCATCGAGCAAACGGCAGAATTTCTCATCCACACGCTCCCCTCTACAGAATCAACCAGGAACTTATCAGCTTCCAAGTAGCATATCGCAGAGCCTATTGTTTCATCCCTTGCGGAATATTTCACAAGTATGACATTCGGATCCTTTGTGTAGTTCACAATTCCTTCTTCTCGGCTTGAGCCAAAAGGAAGGAATGAGCAGGCAAGCAAATCATGCTCATTGTAAGCAAGCGGATCCTTGGTCTCAGAAGCTTGTATCTCAGGCGTAGATCCAAATTTTGACGCAACTTCGTTAAGCATGTCCCCAACCTTCCTTATTGGACCTTCTTCTAAAGACATAAGAGCGTCGAATGCGACACTGCATTGGTCTCTGTTGAAAGCGCTGACTATCATCCCTCGCTTGCTTCTGAATTTTTCGTTGAATCTGCTTTTCGCCCTGTTCAGATTCTTCATTTTTACAAAATCTGCAGTTATCTTGAATGCTTCCGCCTCCCTCGCCTTGTCACGTGAGCCGACTATGGCCCTTATGGCATTTTCCATCAGGCCCTCTTTCATTGCAAGTTGCCCCTCATTTTCGCTCCCTATCTGGTAAATCCTTTTACTTGTTTCCGCAGAACCCAGATGCGCCCTTATGACTGCTTCGAGATCGCCTTTGTTGAGGCTCAGAAGCCCAGCGATCTCCTCGATTGTCATGTTATTTTCTATGGCAAAATTATCTCGCATGAATACATTCGCTATTGTTTCATAGTCCTTCAAGTTTTCGGGTGAAGGTCTAGGCAAATGTTCTTTATTGCCTTTCCCTATGACTGACCTGGCAACGAGATTATCTTTTACGGTGAAAAGCCTAACCGGTCTTGCAGAGCCTAAGTATGCCAGTGTGGCGTACAGATCATGTTCATTTTTTACAATGAGGTCGAGATCATCGGCGATTACAAAAGGCAATGTTACTACTTTTTTGAAATTTCCAACTGCAGCCCCTCCGAACTTCTTGACAAGCTCGTTTGCTCTGAAAATATACCTGCTTTCGCCTAGCACTTTAGAGGTCAGCGTGAAAAGGAGGCCTGTCATTTCAACAGGTATATTCCGTTCTGAATAAGCGTTCAGCATCGTTGAAACAGCTCCTACTGCAGAAATTTCATCGACGTGGAGGGCAACACTGAAAAGAGTTGCGAAAACAGTCTGGCCGCTGAGAGCGCCAATCTCATTTGGAAATACTATTGCGGATGTTTTTTCCAACGTAACGAAAGCTTTTCTTATCTTCTCCGCCGCTTCTCGTTTTTTCCCAGCACCCGCATGATCGACAAGGTAGTCTGCAACATCGCCTGCTATGTGAGCCGCAACTTCCTTGCCAAGAAAGTTTGCCACGCCATAAATGTTGTCTATGAATTCACTGTTCCTGCTCCTGCTGGCTATAGCATAAAGCCCGTTGGCAAACCATCCACGCTCATTGTTTTTATACTTGACCAGAAGCTCAGCGACCATGCCATTCTCCAGCAGCTCTGCGATTCTAGGTGTTATTTTTCCACGCAGCTCTTCAGGCCCCGATTTTTCTATCAGGTCGACCCAGAACTTGTGGATATTCTCGGGCTTGCCCAGCTCGCCGGCCTCCTTCTTTTCCCGCGCAATTTCTTTGTAGATGATTTTCGCAACTTTGTCAGAGATATTTCTCGCATCTTCGCCCTCAGGCGCGTCAAAAGTGATTGTTGCCCAGCCGTCCGGCAGGTATCCTGATATTCCTCGGGCTCTTTCCTTCTCGCCCCTTGGTTTTCCAGATGCTGCCATTCTCCCCTCTTGCCCTGCTCTAATGCTTTTTCCGGCTTTTTAATCATTGGCTTGAGATTGCATCAGAGAATTCCCAACCTTTAAATACCTTTAGAGCCATCTCTATACTGGCGGTTTTCTTTCCTTAGGAAAGCGCATTTTTCTTTGGTTAGCATGGCTGATTTGAACAACGACTTGAGGCTTGCTGTCGATACTGGAAGCGTTGCGCTGGGCACGAGGGAGACAGTGCGCGCGGTCAACGGCAACAAGGCAAAGCTCGTGGTCTTGAGCTCGAAAGGAAGGAGCGACGCTGTCGCTGACGTAACCCACCTCTGCAACGTGGCGAGCATAAGGATAGTGAAGTTCGGCGGAAGCTCTATGGAGCTGGGTACAGTGTGCGGGAAACCCTACTCGATAAACAGCCTCGCAATACTAGATCCCGGAAACTCGAAGATACTCGAGGAATCATATTGATATTATGGCAAACGGAGAATTCGCAGGATTCAAGCTCGACAAGAAGAGGAGGAAGGAGCGTCTGCTAAAGAAGACGTGGAAGAGGCAGCACTTCAAGCTCAAGCAGAAGTTCGATCCCGTTGGCACTGTGCCTATGGCGAAAGCCCTCGTTCTTCAGAAGGGCGTGCTCCAGCAGAAGCAACCGCATTCAGGTCTGATAAAGATGGTGAGATTGCAGCTGATAAAGAACGGCAAGGTCGTCGGCGCTTATGTCCCC
>CAZXIK010000065.1:0-4831 GCA_964640735.1 Microcaldota archaeon | reverse complement strand
TAAATACAACGCTTATGTCGTTCCGCTTGGCAAACAGGCCCTGGCTACAATAAAAAAGCTTGCGAGGAAGAGCGAGGTTGTATGCATAGATGAGGTGCAGTTCTTCCCTCCATCGATAGTTAGGCTTTCCGAGCATCTGGCAGACAACGGAAAGCGGGTCATAATGGCGGGGCTCAATCGCGATTTCAGGGGGGAGCCGTTCAAGGTAGTCAAGGAACTTGCCGCAAGGGCGGACAGGGTTTCATCGCTAAGCGCAATATGCTCCGTGTGCGGGAACGACGCGACAAGGACACAGCGACTTATAGACGGAAAACCGGCTCCGTATGAAAGCCCGGTGATAGCAGTGGGCGGCAAGGAGATGTACGAGGCCAGGTGCAGGAAGCATCATATAGTTCCAAAGGAGCTGAAGGCTGCACGAAGAAGGACAGGCTAGTTGCTCCTTTTCACTCCGGAGAATCCGGATGAGCCAGACGCTTTCAGTTGTTCGGCAGGCCTTTTGTAGTTCCAGGCGTCAGGCTTGCCATCGAGCTCTTCGAGCTTGCCGAAATTGGGCCCATAGATAGTATCGATTATCACCACGGTCTTGTCGGACATCGTGTACCTGCACCAGATGTGGAGGCTTTGGTCGCTCCTTATGCTTGCATCGCAGCTGACATCACCTCCGATGTATCCCTGCTTTTTGAACTGCTCAAGCATCACACCGGCAAGAGGCGCAGCGTGCCTGCAGACTCCGGTCTGCTTCTTGACGAAATAATCGAGGGGGATCTCGTATATGAGCCCGCTGCCTAGCCCGGCATCATCCTGGGTCTTCTTGAACTCTTCGAATTCGTCATAATGCTTGAAGGTGTTCAGTACCTTTTCGAATACCACGTAGGCGACAATCAGTTCTTTCTGCGTTTGGGATGCGTCTCTCTCTACCTGCCCGAGCGCAAAATCCGCTGACGCTTTCGTCTCATTGAAAAGCCTCATTATGCTCTCCGAGCCTTCGAAGTTTATGGTCATTATCTGCACCCTGCCGTCGCGCTCGCATCCAGCCTGCCTCGCCTGGCATATGTCCGAATGCACGAATACGCTGCCGTCCACCTGCGAGTCGCGTGCGAGCACGCGCTTCCCATCCAACGCCTTGCTCATGTCAATGCCATGGTCGCGCTCTATGTGGCCCACATGCCACACCGGCTCCCATTGCGTATAGCCCATCCTGATCTTGTTGGCCAAGTCCTCCCCGTTGATTATTCCTATGAACAGCCCATATATAATGATATTTGACAATCCTGCTTTCACATCTTCGATTCTCCGCTAAGCTTGAGCCAGTAGTAGCTGCTGTAATCGCCATCCCTGAGCTCTTTTATGAGCCTGGCCATTTCCTGGCTTATGGGCTCGCCTTTCTGCTGTTTCACTATTGCCGTTTCCACTTCACGCATCGCGTCGGTTATCGGGGTGCGCACGGCGACATAGCTGTTTACCTTGTTATCGGGGCCAAAGAAGGGCATTATGACGGATCTGACCCAGTATATGCTGCCGTCCTTTGCCATGTTGCGAAGGTCCCCCCGCCAGACATTTCCTCCGGATATTGTCTTCCAGAGCCTCTTGTAGAATTTAAAAACTCGCAGCCGCGTATGGAAAACCGCTAGGCTCTGATTTGGGCGGCAAGATCTTCCGGCCTGCCGTATTCCCAGGGCTGCTTCCTGCTGCGCCTGTTCGCCTTAACCTTGTCGAGATCCCGAAGCAAAAACTGAGCGTTGTCCGCTACAATCACCGTGCCGTCCGAGCACGTATATCGGCACCATGCATGGCCTACACGGCCAGATTCTGAGTTAGGATTGTTGGGATCTCTGGGTGTGATTCTGTGGCTGCTGTCGACGCTTACGCTTCCGTTTATGTAGCCCTCTTCCTTAAAATGCTCTAGAAGGAGCGCTGATGCGACAGCCATGTGCCTGCAAATTCCGGTTCCCTCCCTCAGGCATGCTTCAAGCGGCAGCACGAAAGCGAAGAGATGGTCTTTTGCCAAATCCTTTTCGAACTCTCGCATTATTTTCTTTGAAACATGCTTGAACGCGGACTTTACCGCCATATGAACGGAAGCCACAATGCTCCTCTCCTTCTCAGCCTCGGTCATCGCAAACCCAAGCTCCGCCATCGCTGCGAACTGCCTGTCCACCCGATCTTTTGCGCTGGTATAAAGCGACAGCATCGTTGGAGAACTTTCAAAATCCGCAGTAATCAACTCGAATACCTTTGCGCCGCTCGCCGCTTTCGCTTCGGAGCTTGATATGTAGATGCCGCCGTTTATTTTGGAATCCGGCTTTATGATGTGCCTTTCCCTGAAAAGCCGCTCTATCGTGGGGCCGCCGTATTCCGCTTGGCGCGCTCTGGCATCGAAGTTTATCTGGACGTACTTTTCCATTCTCCCCAGTAAGATAGTGGATTTCCGTGTATTTAATCATTGACGAAAATTCCGGTTGGGCCGTTATTAACGCTTCATGAACCAGAAAGCGCCCGACTTCTCGTCGTCGAAACCTTTTGCGATACGGATTGCCGCTTCCCTAGGAGAGGCGCCTTTCGCCTTGACATAGGTTGTTTTTAACGGGAACTGATCATCGGGATTGCTCCTTTCCTCCACCTTTGCGGCATAATGGTCGATCTTCTCATTCTTCATGACTGCGACCAGTTTCATGGTGAAGTATCTGGTTGCTTTTGTGGTATCCAGGATGTAGTTATATGTGCCTAGGTATAGGCTGGGGACTAGCACAGGGTCCACAAAACTTCCCTTCAGATCTGATTCTCTAACGGCCTCGGGCATCTGACCGCTTATGCATCTGTTCGGGCATATTTAACCATTGGTGATAATTATGATATTCGATATTTTCAAAAAAAGAAAAACAGTAGTTTTAGGAAAAGTCCATCGCGAATTGCGCCTGAAGAGGCATTTTGGTTTGTTGAGATGGCGCTGGGACAGGGTATTTCTAAAGAGAGCGTCGCTTGATCTTGAAAACTCGCTCAATTCTCACATAATGATAACAGGAGAGAGCGGGGCTGGAAAAAGCAATGCTTGCAAACAGATGCTGGGGCAGTTAGCGGGAATGGGAGCCAACTTCCTAGTTCTTGACCCGCACTCCGAATACGTAGAGCATGCAAGAGACATTAAAGCGGAAGCATATGATGCGGGCATTCACTCCGTCAATCTTTTTGACCTTGACGGGCTGAAGGAAAGAGAACGCACCGCTGAGATAACCTCCATGTTCAGGCGAATATTCCATCTAGGCGACGTGCAGGCATCGACTCTCTATAGGTGCATAAGCTACATGTACTGGATAAGCGGGGTTAAAGGGGCGGCGCCGAGCATCCGCAGCCTGCTCTACACTATTAAGGTGTTCAAAAAGAGGGCAAGAAGCAAGCCAGAGGCAAACATTCTGGAGGGATTGGAAAAAAGGCTGCTCGTGATAGCCGGCGATGGCTTTGTGAAGAATATTAGCATAAGCAAGCTGATGAATGGAAGGAGCATATTCTCATTGGCCAGCCTTCACACGGCTGAAACGCAGGCCATCTACATGGAAAGTGTACTGAAGAAGATATACGCCGCGATGCTCTCTGGAGCAGCGCCTGGAAAGCGGAAGTTTTTCATCGTGATAGATGAAGCGGAAAAGCTGCAAGACAGCCCTGTGGTTGCAAGGCTGGTGGCAGAGGGAAGGAAGTACGGAATCGGGGTAATAGCAATATCACAAAGAGCCAAGGCGCTTGACAAGGAGATAAGGAGCAACGCAGCGACGATTATAGCATTTGCGCAGCGCGAACCTGAAGAGCAGAACTACATCAGCAACATCATAGCGGGCGGGACAGAATACAACCGGTTCGTTGAGATAAGGAAAGCTCTACGCGAGCTTGGACGAGGTCGCGCGCTTGTTCAAGAAGCCAAGGAGAAGAATCCGAAGATTGTGAGCTGCCGGAGGTTCGAACCGCAGGTGCTGGATCCTCGTCACAGGATAATGCTTTCGGCGAAGTGGGTCGTAAGCAAGGAAGAGCTGTTCAGGAAATTGGGAAGGGAGGGCTTTGACAGAGTTGAGATAGCAAATGCGATCTCGGAGCTAATAAGAACCGGATTTTTGAAGTACCACATCGTCACAGAGGAGCCCTACAGGGGCACTTGGTACATCGCGATGTCGAAAAATACCGCTGAGCATGACATAATGGTCAATCTGATAAGCAGGTATTTGACCGAAAACGGAATCAGAAACATGATTTACAATAATTCGTATGGACCTGATGTGATTGCATATATGAATGGCAAGAAAGTTGCAATTGAATATGAAACAGGATTGAAAGATGCTGACGACACGGAGAAGATGTTGAACGAAAGGGTCCGCAATTACGATGAGATCATCGTTCTCGGGAAGCTGAAGGACGGTTCAAGGTTTGCTTAGCTCGTTCTCTTCGATCATTTTCCCACGTTTTGTGTTTTCCACAAGGAGCTTGAGTTGCTCCTTTGTGTAGTCATAGTTTCTTATCTCCAGCACGACAATCTTCTCGGAACAGACGTCAAGAAGTTTCTGCTCAATCAATTCTGAGTTTCTGACATTCTTGGTCGTTGGCATCAAGTGCTGATCTCCGGTACCATCATTCCCATCAAAGTGGACGGTTACCACTGGAATTTTGCTGGAGAGCAGACCCTTCAAAGATTCGAATGCCATGTTGAGATGCCCTGTGTCTATGCAGAGACCGAACCGTCTAGCTCCCACCATATAGGAAAGTTGGTCGGCGGTGTAACCGAGATTATAGTGAGCGGTTCTGTGTGGTGCAGGCATGTTTTCAACTGCAATCCTTGATGAAACATTTA
>CAZXIK010000064.1:0-4888 GCA_964640735.1 Microcaldota archaeon | reverse complement strand
TACTGGTAGTTCGCCCCAAAACTGCCTTCGACGGTAACGTTTTTAAGCTGTTACGCAAAAGTTGAAAGCATTTAAATTGTTTGGTTCTTAATAGAAAAAGGCGATAGAGTGGCAAGGAATTTCAGAGTGCAGAGCGCGATGGAGTACCTGATGACCTACGGATGGGCCATCCTCATCATAGCGGTAGTCCTCGGAGCCCTGTTCTCGCTGGGCATCTTCAACGGGTCATCGCTGCTTGGGACCGCATGCATCGCTGGACCGGGATACCTTTGCACAGGGGTTGTCCTGGGAATCACCGGCAACCTCCTATTCACCTTTGGCCAGAGCACAGGCTCAAACATGTACAACGTGGGAATGGCGTGCGGCGCATCCTCCTCATCCGCAGGGCTCCCGGCAAACGTCCTATCGATGGTTCTTCTCGCCTCGAGCGGCGCAACCACATCTGTTCCGGCAAACGGGGTAGGCGCGAGCGGGCCCACGGGCATAACACTGACATCAGGACAGACACTCTCGGTTTCAGGGCTCCAGTGCTATGGGACAAACGGGCAATCGCTGATAGGCTCGGCCACTTCGGTCGCCATAGGAACGGCATTCAGCGGCTCGCTATGGGCGAACTTCACCATAAACTCCGGAGCCATCAGTTCGTCAAACCCCGCGCTGACGGTCAAGTTCGCAACCATATCCGCAAGGGTTGTCTGAGCATTTTTTACAGATCGCGGGAAAGACGGAGTTGAAGACCGGTTCCGAATCATGCCGAAGGCGAACCGATGAAGACCGGGAGCCTCGAGGCGCAGCAGGAAGATTAGCCGCCGGCGAGCGGCAGGAAGATCAGCGCGCATCAGTTCAAGGTCACGTGAGCCTGATTCCGGCTATCCCTGGAGCATCCTGGCCTTTTCCTCCCGCAGCTTCAGGACCTCGACCAGCTCGTTCGCGCTGAGCAGGGGCTTTCCCCCAATCCTGTCGATGTCGTCTATCGCTATCCTCGGGCAGGCGGTGCTGACGAATGCGTCGAACTCCAGCATGTTGCTTATCGACTCGAAATCGAACGTATTAGACACTAGTATCGCGGCATCGAACCCGCTTCTCTCGATTCTGTCCTTCAGCAACCTGGCCAGACTCATATTATATTGGCCGTTTTTGGTGCTCACCAGTATGCCGAATTTCTTCGCGCCTAGAGAGCTTAGCACTTTGCCCCTGCTCCTCTTTCTGTATGTCTCGCGCATCGCATCCATTCTCTGGACGCTGTTCAGGAATGGATCAACAGCAAAAAATGGTTTTGTAGTCTGCAGAAGCGCGCCAAGCGGATGAAATATTCCGCCGCCGAAATATACAAACGCGTCTACATTACCATCTACCGCCATGACATTTCCAGTGTCGCATCCGAGAAGCTGCCCGCTGACCTTGGCAAATCCATTTGGTTTATTGAGGGCCACTTCCTTCCCATTCCCCTCGTAAAACTTCTTGATTTCGTTAAGCTGGTGAATGTGCTGTATCGTGGTGAGCAGGCAGATCTTCCTGTATTTCGACAGTTCTTTGAGCGATTTTGGAAGAATTTCAAGTGAGGCGTTTATCTCGTAGGGGACGTACTCTACATTGAAATCCACACGGTGGAACTCGGCGTGCCCGAAGTGGACGAGCTTTTCGGCGCCGATCTTCTTTGCCTCGTCTATGGCGAGATCGCAGGCTCCGAACGTAGGTGACGCAGATATGAAAACATCGTTCCCCTCTGCCTCTAGCTTCTTCGCGTGCCTTAGCGCTTCCTGCTTGAGTCCCTCCGGGAACTGCAGTAGTATTTTCATGCTGCCACAAAACGAGCAATCTGAATTGCAGTCGGAAATATATAAATGTTGATGTAATTCATAGCATGGCCGGGAAAGACTCAGACAGGGTAATACTGGTCGACGACAAAGACAGGCAGATAGGCACAGAAGGCAAGCTGGCCGCGCATGAGAATGGGGCGAAACTGCACAGAGCGTTCTCGATCTTCGTATTCAACAGCAAGGGCGAGACCATGCTCCAGCAGAGGGCGATGAGCAAGTACCACACGCCCGGGAAGTGGACGAACACCTGCTGCAGCCACCCGATACCTGGTGAAAGCATCATTGATGCTGCGCACAGGAGGCTGAAGGAAGAGATGGGCTTTGACTGCGAGATGAAAGAGGTCTTCTCTTTCATCTATAGGGCGGACGTTGAAAAGGGTCTTACCGAACACGAGTACGACCACGTAATCTTCGGCTCCTATGAAGGCAAGCCTAGATTAAACAAGGAAGAAGCCATGGATTTCAAATGGATTTCGCTCGAAGACCTGGGCGAGCGGATAAAATCGAAACCTGAAGATTTCACTCCGTGGCTGAAGATTGCATTAGGCAAAGTGCTCTCTTTTAGAAAAGCGGATTGACCCTAAGCCGCCTGCGCAGCTTTCTGCGTCTGTGACATTGCTATAGAGTATATGCCCGAAAGCTTATCCGAAGCTCTCCTGAATGCCTCCCGGGCTACGTCCTTGTTCTCTGAGGAAGTCATGAGTTCGAATATGCTGTCGCCCTTCCACACCCTCGCCGCCACCGCCGAAGGCTTGCCGAACGATAGGGTCATCCCCTGCGAAAGTCTGTCTGCGCCCGCGCCGACGGCGAACTTCTTCTCTCTTATGACGTTATGCGGGAATGGGATAACCCTCATGAAGTACGCTCCGGGGATCTCCCTTTCGAGATACTTATTTGCCGCCTGCCTCGCTGCCTCGAGTGCGTTGCTCCTTAGCTGAACGTTCTGCTTGGCGTCAAGTGTCAGGTGAAGATTGTAGTCCGCGTTCTTCACGCCCATGTTGAATATAAGGAGAGCTGTCCTGGGAAGCGCCTTGACGTAGTTCTTTCTCGGCTTCTTGACCGAGTACCTAGCCCACGCCTGGCTGTTTATCTTCCTGACGCACCTTCCTGGTCTAAGCTTCATAGTGAGTCACTAAATTAACGCTAATCATTGTGTTATAAGCTATTTATTACTTTGCTGCTTCCTCCCGGCTTCTTCCCTTATAATTGAGGGATTCTTGCGAAGCATCTCGGCAAGCATCACAACGCTCTTCCTAGTCTGAGTCCTTATCACCTTCTTAAAGTCCTCTTGAGAGACATCAGTAACGAAAACATCCCTGAAAAGGTTTTCGGCATCAAGGGAAATTTTCTCCACAAGCTCGTCTAGCCGTTCGCTGTTCTTCAGCAGATCCTCGGCAGACTTGACGACTTCCTCATTGGAAGGAATTCTTTTCATTTCAGACATGCTTGAACATCGCTCATTTTGCTATTTAATGCTTTTCGATTGTATCGGTTTCTCTGTTAAGCCGCTTACTTTTTTGCAGCTGTAAACCTGCTGGTCACGTCTTCCCAGTTGACAAAGAACGGCAAGTATTATATTGTTGATAGCATTAATCTTGCCATGATAGCACCCTTAGAAAAGAGAATTAACGCTTATGAAGAATTCAATAAGTTGAAAGAGTCAAAGTTTGAGAAAGCAGAAATTACCAAAAGAATTGTAAAGAACTTTGGCGTAACCTCTGCCACTGTTTACCAGTGGTTTAGAGGAAATTCGCCTTATGGTTTGCGAGCTGGAAGAGTTTCCAGAACAAAGGAGCTTTTCTATGTTCTTGGAGCCTTGTTGGGAGACGGGTATATCTATCATTGGAGAAACAGATTTCGAGTTGGATTATCTGTGAGAGATAAGAGTTTTGTCAGAAGATTTGCCAATAAGTTAAGTAAAATTTTAGGGAGACGGGTTAGATATTACCATTATCGGAAAAGAGATCTTTGGTTTGCAAACATACATAATGCAGAACTCTTCTTTATTTTCAAAGACGTAAGAAAAGACCTTACACAGTTGGACAGATTGTTAGCTATTGGAAACCGTCACCTTAACTCGTTAGAGTTTCTTAGAGGATTTATTGACGCTGAAGGCTGTGTAAAGCTTGTTAAAGAGGAGAGCCGAAAGACTCCAAAAGTTGTGATTGATGTTACAAATAAAAACTTACAGTATCTTAAGTTTGCAGGAGTTCTGTTGGGAGAGACACTAGGAATGGAGCCGCATTTTTCATCTCAGTTTGATGCAAGACGCAAGTCAACGTATCATCATCTCAGATTCTACAAAAAGGCAGATGTTAAAAACATTCTTCTAAGAGTAAAGACTATTAAAAACCGTAAGCCTCAACTTATTAGCACGCTACTTGGAAAATAGTCTACCTGCATATTCCCAATTTACAATATGCCACCATGCATCAACATAGTCTGCCCTTCTATTTTGGTAATCAATGTAATATGAATGCTCCCAGACGTCAAGCCCGAGGATCGGAATCTTTCCTTGGGTGAGCGGGGAATCCTGGTTGGGGGTGCTTACAAGCGAGAGCTTGCCCTTGTCCATGACGAGCCACTCCCAGCCTGAGCCGAATATCTTGGCCGCCGCCTCGCTGAACTGCTTCTTGAACGTATCGAAGTTGCCGAACTGCTTGTTTATCTCATCAGCCAGATTGCCGCCTGGCATCTGGTCCTTCTTCGGGCTCATCATCAGCCAGAAAAGCGAGTGATTGTAGTATCCGCCTCCGTGGTTCCTGAGCACCGTCTTTATGTCGTCAGGAGCTTTTTCATAGGTCCTGATTATCTCCTCTATGCTCTTGCTGCCCCACTCCGGATGCGCATCTATGGCCTTGTTCAGGTTGTCCAGATATGCCTGGTGGTGCTTGTCGTGGTGCAGCTTCATTATCTGCTCGGAGATATGGGGCTCGAGCGCGTTGTACGCATATGGAAGCGCTGGAAGTTCGAACTTGGGCATTTTTATCACGATATTGGTCTGCTTTTAAAGTATTTAACCTTTAGCAGGCAACGCAGGCGCAAAAGATAAATAGAAGCGAGTTCAT
>CAZXIK010000063.1:0-4897 GCA_964640735.1 Microcaldota archaeon | reverse complement strand
TGTCTATGTTTTCACTGACGCAGATGCGTGGGGCTGGTACATCTACTGGGCGATAAAAACAGGAAGCATCAACCTCGCCTACATGGGAGACTCGGTTGCCACACCTGAAGCGAGGTTCATCGGCGTCACCATGGGCGACCTGGACAAATACGAATTTCTGAAGAAAGTCACAATAAAAGCAGACGAAGTGGACCTAAAGCGTGCGCAGGAAATGCTGCAGTACGAATGGATAAAGAAGCACAAAGAGTGGGTGGAAGAGCTGCAGCGAATGATAAAATCGAAGGTGAAGCTTGAACAGGACGCTCTTCAGGGCCCAAGGCTCACATTCGTCGACGAATACATAAAGGAGAAGATAAAGAAGAACGACTACCTGCCGTGACTAGTACCAGGGCAGGGTTCCTACGTTCATGAGATCTATTTTCTTCAGCGCGGACTTGGGGTCTTCGTAGTACTCGCGCACGAATGCGTTTATGCTCCTGAGGTCGTGCACGCCGAGCTTGTTAAGCCTCTCGAGTATCTTGCCCCTGCGCTGCTCCTCGATTACGATCTCCGTAGGCGTATAGCCGGTAAGCCTTGAAAGCGTATCCCTGTAGGTTACGCTCGGGAGGACGTCCGAGACCTTGTGAGTCTTGTAGTCGTAGCCGTAGAGGTCCGAGAGCAGTACCTGTGTCTCGATTCCCGAGATCTCCGATACCTGCGTCACCTTCCTCACGAGCTTCCCGCCCTCGCTTACCTGCGAGACGATTATGATTGCGTCTATGAGAGGTATGATGTCCTTTTCTATGTTCATCGGCGTATGCTCGAGCCTTGTTATCACGTCTCGCGCGGTGCTCGCGTGTATTGTTCCTACAGATATCTTTCCGATGTTCATCGCAGTGAGCATGTCCTTGTCCTCCTTTCCCCTCACCTCGCCGATGACTATCAGGTCCGGCCTCATCCTGAGCGCGTTCTTCACGAGCTCCTCCATCGGAAGCTGTGGGCTCGTCTCGAGCCTCACCGTGTTCTCCTGCGTCTCGGTGTTGAGCTCGTAGGTCTCCTCTATGACCACGACCCGCTGCTCGGGCCTGAAGAAGCTGAACATCGCGTTCAGAAGGGTCGTCTTTCCGCTTGCGGGCATCCCGCCTATGAGTATGTTGGCAGGCCTTACCTTCAGCCCATCCACGTACAGCCAGAGCCTCCCGGCGAGGTTGTAGCTGAGCTCGCCGTAGTTTATCAGGTCGATTATGCTAAGGGCGGTCTTCCTGAAGTTCCTTATGGTTATGTCGGCGCCGAGCGGGGAATCCACGATGTTGACTCTCGAACCGTTGGGCAGGTGGACGTCGAATATGTTCCTGTTGGAGACCGCGGTCGTAGCAAACATCTTGAGCTTCCTGACCAGCATGTCGAGCTCTTTCCTTGTCCCGAAATTGTCCGCTGCCTTTTCAGAGCCTTTCCCGCTCATGTAGAGGAAGATGTTCGAGGTGTTGTTGATCATTATGTCCTCGATCCTGAGATCGTCAAGGTACTTGTCGACCGCCCCGAACGTTTTTGAATCGGCGACTACCTTTTTGATATCTTCGGCTGAAGCCGCTGGGGAGATTGTTTTTGCGAGTATCTCTATCTGCCTGCTACGGCCTGCCTCGTCCGGAATCGATGCGAGCTTGCTCTCCAATGCCTGGAAGACCTTGGATTCGTAGTTGTAGAAGCTGTCGGGGTCCATCATGGAAGCCACGCATGTATATGCGAAAACACATTTTATTAAGATTACATTGCTCCGCAGCACTAGAGAGACTCGTATACCTCGGCGGCTCCCCTAGCCAGAGAGAACAGGACAACGAGCGTCGAGAGCGCATATCCGATGTTCAGTGGGAAGCCGGAGACGAACACCAGCGAGAGATAGATGAAGTTCAGGCCTTTCAATCCTGCATAAAGACCCCTGCTGAGATGCGACGACGCTATCCTGCCGAAATTACTGCGCATTTTTGAAAAAGTCTTGCCCTTTCGAAGCACGAGCGCATCAGCGATGGTGTTCCTCACGAATATTATTCCGAGAACCCACCACGGGATTATAAGTACGTAAACGAAAAGGCCCCAGAGCGCATACTCTATCAGCCTGTCCACGGCGATGTCGAGATAGGCTCCGGATTTCGGCATGTTTTTGGGAAACTTTCTTTTGCCCTTCCTGCCTGCAGCCTCTTCAACAAAGTATGAAACCAGATCCGGAAGCGAGTGCTTGCCTGAAGACGCGAAGTAGCCATCCAATGCGTCTGAGAAGAACAGGAAAAGAAGCAGAAACGTCGATGTATAGGGGCTTAGCCTGGCTGCGATGGCGTAGACCGCCAGGATAATGAGCGGTATTCTGAGCAACGATACTGCATCTGCGGCCCTCATACCATCTTGCGAGGAATATAAGACACTAACCTTATTAATAATGCAAGCCAATTGTAAATCCTAATTGCTAGTTTGGTGCATAAGTGGCATTGGATCTCATAAAAAACGAAGAAGCTGTGCTCGACTACTGGAAGAAGAACAACATAATGGCCGAAGCCAGATCCAAGAACAAGGGCGGGAAGAGCTTCTATTTCCTTGATGGCCCTCCATTTGTCAGCGGGGACCTTCATCCGGGGCAGATGTGGGTAAAGACCATGAAGGACGTGATACTGAGGTACAGGAGACTGAGGGGTTTCGACGTTTATGACAGGGCGGGCTATGATGTCCACGGACTCCCCATAGAGAAGAGAGTCGAAGCGACGCTTGAGATAAAATCGAAAAAGGAGATAGAGACAAAAATCGGAATTGAGAAGTTCATCGAGAGCTGCAAAGATTATGTGACGGCGTACATAGGCAGGATGGACGCCGACTACGAAAGATTCGGCATATCACTGGATTTTTCAAAGCCTTATCTTCCATACACTAACGACTACATCGAGACTGCATGGTGGTTTTTCAAAAGGATGTGGGAAAAGAAAGTGGTCTACAGGGACAAGCGAGCAACGCTCTACTGCCCGAACTGCGGCACCGCTGTTTCGCAAGGGGGAATGGAGATAAACTACGAAGAAGACACGGACCCCTCGATATTCGTCGCGTTCAAGATCAACATGAAGCTCTCGAAACCCAGGATAACCGTCGACGAGAACACATTCCTGCTCATATGGACAACAACTCCATGGACGCTGCCGGCCAACATGGCCGTTGCCGCCAATCCAAAGGAGCTCTATGTCAAAGCGAGATTCGGAGACAAGAACGTGATAGTCGCCAAGGGCAGATTTGATGATGTTGTAAAAGCCCTTGGAGAGAGCGCCGTTGTTGAAAGCGAATTCTATGGTAGCGAGCTAGATGGAATTTACTACATCAACCCTCTTGAGGCGAAGGTCGAAGAGCAGAAAAAGTTCAGGAAATGGCACAAGGTTCTGCTTGCGGAGGAGATGGTTGCGAGCAATGAGGGCTCAGGTCTGGTGCACATAGCTCCGGGGCATGGATTTGAAGATTACCTGCTTGGCAAAAAGAGCCACATACCTATGTTTTCGCCTGTGAATGAGCAAGCTCTCTTCACATCTGAAGCAGGGACTTATGCTGGATTACGAGTTCCCGGTGAAGCAAACAGGAAAGTTCAGGAAGATCTGCGATCCATGGGTGCACTTCTTGGCGAAAGCACGATAAAGCACAGCTACCCACACTGCTGGAGATGCGACGAGAAACTGATATTCATAGCAACGAACCAGTGGTTCGTCAACATACAGAAGGTGAAGAAGAAGCTGGTGAAGGAGAACGAAAAGGTCAGCTGGCATCCTGAGGAAGCGAAGGCATGGCAGAACAATGTGCTTGAAAGCTCTCCTGACTGGTGCGTGTCAAGGCAGCGATACTGGGGCATACCGATGCCAATATGGGGATGCGAAAGTGGACACTACAAGATAATTGGATCATTTGGCGAGCTGAAGGAGCTCGCTATGGACAAGGGACTTGTCGAATCTATCAAAGATTTCCACAGACCTTACATCGACAAGGTTGTCATAAAGTGCGATGCGTGCGGTAAGGAGATGCGAAGGCTGCCCGACGTTCTGGACGTCTGGTTCGATTCAAGCATCGCTTTCAGGGCGAGCCTGAGCGAGGAACAGTTCAAGCAGCTCTTCCCGATGGACTTCATACTTGAGGCTGTCGAGCAACTGAGGGCTTGGTTCGCCTACCAGTTGAAGAGCAGCGTGATAGTGTACGGAAAGAGGCCTTTCAAGAACGTCGTTACGCACGGCATGCTTCTGGGATCTGATGGAAGAGAGATGCACAAGAAACTCGGCAATTATGTCCCTCTGAATCAGCTTCTCAAGGAAGCCCCAGCTGACGCCTTCAGGCTCTGGTGCACAGCGCATACAGCACAGTACGACCTGCTTTTCAGCGAAGACAGGATAAAAGAATCTGGAAGGACGCTGCTGCTTCTCTACAACATAGGCAACCTACTCAAGGAGTATTCAGCAGCAATAGGTTACTCACCGGCAAAGGTGAAGACACCGAGAAGCCTTGACAATATAGACAGGGAAGATGCTTGGATAGCATCTAGGTTCAGCAATCTCCTCAAAAATTCCACCCAGTACCTGGACAATTACGAGATAAGCAGGTACGTGATGGGAGTTAACGATTTTGTGGTTAGCGACTTCAGCAGAATTTACCTTAAACTTGCAAAGAAAAAAATACTCTACGGAAATAAAAAAGAAGCGAAGCAGAAAGTTGACATGGTGAACTACATCTTCCACAACCTGCTCGTACTTCTCTCGCCGGTTGCTCCTTTCGCCACAGAGAGCGCCTACCTAAGCAACTACGGCACAGTGAAGAGCGTATCGCTACTCGAATGGCCGAGGTACAAGGAAGGGTTGATAGGCAAGGAGCTTGAAGATGAGTTTGATGCTGCGATTGAAACCACTACCGC
>CAZXIK010000062.1:0-4919 GCA_964640735.1 Microcaldota archaeon | reverse complement strand
GGTCAATAATAATTGACCACAGCCTACAAAGGCTGTGGATTAGGAAACGTGTTTAGAAGGGGCGAGCCGCCGTACTGGATTCCGTTGTTGTAAAGATACGATATGGCGTAGCTTACGAAACTAGAGGAACTGTTGATCAGAATTAAAGTCAGCAAAAACTCTATGAAGCCGATTATAACCCCGAAGACCAACGCGTTCCTGAGCGTCTCGCCGAACTTGAAATTCTTGTAGCACACGGCGCCGATCCAGATCCCGAATCCTAGCGCTGTGGCTGCCGTCTGATTGAAGCCAAGGAGCGCGACAGTGGATATGTCGGGCCACGGTGTAAATCCGAAAAGAAAGGCCAGTATCTTGTACGCTATCCACAAAGTCAGGGGATAGAACAGGGGTTTCCATTTTTCCAGGTTCATGCAATCACGTTTCCTACTTGGCTCCAAAGATTTTAATTCCTTTTTATTGGAAATAATCCTGTTTTTGAATGAATCCCGGGTTTAGGCTGCGGACGCTTTTAGCCTAAAACGTTAAGAAGCCAGAAAACCAAGGTATATTCGATCCCATGAAGTGCCCCTACTGCGGAAAGGAAAACAGCAATGACGCCAAGTTTTGCAGGGACTGCGGGATGAGGCTGGTCGGAGACACGCCACATCAGGACCGCACAGCCGGCCATTACGCCCAAAACAAGGGGGATGGCGAAGGAGGCAACGCAGAGGAAGTGAGCGCGCCCGATAGTTCCGGCAGCGACGAAGAATCCGGAAGCGGAACTTCGGATGACGAAGAGGCAGGGAAGCGCATTTCTGAAAGCGGGGAGGCGGAAAGTGGCGCAGGCGCAAGAGAGCCGAGAAGCGGAGAAACTGGAGAAGGCGACCGCAACGAGGAGGATTTCCTGACCGCAAGGAAGATAGCGATAGTCGCTGTTGTCCTGATAGCCGTATTGCTTTTCGGCATCCTGTTTTCCACTCGCTTTTCGAGCCTTCTGGGTTTCCAATCGCAAAACACGCCAGCTTTATCCTCCACTTCGACCACAACGGTGATGACAACCACGCTCCTCCCAAGGATTTTCAATCCGACGAACGGCACCTTCTATGGAGATCTCGAGTACAACTCCAGCACCACGCTGACTGGAGACATAATCGCGTTCGGAAGCATAATTGTTGACAACGGCGTGACGCTCACTGCCGGAGGCCATAGCGTTATTTCGGAAAGGACGTTCAACAATTCGGGCATCCTTAGCGCAGGGTATCCGAACGACAATGCCGCGCTGGGGGCAGACGGGAGAAGCTACATCTCCTCGTATGGAGGATCTGGCGGATCGGGAGGGGGAGGCGGGGGAACGCCAACGAACGGCCTTGCTCCGCAGTGGGGCTCTGCGACAGTCGTACTGGACATGTACAGGAGCGGCATGACCAACTATCTTACCGGAGGCGGAGGAGGCGGCGGATGCTTGCGCAACGGACGTGCGGGCAATGGCGGCAACACTTTGGTGATGGGAGGCGTCTACACCGCAGGGTCTGGACCCCAATGCAATGGATACGGAGGAAAGGGCGGCAGCGGATCATACGGAATATTCATAGAAGCCAATGCGATCGTTGCAGGAGCGATAAACGCCAACGGGCAACAGGGCTTCCCCGGACAGCCAGACGGCGGCGGCGGAGGAGGCGGAGGCGCACTCCTTTTTGTTTACGGATCCGGAGGCTACAGGCCAGGCACATACAATCTCAATGGCGGCATCGGGACGGCAGGCGGAGGCCAGCAGGGCGGAGGCGGAGGCAACGGCCAGGTGCTTAATTACTCCTACGGCGCTGGAAGAGCGCCTGTCTACTTCCAGATTAATCCCCAGTTCGGGAATCCGAACAAGACAGCCGGGAAGTATGGCGTATACTATCTTGGCCTGGTGGTAAGCTACAGCAACAGCAGCGCGAACTCTTCGATCGCAGTCCCAGGAAGCAACGTGTGGACTCTTCCCAAGAGCATGGAGCACACGGTAGTGCCGGTTACTGCGTCAACGTATGCCGCCAACACCGTGGTGGTATTCAACACCTCATCCACTACAGGCTACTTCGTAAATTCAGGCGCGCAGGCGAAAACAACGCAGTGCATTGCAGACAGCGCGAGAACCTGCCTGGTTGCATACTATCTGCCAGGCATCGCCACGAACTTCACCATCACCGCGAAAGCCGGAAACTACACTTATCCGATTACGGTAATACTGAAATGAGGCAGCGGTTCAGCCCTTGGCAATGTAGTCGCCGAGCCTGTCTCTGAGTTTCTCCTTCTTCCTTGCGTGCATTGACAAGAACCTGTTTATCCTTTCCGCGAGATCCCTCTTGTGCTCGCCCGCAAGCAGCGTCCCTTTCCTCTCCCCCTCGAAGATTTTCTCGAGCTTTGCGTCATCGGGCTCGAAGAGGAACCTGTAGTACTGGCAAACCGCGCACCTCTCCGGGTCGCCACCGAATTTTTTCTGGAGCTCTGCCGTCGATTGCTGGCCCGTTATCGCCTTGTGCACCTTCTTCCCGACGGACTCCGGGGCATCATTGAGATAGATGGAGTTGATCGGGTCGCTTGAGGCCATCTTCGGCCTTCCGTCGAGCCCGGGAAGGAACTTCGCGTGGATGATTGACGGCTTATAGTATCCGAGCTTTCCAAGGACATCCCTGGCCACCCGGAAGTGAACATCCTGGTCTATCGCGAGCGGAATGAGGCATGGGACATTCCTGCTTTCCTCTACGGACTTTAGGAAGGCGGGCACAGCCTGCATGCTCGTGTAGAATATGCTCCCGACATTTGTCTCGTTAGTGAACCCGAAGGCATCCTTCACCATGGAGAAGGTTATGTGCTTGGCCACCCGCACCGCCTGCTTGTACAGCGTGCCGGCGTAATCGGTGTCGAAGAATATCTTTGTCCTCTTCGGGTCATAGCCAAGGGCCATTATGTTGAGCGCATCATCATAAGCGAGCTGGTGCACCTCCTCGAAACTCACGTTCCTCACGAGCGCCTTCTCCTCGTCAGGTATCTGTATGTACACTTCGACCCCGAATCTTTCCTGGAGCCACTGGGTCATCATGAAGGGTATGAGATGGCCAAGCGTCATCGAGCCGCTCGGGGCGATTCCAGTGTAGAGATAGAACCTGTTGCCCTTTTCGTACTCGTCGAGAAGCCAGTTGAGGTCCCTGTGCGCGTAGAAGATATGTCTACGCAGCATGAAGTGCGTATCGCCAGCGAGTTTTTCGATCCGGGCTTCCAGTTTTTTGTCGATGAGGCTTATCCCGAACTGCGCGGCGAACTTTTCATAGTCGATCCTTCCATCCACCTCGTATGGGGTAATCTTGAAATCTTCTGCCATGGATTTCATCTATAGATGCAATGTCAACTATTTAAACTGAGCATCGGCAGGGTACCACACAGTCCCATAATCCGTGTCCTCTATCCTTATCTTGTATTTCGATTCGATCTCGATCCTCATCTTGTCGGCAGCGTCGAAGTCCCGCATTTTCCTATGCAGTTCGCGCTCGCTTATGAGGCGCCTGGCCTCATCGGGCAAGACTTGGGCATAGAACCTGTCGTTCAGGATTCCAAGTATGTCTCCGAGCTCAACTATCGTCTTTATCGCCGCACTCTTGGATTCAGGGCTTATCGCGTCGTTAGCCTCCGCGAACTGCCTGATCTTTCTCATCAGCAGGGTGAACTTCGTCAGCGCGAGCGGGGTGTTGAAATCGTCGTCCATCGCCGCGGAGAATTCTTTCTCCAATGATTCGATTGAAATCGCCAGCTCATCGCTTACGTTTTTCCCGCTCTCGGGAATGTTTTTCAGTATGCCAACTGACTGGTTGAAGTAGTACATCAGCTTGTTCGCCTCGAGCATAAGGTCTTCGGCATAGTTTATCTCCTTCCTGTAGTGCGTTGACGCGACGAAAAGCCTCAGCGTCTCGCGCGGGTATTTCGAAAGCGCTTCCCTTATCGTAATGAAGTTTTTCAGGCTCTTGCTCATCTTCGCGCCCTTTATGTTCAGGACTCCGGAGTGCAGCCAGTACCTGACAAAAGGCTTGGCGTCGAACGCCGCTTCTGCCTGAGCTATCTCGTTAGTGTGGTGCGGGAATATCAGTTCGCTTGCGCCGCCGTGTATGTCGTACTGCGGCCCGAAAAGGGAATAGGTTATCGCTGTGTCCTCGATATGCCAACCTGGCCTGCCCGAAAGCTTGACGAGCTTGCCCTCGGCCATCACCTCTATGCTCCAGGACGGCTCGCCTGGCTTGCTCCCTTTCCAGAGAGCGAAATCGTAGGCGTTTTTCTTCCCCTCCCTCTGCTCTATCCTGTGCTTCTCCAATTCATCGAGCTTCATGCCCGAAAGGTTCCTGTAGCCATCGAACTTGGCGACATCGTAGTAGACGTCGCCGTCGAGCACATAGGCGAATCCCCTCTCAAGCAGCAGCTGTATCTGGTTCTTTATCGCGTCCATGTAATCATGAGACCTCGGGTATGCGTTTACGCCGCCCCTGACCCCGATGGCTTCCATGTCCTCCATGAATCTGGCTTCATAGTATCTGGCCAGCTCTATCGGATCCATCCCCCTCTCATTCGCCCGCGCTATTATCTTGTCGTCCACATCGGTTATGTTCTGTATGTAGTTTACCTCAAACCCTATGCGCCTCAGCCACCTGACTACTATGTCGAAAGATATGTAGGTCCTCGCGTGCCCAAGGTGCGCATCGTCATAAACCGTCTGCCCGCACACGAACATGTTCGCCTTCTTGTCCTTCATGGGCACGAATTCCTCCTTGCCCCTCGAAAGAGTGTTGTAGACCTTCAAATTCCGCACCGATAATTGGATTTCCATCTTAACCTTTTTAATTGTGAACTATAAAGTGATAGTTGTGCGAACGTAGTCTAGCCTGGTAGGACGTAGCCTTGCCAAGGCTATAACC
>CAZXIK010000061.1:0-5113 GCA_964640735.1 Microcaldota archaeon | reverse complement strand
TCGGATCGCCAGTTATTGGGATAGATTGACATTTTATGCACCCTTTACATAGTGAGATGTAGGTGAATTATTCCGCACAGTATTTTGTAAAATTAAACTCGTGTCCCGTTGTAGATAGCCATTATCTCGTTTGCGGTCAGGGTCCTGTTGTAGATCCTAAGGTCGTCTATGGTGCCGTTGAAATAGTTGGCTCCGTTTGGAGCTGGATTGCCCACCACAAGCGCGCCTGCATACATCCGGCCGATGTTTACAGGATTGATTGCTATCGTATTTATCGGACTCGTTATGAACTGGCTGGCACTTACCGTGGTGAGAATCTGGCCGTCCTGGTATATCTGGGCGTTTATGGGAGCTGAATTTTCCGGAAGCACCAGAGCAAGAAGGTGCCAGTTCCCGTCGCTGACGTTTCCTGTAGAGTAAACCGCGAAGGAAGCGTAGGTCCTGATGCCGACACCGTTGCCCTCGACAGTCCATTCAATTCTCGCGCCGGGGGCTTCTCCTCCGTATGTCAGTATGTCGCAGATCGGGCGGAAACAGGTTCCGTTTACCTTCACCCAGGCAACGAATGTCCTTGGGTTCTGTCCTGCTATGCCGTAATAACTTGTACTAATGTACTGGTTAACCCCGTTGAATTTCAATGCTCCTCCAGTCTTACCTGCATCCCATGATGGCGAGTTGACAAGGATGGCCGCGTTGCTATTGCCGCTGGCATCCGATGCCGTGGTGCCGCTTCCCTCGTCAAATTTCCAATAGGCGGAGAGGCCTTGAGGAATTGAAGTTGTTGTGGAGATGCTAGTGGAGACGGAAGTTGATTGGCTTGTGCTTGCTGCAGTGCTTGTGGCCGTGGAAGCGATGGAGGTTGACGCTACGGTCGTGTTCAGAGTGGTGGTCTGGGTTGTTTGCCCGTTACCGGTGTAGAAGACAATGGCGCTCGCCGCTATTATGAATACTATGCCAAGAACGAACGCCCCTGCTAGCTTGAGAATCTCCTGCATCTAATCGTGGCTCCTCCACAGGTATAATGACGCTATAGAGTTATATGGATGCCATTTTCTCTCAAGTTCGCCGAGCTTCCGCCTGCTCGGGAGCCGCCTCAGGCCGTATGCGTCCTTGATGGCACTCCTTATGCCGAGGTCGTCCTTCGGGAGCACGTCCGTCCTTGCGAGGCTGAAGATCAGGAACATCTCCGCCGTCCATCTGCCTATTCCCCTGACTTCGTCGAGCTTCTCTATCACTTCCTCGTTCGGCAGAGCGTGCAGCCGCTCGAGTTCGAGCACGCCCTTCTGGAGCCTGAGGCAGAGATCCTTTATGTAGCTGTACTTTTGCGGGGATATCCCGGAGCTCCTGACCTTTTTCTCGCTTGTCCTCAGGAATTCGTTTGGCTCGGGAATGCGGTTGTCGTAGAGCGCTTTGAACTTGTTCAAGATTGCCTGCGCCGCTCTGCCAGCCAGCTGCTGGTATATCATCGATTCCACAAGCGCACCGTAGCGGTCCGAGTATGTGTCGAACCTGCCGTACGGGCCGACTTTGGCGATTATTCTTCCGAGCGTTCTGTCGCGTTTTTTGAGAACGCGAACTCCTCTGGACCAAACCTTTGTGTCTTTGAGCGAATCAGGCTTTTTGCTAACGAGAGGATGGGGCACCCTGCTGGCCATTTCAATATTTATGCGATGAACCTATAAAAACTTTTCAGAACCGGTCGAGTTTTGACTCGAATTCGCCGACAATCTTACGACCCTCAACACGCATGATCATCTTGGAAGTCAGGTAGACAAGAAATGTTGAAGCGACAGCGAATAAGATATATCCTGTGGTCTGGCTGAAGTAATTCAAAGTTGCGAGAACGTTTGTTAACCCGAAGGAGACCAGGATCCCGTCGGCACCCATCACCAGCCTTCTGAAGGATTCATGGTGTATGTTCCTAAGCACGAAAATTCCCAGAGGTATGCCGACCAGCACGGGCGCCAGTATGTAAGGCACAAGGGCTATCGAGCTGCTTGTGAACATGCCTAGCGTGAGATAGGAGATTGCGGTGAAGGAGGCCTCTGCCACCCTAATCTGCGAGATTATGCACCTGAAATCGTCTTTGGGTAGCTCCTGGTTCCTCCAGTAGAGCGCCAGCGGCGGATCTGAGATTGTTGTAAGCGAATAAAGGAAGCCTATGCTACCGCCAACAAATGGACTAATGAATTTCTCCCTCTTTATCGGCCTCTGCCAGCCAAAGAGCTGGGCGATTATAAGAGGAAACAGCGTTATGTAAAGCAAGATTTTAACATAGGCTGGAGCCACAATCGAAAGTAGCAGGCTGCCGACGATTACGCCGGGCAGCATGCCTGCGACAAACGGGAGGGCGCGCTTCCATGTCCTCTTGATGTTCTTCCTTTCCCAAAAGAGCAGGGTCAGGTTGACGCCAAGTTCGCTGATAACAAGGGCAGGATTTAGGAGTTTGTTCGTTGTAAAGAGTACTGCGATGGGGGTAATTATGCTTGAGAAGCCGTAGCCTATGGCGCCGTTCACTATGGACGCTACTAAGGCGAGCGACGTGATTACGATATGGAGAGTATCAAGCACGACCATCAGTTTACCCAATGTTAAATAATGTTATATAATGTTATAACATTAGGTATTAAAAGGTATGCTTGAACTGATAATGGGGTTTGCATCCTGCTTGCCTCGTGCGAATTTCGGTTTGGGGAATGGCATCGATACAAAAAGCTCTAATATTTGCTTTGACACTATTTAGACCCTAACGGTGGAAATGTTGCAGTACACTGAGTTTCTCAGAATAGAGAAGATCAAGAAGATGCTCGACTTTGTAGCCTACGGATCGCTTGTTTTTGACATAGCGATCGCTGTGGTTACACTGATCTCTCTCAATGCGTATTCGCAGCAGCTTAACAAGATACAGTATTTCCTGAACATCGCGCTGACTGTTGAAATTGTCTTCGCGTTCATTCTGCTTGTGGCACTGATTGCGATCACCCACTACGACAGGGTGCTGGACAACCTTGCGAGGTTCAGCAGCATGCTGACAGGCAAAAACAGATACAAGCACAGGTAAAACCTGCGCTTTCAGGCGCTGTTTTAAATATTACATTTGCTTATTATGCATATGGCAAGGTCTAGGAGAATTGAGAAGAACGAACGCCTTCTTGTCCTGGCTGTTGATGTTGACAACGATCTTTATAGAAAGACAGGCATAGGCGGCCCACTTGTCGGGAGGGTGCAAAACCTCAATGGGGCGACCCAGCTAGCCTTGGCGGATCCGGAAGACACGGACTCGAACACGATGTTCCAGGCAGTAAAGACGTATGACGAGCTGAAGTCGGAAGGCTATGCTGTTTCTGTCGCGACAATAACTGGCGCAGAAAGCGAAGGCTATGCCGCAGACAGGGAGATAACGCATCAGATTGAGCTTGTTCTTGAGCAGACAAAGGCTGATTCGTGCATATTTGTGACCGACGGGGCAAGCGATGAGCGGGTCCTGCCTCTAGTGGAATCAAGGATAAAGATAGGCAGCGTGAAAAGCGTCACAGTGAAGCAGAGCAAGGCGCTCGAGAGCACGTACATAACAGTGCTTGAGAAACTCAAGGAGCCGCACTATGCGAGGATAATCTTCGGAATACCTGCGCTGCTCTTCCTGCTGTTCGCAATCAGTTACACTGTCGGGTTCGGATGGCAGATGCCCGTGGGGCTTGTGGGCCTGTATCTGCTGATAAAGGGCTTCGGACTGGAGGAGCGGCTGATTGAGTCATTCAGGGGCTTCGGGTTCAGCGTGGACAGGATGAGCTTCGTTTTCTATCTGAGCACGCTCGTTTTCTTCATAGCCGGGATATTCGTAGGAGCGAGCAACTACTTCTCGCAGATGAAGCTGAACGGGGACGTAAGCTATGCATTCGCATCTGCGATACAAGGATTTCTAGTCCTATTCCCATTCACGCTGGTGTTTTATCTCGTGGGCAGGATGCTCGACACAAGGTCGAACAGGTACATATTCAGAAACCTGAGGTACGGGGTATACATCGGCTCGGCGATAATACTCTGGGTGCTGGGATACACTTTCCTTTCCTGGCTGCTCGGCGAGATCTACTTCAGCCAATTCCTGCTTTACACCCTGTTCGCAATAGCAATAGGAGTCGGGATATCAATGGTCACTAACATGCTACGTACCAGGCTTCTCAGGACAAAGAAGCTTAAGGACAAGCTTGTCGTGAACGAGCTGGGCACCCTGATAGGGAAGGTTGCCGGAATAGACATCAAGCGTGGAGGGCTTATAATAAACACGAACTTCGGCAACCCGATAAGGTACAGCGTGGACAGAATAGTCGAGATATCTGATAAGATAGTAGTCAAATAGTTCCGGTGGGCCGGGGAGCTATCGGAAGCTATTGTTTCTAAGGAGGAGTGTAGCCGCTAGTCCATCCGCTCGAGTAGACCACGTTTGATGTTGCGCCGTTGATATTGTCCCCGCTGTAGTCCTGGGCGTCCAGATTGAGCGGCCACCAGCCAACCAGGTTCTGGAGCACGAGGGGAGCGCCTCCGATGCCTCCGATATAAAGCGCCTGGACCTCATTTGCTGAAAGTGAAATGTTGTATATCTGGACATTTGATATTTTACCATTGAAAGAGCCGTCGGTCCCGCGGCCGATATACAGCTGTCCGTTGTTTGAGAAGGTGTTGGCGGGAGATGTGACCAGCTGGCCGTTCAATGCGCCATTGATGTAGATGTTGAAGGTTGAGCCATCGTATGTTCCGGTTATGCCGTACCACTTGTTGACCGTAAGCGAGTTGCTCGGGGTGGATACAACGCACTGCTCGCCTATCCGCGGCATGCCTGTGGTGGGAAGGTATATCGCATAGCCCTTGCACACTCCGGGAGGATTCATCTGCAGCAGGTCAGATGCTGAAGAGAAGGATGGGGCATAAACCCACATGGAAATGGTCAGCGGGCCCGTAATTGCCGTAAGGAGTTGGCTGTTTGAGACTACATAACTGTTTGTACCGCTGAACTGCGCTACAAACTGAGGAAGCAGCCCATTGCATATTCCAGCGAGCGAGATTATAGCAGACCGCAAAAGTAATTGGACTCTAATCCTCTAAAACTTTCCGTATC
>CAZXIK010000060.1:0-5138 GCA_964640735.1 Microcaldota archaeon | reverse complement strand
AACGAGACATTAGGGCGGTTCTAATACAGAACTTTGATAGGATGGGCGTGTAAGCAGAAAGCGCAAGCGATCTGTGAGCGCACCATTACTAAAGCCTAACTATTACAAGCTACTTCTCTGCCTTTTTGTTCTAGACAATTCGCACAAATAGCCTCAGCACAAGGCATCAATAATTGTAATCAAGATAGAGGAACGTGGGGGCCTGACTAGCTAATTTTGCCAGCTTTCTGGTTTTCAATTTAGTTCATCAGTTGCTTATATTTTTCAATAACCTTGTTCTGCAATTTTTCCATATTGCCGATTGTACTTTCATCCAACCCGTGGAGCCGGGTGACAAATTCGGCATACTTTTTGAGGGCTTCAGGGGTGAGCGGCCTGAGCTGCTGACCAATTTCGATGCTATCGCCTTTCGTTTTGAATTTAGCCAGCATTGCTATTGAAGAAGCAAACTCGTCCTTGCCTTTCCAGGTTCTCCGGAGCGCGTAGAGCGTAGCTTCCCTCTCCGAGCATCCTTTTCTGAACTGTTTGGAAGGGTCGTCGGCGCTCTTTATGCTAAGTGCCTGCCCTTTCTCGTAGTGCCCCCTTTCATGGTCCATTATGAAAAAGCCTCCATCCTGATCCTTCCTGAAGGCTTCAATCATGATTTTTGCAAACTCGGCATTGATGGTTATCGAACCATCTATGCCACAGGACGCCGCATATTCATGGCCGTCTCTGATTTTGATTGGCCTCTTGAAATGCCACCCGTAGATGGACAAAAACTCTTCTCTAAGAGTCCTCTCTTTCATCTCCTCCCCGATTCCTTAACGATGCATTTAACTCTCTTCTTTGATTTAATAACATTTCAGCGGAGTTTGTTCTGCGTCTAATCGCAGGAAAATTTAGAGTTCTTTCATCTCCCGATAGCGCATAGCGACGGCGCTGTTGCTTTTGTTCACTCTCATCTGTTTCAGGGCGTCGAGGACTTCTTGCTTGTGAAGGCCTTTAAGGCACAGGAGGAGTCGGGTTCCACCATAAGAATCCGCACTGACCGTATAAACTGCGAAAACGCTTTTCAACAAGCGCTTGAAACTTCGAAACTTGATTATGCCCCGAGGGTTCATGGAATAGTTTATTGCCATTATGCCATGCCTTTTCAGGGCTTTGTGAGCGCTTTCTATGAATTTTTGAGTGAGGAAGACGTTCGGTATCCTTGCAGCCCTCTCGTAGGCATCCAAGAATATCAAATCATACCTGTTTTTCTTTCTGGAAATGTAGGCCGCTCCGTCTCCTATGATTATCCTCTCATTTTTCAAATAGCTGGCATGCCTCCATGCCAGACTCACTACTGCCTTGTCCTTCTCGACAGCCTCCAGGCTTATCTTTTTACCGAACAGCGAACGGAGCTGGTATACGCTTGTTCCCATCCCAAGACCGATCAGCAAAATGCGCGGCTTTTTTGCGGTGAAGACTAGCGGGATGAGATAGTCCCAGTAGCCTCCGGTATAAATCGACTTCTTGTTTATGATTGAGTGCGTGATGTCGTCAAGCTTGAACATCTTCACCTTCTTGCTCTCCACCACCTGAAGCTTGGTGCCTTTCGAGACCACGGTCTCATGCTTCACATTAAAAGCATCGATTATGTCCTTCAGAAAAGGCATGTATTGAATTGGCTTTGAGCTTATTTAACCGTGAGTTCAGGGATAGGACCTGTTCATCATCCTCGGGAAAGGTATCGCGTCCCTTATGTGGTCAAGATTGAGCAGCCATTTTATCAGGCGCTCCATCCCCATTCCGAATCCCGCATGCGGGATCGACCCGTATCGCCTGAGGTCTATCCACCACTCGTAATTCTGCATGTTGAACTTTACCCCCTTCGCCTCCTCGACTTCCTTCATGCGTTCGAGCAGCTTGCCCAGGCGCCATTCCCTTTCGCCACTCCCGATTATCTCGCCGTGGCCGTGGGGCGCCAGCATGTCTGAGCTCGCCACGGTCCTTGGGTCCTTCCTGTTGATAGGCATGTAGAACGGCTTTATCTCCTTGGGCCAGCTGTGGATGAAAATCGGCTTTTCCTTGTCTTCCGTGAGCGCCTTCTCGTCATCGACCCCGAAGTCGTCGCCCCAGCTCTTCTTGATTCCCCTATCGTTGAGCAGCTCTATCGCCTTTTCATAGGGGATCCTTTCGAAAGGCGGCTTGATCTTCAGCAGGGACTCCCTGTCTACTCCAAGCTCCTTCAGTATGTCCTCGTCCCTGCTCGCCAACTTGTTGGCTATGCCGCTCACAAGCTTCTCCTCAAGCTTCATGGCCTTCTCATTGTCGTAGTAGGGCATCTCGGGCTCGAGGTGCCAGTACTCGGCAAGGTGCTTGACTGTCCTTGATTTCTCGGCCCTGTAAGAGGGGACGAAAGAGTAGGTAAATCCCAGGGCGAACTCCATCGCCTCCACATAAAGCTGTGATGACTCAGTGAGGTAGAGCTTCTCCCCGAAGTAGTCGAATCCGAACATGTCAGCTCCGGTCTCTCCGCCTGCCTTTGTTATCAGCGGGGGCGTCACTTCATAGAAGCCCTTTTTGTCAAGGAAATCCCGCACGTACCGGAATATATGGGCTCGTGCCCGCATTACGTTTATCATCTTCCTGCTTCGCAGCCAGAGGTGCCTCTTGTCCAGCAGCAGCTCTGTGCTCTGGTATTCGGTTATTGGATATGGTTCTGCGATGTGGACGTTCCTGAAAGAAGAGGCCTCAAGCTCATAGCCTGTAGGCGCCCTTTCGTCCTTCCTGACATTCCCTTTGACCTTGATGCTGGACTCTATGGTGACATCATTTGCGTCGTTCCACGATCTGCCGTCAACCTTGTCCTTCTTGATTGCGACCTGCAGAAGGCCCGTCACATCCCTCAAGACAACGAAAACTATCCCGCCGCTCTCCCTCTTCCTGTGCACCCAACCCGCGAGGCTGACCTCTTTCCCCTCTTTCCTCTCGGCCTCCTTGATGTGCATCATTTCCTCTAGAGTCTTTCGTTATGAAACCTTAAATAGCTGTCCTGGAAAGGCAACGATTAAACGTCGAAGATACAGATAAGCTATTTAAAGCTCGCTATCGGAGCGATATTGGGAGAGCTGGGTGCCAGGATGGCGATTCAGAAGAATTCGGATCGAAGATACTGGAAGCGATGGCGATACTGAGCTTGCGGAGGAACTCCGCGACAGCAGCACCGAAAAGAAAAAGGAAGAGAGAATATTGAAAAGAGGGCTGCTGAAGGTAGTGAGACCTTTTGAAGCCACAAACATGAAGATTAGCGTGGCGGAAATCGCAGTATCTAGCGTCGCCATATTGGCGCTTTCTCGTTTGCCGGCAACACCATCCGACCCGGCGAGTGCGCTAATGTTGATAATAGGGGGCGGGATAGCAGGCACTATGAACTACTATGGATGGATATCCGCCGGATTCATAGCTGGCGCGAGCGCAAACAAATACGTTAATTTCGCTGGAAAAGTGATATCGAAGGCATTCTTTTTGGATGGGGACTGAACGTCATTTGGCTCTTGGAAGGGACTAACGGTGGATGAGGAAGACCTGCTGAAGAAGTACAACGCGCTATACCTAGAGGTAATAATGCGCTACAAGGACGCGATAGAGCAGGGCGAGCAGCTCCACGTCGCGGAACTGCCCAAGCTGATCACACCCGAGGATGAGAAGGTCGTATCCCTGGCGAACAGCATAAGGGGCACGTTTACCGCGTACACAGTGGATGAAAACTTCGGCGAAGCGGCGAAGAAGGCTTACGAATACGTGAAGGGTTCCATAAAAACGGTCTCGCCTCCGATTCAGTTTTGGCTTAAGCCCAACGAGGTGATAAACCTCGGGGCTGGCGATATTTTCGACAAGACCGTTCTGCTGTGCAGCGTGCTGATAAGCCTTGGCGGCGTCTCCGCGAAGATAGTAACCGCAATAAAGGACGGGAACAAGAAGCACAAAGTCTACTGCGACTTCAGGGGCAAGATATTGGCCATTGACCTGGATGAGGGAATCAGGACGTTCGAAAGCAAGGAAAAACTGCTCAAGGCGATGGGGATAGAGGAAGACAGCGAGATAGACGCGTACGAATTCAACGACAAGATGTACAGCGACCTGCCGTGAGGAACGTATCAGCTGCTTGAGCTAGCCTCCAGGCTCCTCCTAAGGCTCTTCCAAAACTCGATCACTTGCTTGGGGTTGGTATTCTCTATAGGATAGATTGAATTTGCCGCAAAGTTCTGTGCCTGCTCTGGTTTCAGCACCGAGAGAAGCTTGAGATATTCGTTGCACAGGTCAAGCTTTGTCTCCGGTTCCTCCCTGAGCCGGGCAATTCTTTCGATCGGGGTAAAAAGATTTATCTCGTTTTTGCCTTCGCTTCTTCGTTTTGCCATTCTACACCCTAGCTTGACCAGTCTCCTATTCCTTTTTGACCGGATGAAGACCTTAGCGCCACCAGATTATCTGCAAACTTGCCTATGCGCTCCTCAGAGAAGTCGTGCTCACCACACATGAATCTGAGCATTTTCTCCTTGTTCGGTTTCGATTCCTTCAGCATCCTCTCGACCTCTTTCTCGTTCATCTCAACGGTTTCTGGCTTTAAAAATATTTCTTCGACTTCGTTCGGATCGACTTCGAACTCCTTGTTGTACTTCTGACGCACATAATCCAAGATATCCTTGAGGCTTTTCTTCTCCTTGACGATTTTGAGGGCAGTTTTCGGTCCAACGCCATCAATGCCCTCGTTGAAATCAGTGCCCATGAGTATGCCGAGCCACACCAACTGCTTGCGCTCAAGTCCAAGCGAACCGAGCAGTTTCTTCAGCTCTATCTTTTCCGGATTTATATCTACGAAAACGTTCTTTCTGGGGAGCTTCCTCCGGCCAGTTATGGTAAGGTTCCTTATTGCGATGCCTGCGCCGAAGAGGAAGATATCATAGTCCTGTGTTGCGCTGGCATAGACAAGGCCATCCATTGTCATTTTTGCTGCTTGTGCCTCCCCTTCGCTGGGAGCCTGGACATAAGAGATGCCCATGTAGGAAAGAAGCTCCTTTGAGCTCTGGACAATCTCCTTGTTTATCCTGGTGCTTGCCATTGCGTGCATCCTCGCCTCTTCCACCATGCCTTTCTTCATCGCTTCGTTCCAC
>CAZXIK010000059.1:0-5174 GCA_964640735.1 Microcaldota archaeon | reverse complement strand
CGGCTGCAAAAAAACTCAAAGCCAAGCTTGTCGACGGGTGGCCGCTTGAAAAAGGGGGGAAACGCATAGTCGAGGCTGTCAGAGAGATGAATCTCAGGCAACCGTTCTTCCTGTTTCTGAACATAATGGAAGCGCACGACCCGTATACTGATTCGAAGAGGGCGCCGATGAACTGGTCGACCCCATTTTTGAGGAAGCCAGTGGATGAAAGAACAGTCAGGCGCTGGAGAGACCTTTACGGCAAAGCGTCGCAAAAAGGATACGCTTATGTCTACGGCATAATCGAAAGTTTGATAGAAAGGTTCGGAGACAACCAGGTAATAATTTTGACTTCGGATCACGGCCAGGAGTTCAATGAGCATGGGTTCATAGGCCACGGGACCGTCCTGGATGACGAAGTGGTCAAGGTTCCCATGGCTATCATGCTGCCCAGAGGCATGGTTCCGAATGAGGGCAGGAGTTTCGCTTCTCTTGTGAACCTTAGAAAATTCATCGAGGCCGCCGTGCGCGGCGATAACATGGCCATGAGCCTGCTTTTCAGCAAGGAAGTAATCTCCGAAAGTTTCGGCCTGCCTGCAAATATCACGATGACGAAAGGGATAGACCTCAAGAAACTGCAGGCTTACGACAAACCGTCAAGGAGGGTATTCAAGTAGCTCCGGGCTCCTGAGCCTGTCAACGCGCCGCGCTTATTATCTGCTTGTAAGCGTAATACACCGGCGTCCTGTTTTGCTGGAACTGCTGGATTGTCGCATTCCGCTGGTACGTCGAGAATATGCTGGTGAAAAATGGGATTACGGCTCCTGCGCGTATGCCCAATGAAAAGTTGTAGAGGCTGTTGATCCACTGCACGTCCGTCTGCGACCTGCTGGCATTGAAGGCTTTTGTCTCCAAAGCGCTCCAGGTTTCTGCAATCCAGACGTCTTTCCCGTTCCTTCCTGTCTGATTGAGGAATCTTGCGGTATCGTTGTAGCCCTGCAGCCCATATATGTCGAAACCCAGGAAGTCGACGCCTTCTATCCGCCCCGCCTGGCGCATATAGTTGTAGTCAAGCTGCGTCGATTCGTGATATATGTTTCCCGGCACGGCCACGCCCACCAGCGTGTTGGGCGACACGTTTTTTACAGCGAGGGCAAGCTGGCTGGTCAGATTTGCCCACTGGCTCGCGTTGAAAATCTGCAAATTGAACGGGAAATCGGCTATCATCGGGTAGTACCATCCGGGTTCTTTGACCACTATGTAGCAGTACGGATGGTATCTCGCTGCAAGCACCTTCACCCTGTTGATCCATGCTTGTTTGAACTGAACCCAAGGAAGCGGATTCTGTCTGTAGCTCTCGGATGAGGAGTCTGCAATGCAGAGTTTTTCCCCGTTTGACGATATGTTTGAGGCCACCCCGTCAAGTTTCTGGATGTCGGCAGTGTTATTGTAGAGCCACGGCTGGAAGTTGACGTCTATGCGGACCAAACTTATGCCCGTAGACGCGAGCATCTGGAGTTCGGCCTCTATAAGCTGGCCGCTGTTTTTCTCCAAACCAGAATAGCTGGCCTTTCCCAGCAGCGCGCCGAAAATCATGTTTGAAGAGTTGCCAATGGAATAGTTGCCCGTGGTTGTGGGGCCGATGGTGATCGGCACGCTCGTAGTCGCGCCACCGCTTCCTATCCTTTTGCTCAGATAGGGCCCCGCTCGTATAAGCACTGCGATGATGGCGATTGTCGCGATTAGCGCCACGATGTGCAGTATCCTCATGCTGATAGATGAGGAAGTTCGGCATAAAAAGCTTCTTTTCAAGTGTTGGACCGAACTTTCTAGTTTAGCTCGTTACCGTTCCTATCCCTGCAAACTCGTTCTCGCTGTAAAGAACAAATCGCCCCAGCTCCTTCGTTGTCTCGAATTCTTCTATAGGAACCTTTTTCTCCAGAGTGAGCTCGGCGTTTATTGCGTTAAGAGCTTCCGGAGTTTTCCCGGCGCCTTTTTCGCCTGTCGTAACATCTATTGTGTCTATGACCTTCATGCCGTGGCACGCAAGATCTATTCCGTTGAACTTTATTGCAAGTCTCTTGCCGATCTTGTGAGTTACGAATATCCTTGCTTTTACTGAGTCTGTCAGTTTGGGAACCTCTTTAGCTCCGGCTATCACAGATCCTCGCGCCTTGAAGTCAATTTTCTTGTTGATTTTTATCGCGACATTCTCGCCAACGTTTCCTCTCTTAACTTTCTTCCCTTTTACCACGATGTCTTTCACCACAGCATGCCTGTTGTCTGGCAGTACTTTGATTTCCTCGCCGACTTTCATGCTTCCGTTAATTATCTTTCCGCCTATTATTCCCTCTTTGTCGTCTATCACTCCCTGGACCACCATCCTGAGCGCGCCATGGCTGCCCTTTCTTTCAATCTTCGCGTTCTCGTAAATCGTATCAAGAAGAGGCTTGCCCCTGTACCACTTGAGCTTGTTGCTCTTCCTGACTAGATTCTCGCCTTTGTAAGCGGATATGGGCACAAAATGGACCTGCTTAATGTCAAAGCCTATTTTTCCTATGAAGCTCTCCAGGCCCTTCCTGATATCATGGAAGACCTTTTCATCATAGCCCCTCATGTCCATCTTGTTTACAGCGACTATCAGCCTGTCTATTCCCAGCATTCTGGATATGAAAAGATGCCTCTTGGTCTGGTCCCTTATCCCTTCATCCTTCTTTGCTGAAACCAGCAGAAGCGCTATTTCACCGTAGCTTGCGCCGCTTATCATGTTCTTGATCAGTTCTTCGTGGCCCGGCACGTCTATCAGGGCAAAAGCGAGATCCCTGTACTTTATCTCCGCCCTGGTTGTGTCTATTGTCATTTCCCTTGTTCTTTCCTCTGCAAAGCTGTCCAAGATGAATGCAGGCTCGAAATCCTTGTGAAGTCGCTTGCTGTACTCTTCAGCCTCTCGTATCCTTACCTTTGTTGCGGCTCCTGTCTGCATGAGAAGGCTCCCGATTAGAGTCGATTTCCCATGATCCTTGTGGCCGAGAAGAGAGATTGTCTTGACTATCACAAAATCACATGTAGCCTAAAGCTCGCAGTCTCTGCATTACGTACTCGCGTTCCTTGTCCATGCTCCTGCCGGAACGCTCCTCCACCTTTGTGGTTTCAAGCTCTCTTATTATGTCATCCACATTCTTGGCGTTGGATTTCAGCGCTACTGTGCAGTGGGTGCAGCCGAGGCTTCTGTATCTGAACCCATTTCTGGTGAAGTACAGAGGGTTGACAGGTACTTTTTCCTGCTTCACGTATCTCCAGATATCGATCTCGTTCCAGTCAAGGAGCGGATGAACTCTTATGTGTCCCTTGACGTCAAGTTTGCTGGAGTAATCGTCCCAAAGTTCTGCAGGCTGGTTCTTGTACTCCCACTTGAATTTCTCGTCCCTTGGCGACATGTACCTTTCCTTTGCCCTTATTCCGTGCTCATCCCTTCTTATCGATACGATCAGCGCGTCAAACCCGTACTCTTTCATTATCTTCTTGAGCGTGTCAGGCTTGTTCTTACCGCAGCACGCCGAGCCCACATAGTCAGGTTTTATCTCGCTCTTTCCCACTATGACCTTGAAGTTCCACTTCTTCGCAAGCCATTCCCTGAACCAGTACGTCTCCGGGAAGTCGATGCTGTTGTCTATGTGTATTACCGGAAAAGGTATCTTCCCAAGAAAAGCCTTCCTGGTCAGTGCAAGCATCGTCGTGGAGTCCTTGCCCATGCTCCACAGCGCCGCGATGTTCTTGAACTTCAGCTTCGCTTCCCTGATTATGTAGATGCTTCTTTCTTCGAGAGTCTTCAAATCTTGTGCTATCATTCGATCATCCAATTCAGGAGCTGATCCACTCCTCAACCTTGTTTATCGTGAGCAGCCCCTTCATGTAGTATGTGGCGCCAGTCACCTTGTTTCCCACTTTCTCATAAATGGGTATCTTTGTGACCAGCTTTTGTTTCGCGTCGTAAAGTTCTGCATAGTCCTCTACAATGTCTCCGATTCTCTTGATCTTGCCCTTCTTGAACACGACTCTGTAGTACTTCAGTCCGCTCTTTGGTAGTGCCTTGACGAATTTCTCCCAGTTGGCTTTGACCGGAGCCTTCCATAGAGCGCCTGCTATTTCGCCAATGTCCGTTTTTGGCATCAAATCACTAAGCGTAACCCAGGGACCTGAGCTTTTCCAGGACCCCTTCGTTCTCCTTCTTTCCCATCTTCCTGGATTCCATCTCTGACAGCGTCTCCCTCAGTATGTATGTCACGTAATCAGATACCGAAGAGAAGCCCGTCGTCTTTATCTTGTCCTGAAGCTTCTGGAACAGGGGTGCGGGTATTGTTATCGTTGTGTACTTGCGTTTTTCGCTTGTCTTCTTTGCCATAGTGTCATATAATGTTATAACATTATGATATATATAGATTGCGATTTCCTCCTGCAGACAAGCAATATATAGCAAAATGGTGACTTTAATAGCATGAAAATGAAACCGGGCCAGGCAATCCGCAGATTCAGTGCCGGATCCAGGGAAGTGGTAATCAGGGCTCCGCGCTCCAGCGACCTGGACGGAATGCTGAACTTCATAAACTCGCTTGTAGATGAGGATACGTTCATACTCGCCAACAAAAGAATCAGAAGAGACAAGGAAAAAAAGTATGTGAAGCGCATTTTGTCAGAAATTAGATCTGGAGAAAGCGTTCACCTTGTTGCTGAAGTTGACGGTAAGATTGTGGCAAAAAGCGAAATCAGCCGGCATTCAGGCAAGGAGTCCCACATGGGAACTCTTGGGATAAGCGTTCTGGAGGGCTATAGGGAAATGGGCATAGGAAGCAGGCTCATGTCAAGCCTCCTGGATTCCGCTAAAAAGGCCGGGCTAAAAATGGTCGAGCTGGAAGTTTTCGCAAACAATCCAAGGGCGATGCACGTATACAAGAAGCTGGGTTTCAGGCAGGTGGGCAGGGTACCGAGGAAGCTTGTCCACAAGGGAAGATACGTAGATGCGATAGTGATGTCGAAGTGGCTTTGATCTTCTGGACGCAACGAATAAAAACATATAAGAGGAACCAATACAGCATGACAGTGAAAAGCAAAATAGAGCCAGAAAAATACATTGAAATTGATGGTCGCAAGTATAAAATGTATAGACCAATCAACGGCGAGCCACGTCTGGAGGAAGT
>CAZXIK010000058.1:0-5258 GCA_964640735.1 Microcaldota archaeon | reverse complement strand
GCTCAGAAGAGTCGGCAACGACATTATACCCCTCCGCTATATGAATGCGGTGGGCTCGCAGTTCATATCCGCACTTGCTGTTGAGATAGCGACGTTCTTCAAAATACCGCTTTCCAACACAGAGGCATTCATATCAAGCGTCTATGGCGCGGGTGTTAGTTATAGAGACAGGTTGATCCTGAAAAGGCCGTTTGTGATAATAATAAGCCTCTGGGTGATTACGGCATTTGTGGGATTTGCGGCAGGCTATGTCGCCATACGGGTTGCGGCGATAGCGTCGCCGATGCTTTTGTTCGCGCCTCGTTAGCCAAAGCCAGATAATATATTCCTTTCTTGGGCTATATGTTGGGATCAAGATGCTAAAGGACGCATTTGAAGGCAAGATAGAATACCTTCAAGTGATGGATGAAAATGGGAACGTTGACGATTCCCTGTTCCCAAAAGATCTCGATGACAACAGGATAGTCGAGATGTACAGGTACATGCTCTTCGCTAGAGCCCTGGACGCGAAGATGCTCAGCCTGCAGAGGCAGGGGAGGGCGGCAACATATGCCCCTCTCATCGGCCAGGAAGGCGAACAGATCGGCAGCGCATTTGCGCTAAGAGAAAAAGACACGTTCGTTCCGAACTTCAGGCAGCATGGAGTCTTCCTAGTTCGCGGCTTCCCGTTGGAAAATTTCATGGTCTACTGGAAGGGCTACGAAGACGGAGGAAAGATCCCTGCCAACTTTGGCGGTACGGCAGTTTCTGTGCCTGTAGGGACGCAAGTCCCTCATGCGGCAGGAATAGCGTTTGCGCGCAAGTACAAAAACAGCGACGCGGCTGTGGTGGCCTACGTGGGAGATGGAGGAACATCGGAAGGCGATTTCTACGAAGGGATCAACTTCGCCGGAATAATGAAACTTCCTCTGGTCACCATAATAGAGAACAACCAGTGGGCGATATCGGTTCCGAGGAGCAAGCAGACCGCGGCGCAAACCCTTGCGCAAAAAGCAATCGCCGCTGGGATAAAGGGGATGCAAGTGGATGGCAATGACTTGCTGGCGATGTACAAGGCGACAAGCGAAGCAATAGCTGCCGCAAGCAGGAGAGAGGGGCCCACGCTGATAGAGGCGGTTACCTACAGGATGAGCATGCACACCACTGCAGACGATCCGACTAAGTACAGAAGCGATGAGGAGGTTGCAGAGTGGCAAAACCGGGATCCGATAAAGAGGGTAAAGGCGTATCTTGTCAAGAAGGGCTTCTGGAACGATGAGATGGAGAAGCAAACTATGGACGAGCAGCTGAAAAAGATAGATGGGGCGGTGGATGAAGCAGAAAAATTCAAGCCTGAC
This sequence comes from Microcaldota archaeon, assembly GCA_964640735.1. Classification (GTDB taxonomy): domain Archaea; phylum Micrarchaeota; class Micrarchaeia; order Micrarchaeales; family CABMGC01; genus JAJYVH01. The sequence continues at coordinate 3,921 of CAZXIK010000058.1, read as the reverse complement.
CCGAAGAGCATGTTTGAGAACGTTTACAGCTTCATGCCTGATGCGCTGAAGCAGGAGATGGATGACGGCGCTGCGGCAAACTACTGGCAGTAGTTGACGATTATGCAAATGAACATGGTATCGGCGCTGAACAGTGCCCTGGATGTCATAATGCGCGAGAACAGCGACGTCGTGCTGCTCGGGGAGGACATAGGGAAGGATGGCGGCGTTTTCAGGGTCACTGACGGCCTTCTTGCGAAGTTCGGAGAGAGCAGGGTGATCGATACTCCGCTCGCTGAATCAGGAATAGTGGGCGCCTCGATAGGTATGGCGCTAGCGGGGCTTCACCCGATAGCGGAGATACAGTTCGCTGGCTTCATGTACCTCGCATTTGACCAGCTGGTGAGCCACGCTGCAAGATACAGGTCAAGGACGAGGTCAACGCTCAAAGTTCCGATGATCGTTAGGACTCCTGCTAGCGGAGGAGTCAGAGCCCTGGAGCACCACTCCGAAAGCCCAGAAGCGCTCTACTCCCATATCGGCGGTCTTGTAGTCGTTATGCCTTCAGGACCATATGACGCAAAGGGCCTTCTGATAAAAGCTTCAAGGATTGAGGATCCGGTTGTCTTCTTGGAGCCTACAAAACTGTACAGACTCTTTAAGCAAGAGGTGCCTGAAGAGGCCTACGAGGTCCCAATAGGTAAGGCCAACGTAGTGAAAGAGGGGAATGCACTCACAATCGTCAGCTATGGGACGATGCTTCCTCTGGTGAAGAACGTCGTAGAGAAAAAGAGCGTGGATGCGGAGATAATAGACCTGCGGACCATCAACCCGCTCGATGAGGCGACTATACTTGCAAGCGTGAAGAAGACGACAAAACTCATGATAGTCTATGAGGCGCCGCTCAGTTTCGGAGTCGGTGCAGAAATCGCAGCGAGGGTGGCAGAAAAAGCAATATACGATCTCGAGGCTCCCATAGCTAGGGTTGCTTCGCCAAGCCTTCCTTATCCGGATCCCGGCTACGAGAAGTTCTACGTCCCAACGGAAAACAAGGTCGCGGCCGCAATAGACAAGATGCTCAGCTCATGATTGTATGAAGACCATAATGTTCGTCGATGTCGGAGAAGGTATCACCGAGGGCCACATAAAGAAATGGATGGTCCAGGACGGCGACATGGTAAAGGAGGACCAGCCTGTGGTCCAGGTTGAGACGGACAAGGCTGTCGTGAACGTCCCATCCCCTATAAGCGGCATGCTGAAGATAAACGCGCCTGAAAATGCAACAGTGTACGTTGGCGACACTGTGGCATACATAGGCCAGCCTTCAGAGCTGCAAAACCTGCCGAAGCAGCCTGTCGGCCAAGCAAAACAGGCAGAACAGCCTAAGAAACCTGCCATTGCAGCACAAACCCAACCGCAACATGCGGCCAGATTGAAGGAGCCATCAGCGGCGCCTTCTGTAAGGAAAATGGCCAGGGACCTCGGTGTTGACCTTGCACAAATAGCCGGTACAGGCCCCGGCGGCAGGATTCTCGAAAATGATGTCAGAAATGCTGCGCATGGCGCCTCACTCCAATCGAGACCCCTGCCAAAGCTGTCCGAGAGCCTTGAGAAGGAGCATGAAGGAGAGATAGTCAGGGAACCCATGTCTCAGACCCGAAAAGCGATAGCGAGGAACATGGAGCTCTCCTGGACAATACCTAGAGCGGTTCACATGGACATGGCTGACGCGACAAGCCTGTTCAACGAGGTGGAGAAGGAGAAGCTGAACGCCGCTAGCTCGGGAGTAAAGCTGACCTTCCTGCCCTTCATAATAAAAGCGGTCGTCCAAGCCCTGAAGGAAAACCCACATTTCAACGCAAGCTACGATCACGAGACCCAGAACATCATAGTCAAGAAGTACTACAACATCGGATTGGCGGCGGAAGCCCCCGACGGCCTGAAGGTCGCAGTAATAAAGAGCGCCGACAAGAAGAGCAAGCTCGACATAGCAAAGGAGATACAGGAGCTGCACCAGAAGATAAAGGACCAGACGATCTCCCTGGACGAGATGCGCGACAGCACGTTCACGATAACGAACATCGGGAGCCTGGGCGGCGGATACCTTTCAGTGCCCATGATCAACTATCCTGAGATCGGGATACTCGGACTGCACATGATAAAGGACGCCCCGGTAGTAGACAAGGGGCAGATAAGGGTGGGGAAGGTGCTGCCCATCTCGCTGAGCTTCGACCACAGGGTCGTGGACGGCGCGGAGGCGGTAAAGTTCGCCAATGCGGTGATCAAGTATCTCGAGGATCAGGCGTTCCTTGAAGCACCTAGCTGACCCAGCTCCCTAACAGCTTCGGGTATTTTTTCGAAAGAGCTCACTAGTTTGTCAGCTCCAGCCAAATGTTTGTTCGAGTAGCCGATTGCGCGCATGCCAGCGGCGTGTGCCGCTTGGATATCAGTCGGTGAATCTCCAACGTAGATTATTTCATCCTCGCGCAGCTGCAATCTCTTTGCCGCTACGCGCAGCGAGTCAGGGCTTGGTTTACTGCTTTTATAATCTTCTCTGCTGATTATGACGTCGAAGCGTCCACTACCGTAGAAAGCATCTATCGTTGATTTTACGTCTTTTTTCCTTCTGCTTGTCGCTATCCCTATTTTGTAATGTCTTGATAAGGACGCAATGGCGCGTTTGGCGCCATCCGGAATTTTCACTTTCCCCATCGGATATATTTCCTCGCGCATGACAATCGCTTTATCTACGGTGCTTTTCAGTCTCTTTTTGCTCTTTTCTTTGGATAACGATGCGATTGCCTCAGCAAGCGGGAGGTGGAAGAGCTTGCGGTATTCAGATAATGCGGGCGCCCTGTACCCATTTCCCCTCATCACCCTGCTGTAAAAGATAAAGTTTGCTCTGAGGGAATCTACAAGCACGCCATCCACATCAAAAAGTATTGCCTTTATCATTTCAGCAAGAGGCTCTCAGAAATCAGATATAAATGCCTTCCGTAGAGTCACTTGACCATTCTGCCCTTTATTATTCTCTCGAGCTTGTCGGCAAACTCTTCCGTTCTTCCCCTGAATCTCACGATCTTCAGTTCTTTTCCGGACATCCTTATCCTTACCTTGTCGCCCTCCGAAATCTTCGACACTGTTGAGGAATCGTATCTGAGCGTGCCGCCATACTTGACGACCTCTATCTCAAGCTCGCTTCTGCTGTCCAGCACTATGGGGTTCCTGTAAGGTCCATCGGGATTCAGGAACGTGAGGCACATCGCATTATGCGTCATGAGAATCGGGCCCCCGGCAGATCTGTTGTATGCGGTCGAACCTACCTTGCCTGTAATCAGCAACCCGTCCCCGGTCATGACGAAAGGATAGATCCTCATCCGCCTGCCTCCGACAATCTCGTAAACGTCCGCGCTTATCTCTCCTCCGTCTGCGCTTATCCAAACGTCGTTTACTGCGTAGTAGCTCTTCCTATTGTATTGGAGCTCTATCTTGTTCTCAAGTTTCTCTATCTCGTACTTGCCCTTCTTTAGATTGCTCACTACGAAATCCACATCGTTGATCGAAAGGTCCGAGTAGTAGCCTATGCTGCCTCTCACCTCGTCCCTTATCGGCAGTATTGGAACGTCGTACTGTCCTGCAGCCCTCATGAATGCGCCGTCGCCGCCTATTACAATGCAGATTTCGCCGTTTTTGACTACATCAAAATTCGTATACAATTTCTTGAGCACGGGGCTGCTATCCCTGCTCACTATTGAGATTTTCATTTCCTCTTCGCTTTAAATGCAACAGTGTGTATTATATTCCTTTTACTCGTACTCTGTCAAACATCAAGCAGTGTCGGGCTGGCAGGCGGCTTCGGTGAAAAAAAGGCAATAAAAGAACCAGAACGCTACATCAATTTTGTATACAAATTACTAAAGGTCAACGGTACGTAAATGGTAA
>CAZXIK010000057.1:0-5300 GCA_964640735.1 Microcaldota archaeon | reverse complement strand
AAAGAGATATCAGACTACACCGCGGAACTGTTCATGAGGCACGTGAACGACAAAAAGAAATACGAATCGGATTTCAAGGACATAGTAAATGAAAGAAAAGACAAAAAGGGGGTTGTCAGGCTGATAACGACAGATGACCAGGCGGAGAACGCCGCGCTGATTGCGCAGGAACTGTCTGCGAACGGCGAAAAGGTCGGAATTCTCTGCAGAACCAACGACCAGGGCCACCGCGTTGCTGAGACACTCAGAGTACTGGGCGTCCCGTACTCGGCAAAGCTCAAGCATTCGCCAAAGGCTTCAGGCACGCAGAAAAACAGGATATCGGTGAACAAGAGCCAGGATGCAAGGAAAAATATATTGGCCTATCTCAACGGGCTCATGTGCCCTGATGAAAACCACGAGGATATGATAGCCGCGTTGTTTACACCTTACTCTGGAATGCCATACCACAAAGTAGCTGATATTGTTGGAAAATATAGAGATGACAGATTCACCTGGGGAGAGCTAAAGAAGGCAGTGGACGAAGACGCAAAGACAAGGAAGAGCGCTTCCTTCTTCGAGGTCAGGGAAAGCTTGACTATCAACAGAATGGATGACGTTTTTGTCAAGATAATTGTCCCGACTTCTCATTTCATAGGCAGCGAGTATCGCCTCGTCGCAGACGCGCTTTACAGGGCGATGAAAGGGTATACTGATAAAATCCCGAAGAGGAGTGCGAAAGACATCCTGGACCACCTTTCTATGTCAGGCGAGGCTTCCGCGACAATTGGTAGCGGCAACGGGATTGAGATCTACACGGTTCATGGAGCCCAGAACAAATGGTTTGATGATGTCGTTTACCTGCCCGCACAGTTTTCGAACAAGATGTTTCCTGTAGACGCTGCAAAGTACGGAATACTTAAAGCAACAGAAAAGATAGATATCATAAAAGAAACGAGAGACGAAGAGATAAAAGTTGATTTTGTTGCGACAACAAGGGCGAAGGATAAGCTTTACGTAGTTGCGCCTCCGAAGGCTAGAGCGAAGTTTTTCATAGAAGGACTCATAGAGGAAGCCAAGTCTAAGACGCTCGATGTCGATCCGGTCTTCATGAAGTCTGAATTTCTCGTTCAGGAATCGAATGCTATGGCTGGCGGGGTCGATTCAGTCAGGGATGCGATATCTACTTTCTGGAGCAAGCAAGGACATGCCTCATTCTCGCAGTTGGAGCTGCTGGAGAATCCTTACGCCTACTACAAGGAGAAGATAATGAGGATACAAGAAATATCCGACTCCACTCCGTTGCTCAACATTGGAAATGCTGTGCATGAGATAGCAGAGAAAAGCTTCAGGGGGACGTTCAATGAAAAGGAGCTGGAGCATCCTAACAAGCAGTACCTGAAACCTTATGTTGAAAACATAAAGAAGGTGAACGCGGAGATAGAGAAAACGAAGGGCGTCAAGCAGATAGATGCCGAATATGATTTCTCGCTTGAGATAAAAGAGCTCTTCCCGAACATCGATTCGGATATGAAATTTGAGGGCAAGATAGATGCGGTCTTCGAAAAAATGACAGGGAACGGACCAAAATACGTGCTTCTAGATTATAAGACAGACAGGAGCTATAACTGGCTAGAAAACCACAAGAAGCAGGTGGAGGTTTACAGGAAGGCATTCGCGCTCAAAACTAGGGCGAAGGAGGAAGACATTGAAGTGATTGTAGGTTACGTCGGCCTGCCTGAAGCTGGTGGGCTGCATACAAGGCTGTTCTCTTCAAATGCGGGCAACCTGGAGGATCTGCTTAGGAAGGAAGATCTTGACAAAGGCATCGCCGCTCTGGAGCGTGGTCTGAACAAGTTTGTGACCTATAAGCAACAGCCTGAGGAGTTCGTCAAGGACATGAGAGCGGTGAATGCTGACAAGGAACTGCTCTTCCAGAGGGTCATCAACGTACTTGATGGCAAGGACGGGGTAATATTAAGGCAGGAGGCTCAGGACGGGTCTGAGCTCAAGGCCGCAGCTAGAAAAGAATAGATGAGTCCATCTCGGAAAATACAAAGGTTGAGTTTAGCGAGATTACTTTGCAGGAGTTGAACGATGCTTTCTTGAAAGCCTGGTCTGGAGAAACCAGTGTCGCACCCGTGGAGTGGAATGCGAACAATCCCGCATTCGGCCAATGCGCCGTAACCTCATGCATTGCCCGCGATTTATTAGGCGGGAAGATAGTAAGAGTGGCGGTGAAAGATCACTATCTATTCAGTTCCCATTTTTACAACGAGCTAGAGGACGGCACAGAACTTGATTTCACTTTCCAGCAGTTTTCAGGAAATGAGAAATTCGGGCCGAAGTCCTACAAACAAGAAGGATACACTCCATCGCACCCCGAAACAAAAAGAAGGTACGAGCTGCTTAAGAAAAAGGTGGAAGAAGAACTGCTGAAGAGAAAAAGGAGTATCTAAAATGGAAAAATTATCAGCAACAAGGACAGGACCTAACTCGATAAAGATAAATTATGACGGAATTGACTTCATGATTTACTCGGAATACGCAACCACAAATCCTAATGAATATTCGAAGATAGCCCGCATAAACAAGTGCTATGTTATTGGTGGTGCGACGGAGGAAAAATGCGTTTCGTCTTCTCTCTTTGACCCAGAAGGAAAGCTCATTGCGGCAAGGAATAAAACCCATCTGATAAAATCGGAGTTGGCAAGCGGGAAGCTGCCTGGAGATGGAATCTTTCCTTTTGAGATAAATGCAAACGGGAAAAAGATAACCATTCTTCCTATTTTGTGCTACGAACTTCTTTTCCCGGAAGATTGGATAGGTATAGAATCGAAACCGAATTTTGTCATTCACCACATAGGCTTCCCGATGTTCAATAAAGGTCAGGATATGGACTGGTTTAGCATGCAGAAAATGCTAGCGTTGAGATTCAAATGCGATGTTGTCGTGGCGTGCGGGAATGGGGAAGCCGAAGGGACTGACGCGATAAACAACAGCGGGGTGGTGAACTACAACTCAGGAAGACCGTCAAGGATACTTCTTGAACAAAAACGAAGTTAGGCTTTCGAGTGGCTGACAAGATATGCTTTAAGTTTTCTGAATGCTTTGCCCCTATGCAATATTGAGTTTTTCTCTTCTTCTGACATCTCTGCAAACGTCCTATTGTATCCTTTAGGGATAAAGATCGGGTCGAATCCGAATTCGCTTTCTCCTCTCGCTTTTTCGGCGATTGACCCTAGGCATTTGCCTTCAAACATTTTTATGCGTTTGCCGTTGCATATGCAAACAACAGTTTGTGAGTATGCGGATCGGTCCTTAAATCTGCTGGCCATCCTGACCGTTCCCTCTCTGCCCATGCACACAAACATCCATTTCCAGAGAGCGCCTGGAAATCCGCCCAGTTCTTTAATGAAGAGACCTGTGTCTTCTACAACAACCGGCTTCCTAAGCTTTGCATATGCCTTTTTTGCTTTGTCCATCGACACCTCTTCCAAACTTACAGATTGAATTTCGGGCACATCAAAGTCAGCCCTGAACAGTTCGATGCCCGCGAGCAGGCTCCGGGCCTCTCGGAACTTGCTTTTGTTGGAAGTCACAAAATAGATCTTCATGGTTGCATCCAGTCTATTTCAAAATAATCCTGCTTGCTGCTGGGCAAGGAAATCTGCCTCACTTTATAATAGGTTACCGCCGTTTCTCTATCCGCAATCGCAAGAAGCAGATCAAGCCTCATTCTTTTCGCTTTGTTTATCGCATTTGAGAATTCTTGGCCTCCGATATATTCTTCTTCGCTGAGCGAGAGCATCGCGAATTTTGGCGAGTTGGTTTCGGGGTTGTCTGCTTCGCCGCCGTGCCTGTGGTATAGAAGATAATCAAGCTCCTCCTTCATTCTCATCGTTTTGCCTGGAACCGCAAGTATGAACGTTTTTCTTACCGAATGCGCGACCCTTATTGCCCTTGCCCACTCGGAGATAAGCAGTTTGGAGTTTTTGGGAAACACGTGCAAGACATGTTTTGAGTGCGCCCAGCCACTGGAGTTGCTTTCCATCGGCTTTGCGCCTGGGAAGTATACTCTGAAATGGGTGCCGAACTTGAAGCCGGTTTTAACCACGTAGCCTTTCTTGCGCCAATCCTCGTAAACTTCATACATGCTGCTGAAGTCTTCCTTCCTTGAAGCGGCGTATTTGATGAGCCAGTCTTTCGAAATGCCGTCTAACTCCAGTATGCCGCTATCTAGCAGGAATAGGGTTTCGAAAAGATCGAGTTTGTTCAGTTTACCGCGCTCCGAAGCCTTGTACGCTCCATATTGGCCAATCCAGAAGTCATCATAGAGCCATCTGCTGTCTTCATTTTCATCTATAACAGAAACAAGATCATTTTTGAAGAAAACTCCATGAAGTTTTTTCTTAGGAAGGCGCAAGGATGAAGAAGGATACTTCTTTTCGGAGATTTTGTTTGCTTTTCTATATTTGGCCTCAATAGGAACCGCAATCAAGCCTCTATCGCGCCAATCTTTGTAGGTGAAATACCGCGCCATGAGTTTCTTTGAGTTGCCTGATTTCGAGGCGAGCCAGTTGAAACTTATTTCATTTTGCCCATTTTTGCAGATTGCATTGCGTGCATCCATAAGATACAGTGCTTCTTCTGCAGATAGCTGCAGCTCTCCATTCTCGTCTGATCCGTAGAAACCTCTTTTTAGAATGTCTCTAGTGGAATCATTAGCGGGCATGATTTTTTCTTTGCTCTGCATCTCTAATTCAAGCATAGAAACTACACTCAGATATCGAAGATAAAACAGATATAGGCTTCTGGCTATTCGGCTGAGGCTGCACGTTCCAGATTTTCTTTCTCCGAGAAACTCATCTCAGCCGGAATGACTAGAGAGAGAACTTTCCCCTCAAGTTCTTTGGCGATGGCTAGGTTTACCTCGGACATACTGATGTACCTAATTGACTGGTCTGGCCTGCCGAGATTCGAGAGCACTACCATCTTTGTTCCAGGAATGAGAAGGGAATCGGATTTCGCCTTGCAAGCATTGCCTATTATCTCGGCAGCCTCTGAAATTTTCATCGGCCTGCCATTTTTGTGGTCGATATCCAGCAACGCCAGTGTGTGCTGGGCGTTCTTCAGATTCCTATTTATAGAATCGAGAAAGGAGGCTGGCTTGTATCTTTCAGACCAGAAGGGTATGGTGACTGTGGGCCCGAATTTGTAAACATCGAGCCCGCTTTCGCCTATGGCTATTGAAAAAATAGAAGGGGCGTGTATAACCTCGCATTTTATCCTCTGTTTTTTGGCCTCGTTCAGTATTATGC
>CAZXIK010000056.1:0-5423 GCA_964640735.1 Microcaldota archaeon | reverse complement strand
GTTCTTGTAGCGCCTTATCATCCTCTCCGCGCTCTGGATGGAGTTGTACTGCGCGACCTTCACGTAGTCGGTCACTCCGGGAGGGATCCCAGCCGAGTTGGCCAGGGGAATTGGATACTCATCAAGCCCTGCAAGCGCTGGCGGAGCCTCCGTGCTTATGAGTGCGTAGTCGTGCTGGCCGTGGTAGTGGCCCTCAAACTTGAGTATCATGTCCTTTCCGGTGACCGCCCTCGCTATCCTTATCGCGTTCATCGTTGCATCTGAGCCGTTCGATGAAAACGCTACACGCTCGGTGTTCGGCACCATCTTCTTGAACGTCTTCGCGACTTCAAGCTCCAGCTCGTTAGGGGCTGCGAAATGCGTGCCGAGTTCGAGCTGGTCCTGTATGGCTTTTGTGATCTCCGGATTGGCGTGGCCGTTTATCAGCACGCCGTATCCCATGTTGAAATCCAGGTATTCGTTGTTGTCCACGTCCCAGATGTAAGCTCCCTTGCCCTTCTTGATGAAGACCGGGCAGGGGTCGTACGATGCCACCCTTATCATCGAGCTTGAGGCGTTTGGTATTATCTTCTTGCCCTCGGCGAAGAGCTCGGCGCTCTTCTTGAGCTTGGGGATCAGCCTCTGGACCGTGACCGGCGGCGTCGGCGGGGCCTCCTGCTCCTCCGCTTCCGTCTTCTGCGCCTGCTGCGGCTGCTGCTTCTCCTTTTCCTTGTCGGAACGAGCCGGGGCTTGGTGCTGCTGCTTGATATCGCTATCTTCCGCTGCGGATGCTACGAGTATCAGAGCGTTTGGAGTAGAAGGTGCCATGAGCTATCCCCCGAAGCATGGTTAGGTATGGTTCTGGAAGCTATATAAAGGCTTTCTGCCGCGCTCTAGCTTCTGGCAGATTTTATCACAATAACAGCATTTTAAAGAAAATCGTAGAGTTGTGGGTCTTAGCTGCTATTCCCCCTTCCTCCGCAGCCTGAGAGCCGCGTCATTTCCGGGCGCTTTGAAATCCTCAACCTCGTCCGCATACACGCGATTGAGCTGCGTCCTTATAAGGACGGTGATTATCGGGTCGTCTTTGCCCCTCTGCCTCGCTTCCAGCGCGATTTCCAGATCGCCCTTCTCCTTCGAGTGCACTATTAACTGGCGGAGTATGAACTTTGTGCCATTGAACTCTTCAGATGCCTGCCGTATCTCAGTTCCGAATATCTTGAAGCTTTCCGGGCCTTTTATCGTGCCTGCGACGTGGACATCGTGCGTCTTGCGGCATGGCCCCCACTCGAAGAAGTCGGATATCTCTTTGAGGCGCTCCCTGTTGCTCTCACCCGGCTGAATATGGAGTATCCAGTCGGCCCCCTCGCAAGTCTTGAATCTTAGGAGTACGTCTGCCTTGCCCTTGTCGGGAACCTTGACTGCGGTCACGCTCACGTCAGTGTCGAATTTCGGCCACTTCTCTTTTTCTTGCATGCGATTCTTTATCTGGGCTGACTATAAATATTTTGGCTTTGGATCGGATCTTGTCCTGATTTGAGCGGGCAGTTTAAAAGTTTGCAGTCCTAAGTCAGAGCGGATCCGATGGAGACGATAATCAGGCGCATACTTGACGACGTCCCAAAAGGGGAGGAGTTCTACTTCTACGAGGGAATAGGGAAGCAGGTGCGCGAAAGCCCTGCGGACGGATCCCAAAGGGTCCGCGCCGCGGGCCTAGAGGACTTCCGGAGAAAGGTTGAGACCGTCAGCGTCAAGTATCTGGAGTACCATTTTGAAAGGGGCGACTTCAACAGATGGGTCTATCATTCGATCTGGGACACTGAGCTCAATGCAATGCCGGTCAAATTGAAACAGGACTTCAACCCGTCCGGAGAAACGCTGAGGACCTGGATCGAGCGCGTTTTGTTCGTAAGGATAGGCGAGCTCAAAGCCGAGAGGAGGAATTGAGCTAGACCGGAAGGTACTCGTCGTCTAGGTCGGGCGTCTTTGAAACCAGGGTGAGTGTCCATTCCTCATAGGGGCCCGATACCTTGTAAACGCACTTCTGGTTCATGTTCCTCAGGACAACCTTGGTCATGCGATCGTCAGCGTTCAGCCTGTTGTCGAGCCACGCGAGCGGCTCGGAGACCTGCGATACCATGCTGTCGAGCCCGTGGGCGTGCGCCTCGGCCTCCATGCGCTCCTTTGAAATGAGAATTTCCTCTATCTTCGAACCGGGAACGCGCACTATGCTCCTGAGCGTGCAGTCGTCATCCTCCAGGAAGATCTTGTTTATGTCCGTCGCAAGCCTTTCGCAGTCCCTGAGCATCTCCTGCCTTACGGCCTCCGCGCTCTTCTCCCCGCGCCAAGCCCCTACCGCCATGATATTGATTTCTCAGGCTTCCTATAAATAGCTTGATATCGAATCCGTATAGCATGAAGAACTCAGACCTCACGAACAGGATCGCGTCGCAAAGAATGGCAATGCTGCTCTCTTTTGCGGAGTCGAGGATGAAGGAAAAGGGAGATTCATCGAGGAGGCTGGCGCGAAGGTACGTGGAGCTCGCCAAGAGGATAAGCTCCCACTACCAGATAGCGATTCCGAAGGAGTTCAGAAGCAGGATATGCAGGAACTGCGGGAACATCCTCATCCCTGGGCTGAACTGCGGCGTGAGGATGTCGAGCTCGCACGGATACATGGCGTATGTCTGCGAGTGCGGTGAGGAAAGGCACATTTTCTACAAAAAGAAATGAAGGGCTGGAGAGTTAGAATTACTTCTTCGCGGAGCTTTCCGCAAGCATCGCGGTGAACTGTTCTATGTCATCGCTTGTCGAGACCGTGTAGACGTTCTTGTCAAAAACCACTGCGTTCTCTGTAGGTATGCCCCTGTAGAGCTTCACCATCTTCTCGGTGTCGCCTTCTGTCCTGGCGATCTTCGCATCCTTTATAGAGTTTGATTTTGAGATTACTTTTATCCCGTTGCCTATTCCTCCGATTATCTTGTTGCTGTCATGGAACGCTTTTACCAGATCGAGAAGCGGCCTGTGTTCGAAAAGCTTCTGCGATTCGACTCCCGGGCCGTCCCCTATGAGCAGGGCATCGTATACGCTGGGCTCGAGCTCCCTCGCCTCGACCTCGGGCTTCACGACTGCGCCATGGTAGCCCGTGCATGGCTTAAGGCTCATGCCCGCGATCTTAAGCTCTATATCCATCTTTCCGGAAAGGAGCTTCAGTCTGGATACCGTCTCGTCCTTGAAGTCTCTCGGCGCAATGAGCAGCGCTACTTTCATCGATATCTTCCTGGGACTAGTTGGCTACAAAAGGAGATAAAGGTATCTATGCGGCTTTTTGTTTTCCCGTCTCTGCCTTTTCCTTCTTCCTGGATTCGTTGTAGTTATAGGCGAAAACTATAAGCACGAGGATGAAGATGAAGATGTTGAACAATGATATGAAGGTTGCCTGGACAGGAACGCCTGCTGATACCGTCTCGGTCTTTTGCGCCCCGAGGTAGGATACAGTGACGTTGGCGTAGCCGTTGGGAACATTACGGATTGTGAGCACGCCGCTGGGGCCAGTGTCGGCTGATATTTGCGTGTTGTTTTCGAATCTGATGTTCACCTTTGCATTAACGGGCAGGAGGCCGAAAATGCCAGTTGCTCTTACAGTCAGATTGTACACCGGCAGGCGGACTATCACGGTTGGGGAATTCGCGGTCAGGCTGGCGTTTGCGCTAAGCAGCACGCCGTTGTAGTATGCGCTTTGAACGCTTGAGGTGGCATTCGAGTCGAGGAAAGGAGTGCTGTTGGTCTGCCGGCCGCTAACCACAAAATAGCTTACGGATACGGGTTCGCGATACTCGTTCTCTCCGGCTATGTTCGCCCTGTACTGCCAGCGGGCGGTGATGTTCACAGGAGAGTTGACCAGCACTGTGCCGCTAGTCTTTCTGTTTCCGTTGCTCCACTGCGCGAATCTGGCAGTTGCAGTGCCGTTCGAGAAAAGCATGCTGTTGACAAGGCTATAGTTCGCCGTCGAGGAGGCGTTGTACCATCCGGTGCCTCTCGTAGCGACGCCGAATTCTGAATTGACATTTACAAAGTACTGCAGCTGCCAGTTGGCCGTCTCAGTCACATTGCTACCCATCGTTATTGTCGCGCTGCCCTGGCTGCCCGTGTAGGCGCTGAAACCCGATCCTGTCCATCCGGTGAACAATGCCCTTGTGCCGTTTCCGAGGTAGATGACGGACGGTGCCGATATCTTCTGTTTCGAGTAGGCGACGTACGTGTTCTTGCTGGATATGTTTCCGTATGCGGAGACGATGGAGAGCTTGTAGCCAAGGGTCCAGAGCCTCGTGTTGTTGGTGTTGAGCGGAAGCCCCGAACCCACTTCGAAATAGTTTATCCTTGTGCCGAACTCCTGCACTCCGTAAGGATTTGCGAGATTGGTCTTGCTCCCCACTCCGTAATTTATGGCCCCGTAGCCATTGGGCACGGGCAGAAACTTTCCTCCAATATACGCGGAAAGGTTAGAGAATAGCACCTTGTTCATTACTGTCTTCGAGTTAGAGGTGTTGGCAAGCTCGCCAAGCGCAACCGGGGCGTAAGGGCCGGAGTCCGAGACGCCGATGTCTGCGTACCCGATCTGCTTGCTGTTGAAATAGAAGTACCATCTGTCGCCGACTGCGCTGAACGAATACTTGTTGAAGGATCCGCTGGGTCCCGCTGAACCATCAGGGCCTGTTGTGCCGAGGAAAGTGTCATTGCTCCCTGGCAGAAAATACTCGAAGAACCATTGCGCGTCTCCGGCTTTAAGGAATTCCGAACCGGAACATCCGGACATCGTGCAGTTCGTCGGATAATCGCCGGTCTGGTTCTCTATAACATATCCCACCTGGACGAACGCGCCGTTAGGGAGGTTTTCCCCAGTCCAGAAGGCCATGGATCCTGAAGAAAGCGTTTGCGGCGTAACCGTTTGTATCTCGACGCTTGCCCCTGCATTGTGGTTAGATTCGCTTCCGGCCCGCGCGCCGCTCTGGAACCAGTACTCCGCTTTTGGGGCGTAAATTAACGTTAAAAAGAAAAACAGTGCGAATACTGCAAAAACCTCAAACCTTCTCACAGTCTACCCCGATCTCTTCAAGCTTCTTTGTTGTTCTCTCTTTCATTACAGAATTTAAACTCTTCCAGTCAAGCATTGCTATTTCCGGTTTGTTTGACGATCTGGAGATTGCCTGCTCGAGCACATCGAGATTGTCCGTTCCGTCATCGTTGAGCACCGCATACTTCGGCATTATGTGGGAGAAGGCATAGCCCTTTTCCAGCGCAAGACGCGAAAACTTCTCCGGATAGTGGTTTCCGCCTATACCTATGGCTGTTTTTTCGAAATCGCCATCGTTCTTTGCAAAATCCTCTACTGCCGAGTAGACCGCATCCGCGGCTTTTTGCGCTGCCAGCTTGCTGTTCACCAT
>CAZXIK010000055.1:0-5587 GCA_964640735.1 Microcaldota archaeon | reverse complement strand
GAAGGAAAAGTCTATGATTGTTTCCGTCCAAAAGACATTAGCGGAAGGCTATAATTAATATAGCTGGATAAACAATTAAAGATGCATGGGCTCGTGGTCCATCGGCAAGACGCCACTTTCACAGAGTGGAGAGCTGAGTCCGACTCTCAGCGGGCCCACCAGACAAATAACCAGAACCGAAGCGGGCAGCATCTATTCAGAGCAATCGGTCATACTGTGGAAATCTTTTGGTAATTTTCAGTTTGTATTCTTAAAATGATAAATGTACACCTGGCGGTTGAAATATTTTGCCTTGCAAAAGAAGGCATCAAAGCTTGAAATCTTTGCCGGAAAAAAGAACAATAATACCTGCAGCTGCTGAAACAATCGCGGCATAGAAGTAAGAGTCGGCAGGATTTATTACGTACAAAAGCCCCATGATGATGTTCGCGAAGAATATCCCGAAGCTTCTTGAGGCTGCGAGCGCTCCCATTCCCTTTCCTATATCCTTAATCCCTTTTATGAAAGAAATCAGTGTTGGCTCGAGCGTCTCTATTACTCCTAGTGCGAAACCCATCAATGCGACTGCGAAATAAAGTGAAAGCACACCTTGCCCAGCGAGGTATGCGAGAGCCAGTATGAGCGAGCCTATTCCTGAAAGCACATAGCCAAGCAAGCCAAGCGTCCTTATTTGGTTCATTTTCCTTGAGCCTATGTAGTATCCGGTCACTGATGATACACCAAGGTAGACGCCGTATGAGCCTATCCCGAGAAGGCTGCCCGATTTCTGCGCTATCGTAAGTATAGGGAATCCGAGGCTGAATGAACTGAATCCGTACAGAGCGGTGGCAATTATTATGCCGTTGTAGGTTCTCCCATGGCGCTTTTTGTCTGTTGAGCTTTTTTGGTAATTTTCGGACTTCGGCTCGCTCCTTTTAGTCTCGCTTGTAGGAAAGAGAAGCAAAGTAGATATTACAAGAGGGATTACAGTCAGAAGCAGGATTTGCCTGTAGCCCAAGCCAAGATAAATCAGAGACAGCAGAAACACCACCGAGAGCAGGCCTCCCCCTATGTCCAACGCATGAAGGAATCCGAAAACTTTACCGCGGTCGGATTTAGATGAGGCTTCCACGAGTATGTCTCTTCTGGAAGGCGTCCTAAAGTTCCTAGCCCACCATCCGCCCGCAAATAGCCATACTGCCGTTTGTGCGCTGCCGGCAAGCCCCATGAGCGATATCAACGGAATAAGCGCATTTCCAAGTATGGCGACATATTTGTCGTTGAACCTGTCGCTCATCAGCCCGCCGAAGTACCCGAAGAAGGATCCTATCCCAAAAGCGAACGCATTCGCGATGCCGAAATAAGAAACGGGGGCTGAAAGGGTAACTACGAGAAATATCGGAAAAAGCGCTATTGCCGTTTGGTACCCGAGATCCGCGAAGAAAGCTGAGAACGACACAAGCAGAACATCATTGTTCATCCATTTTGGCAGCTTCAATGAATCAACTTCTGGTATAAATCACTTATAGATAAAGCATAAATAAATTAAAGTGTAATTTTTTGCGAGGAAATGGCTTCAAACGGGGAGGAAAAGAAGAGATACAAATTCTTGTTTGCTACTCAGGAAGCCCTTTCGGTAGACTTGGCATGGCAGCTGACAAAAGAAGGCCATGAGGTCAAATTCTACTGCCATGACGAACCTGAGAAAGACGTTGGGGAAGGTTTTGTCACATTTGTCGACGAGTGGGAGAAGCACAAGGACTGGGCGGACGTGGTAGTTTTCGACGATGTCGGCTTTGGATCCAAGGCAGACCAGCTCAGGAAAGAGGGAAAGGCCGTTTTTGGAGGGGCAGCTTATACTGACAAGCTCGAACTTGACAGGGAATTTGGACAGGAGGAATTGAAAAACTCGGGTGTTGGCGTCCTGCCGCGTTGGAATTTTGAGGATTTCGATGAGGCGATAAAGTTCGTAAAAGCAAACCCTGACCGCTATGTGCTTAAACCAAGCGGACAGATCCAGGATGAGAAGGAACTTCTTTTCGTTGGGCAGGAAGCGGATGGGAAAGACGTTTTGCAGATTCTAGAACATTATAAGATAACCTGGGCGAAGAAAATGAAACAGTTCTTGCTTCAAAAGTACGCTGAAGGCGTGGAGGTTGCGGTGGGCGCCTTCTTTAATGGGAGAGAATTCATACTTCCGATATGCGTGAACTTCGAGCACAAGAAACTTTTCCCTAACGAGATAGGGCCGAGCACAGGAGAGATGGGCACACTGGTCTACTATTCAAAAAATAACCCTATTTTTGAAGAGACTCTCCTGAAGATGAGGGAAAAGATAGCGACGAGTGGCTATGTAGGATACATAGACATAAACTGCATCGTGAATGGGCGTGGAATATTCCCGCTTGAATGGACTTCCAGGCTCGGATATCCGACCATAAGCATACAGATGGAAGGGATAACGAGCGAATGGGGTCAGTTCATATACGACATCTCGCACGGGAAGGGAGCCCAGCTGAAGACCAAGAAAGGTTTTCAGGTCGGCGTGGTTGTCGCCATACCTCCATTTCCTTTCGAGGATGAGAAGGCATTCAAAAAATACTCTGAAGGCGCTGCGATACTCTTCAGGCACCAGAGCCTTAACGGAGTGCACATAGGCGAAGTGAAACGGAACGGAGAGGACTGGTATATCGCCGGAAGGTCTGGCTACGCGCTTATCATCACCGGATCTGGAGCTACGGTGCCGGATGCGATAAGGGATGCCTACCAGAACGTAAAGAACATCATGATACCGAATATGTTCTACCGCTCAGACATAGGGCAGAGATGGCACAGGGACAGCGACATGCTGCTCAGTTGGGGCTACTTCTGAGTTTTACAACAGACATGACGGCTCACGCGCTTTAAAATCATCAGAGCCATAAAACGCGATATGTCAATGGGGAGCTGGGATTTTAGCTTTCCGATATATTCAATCCCAACGCCGCCCTTGCCGAACTGGATATCTGCCCGGCGCCGCCTATGTTTGTGTTTATCGACACGCTCGTGTTAGAATTGACTATCACGGCCCTGGCATCAGGAACGAGCATATAGGCGGTCCCCTGCTCCCCAGCCCTCGCATTGACCGTAGGGAACAGGTCTATCAGGACCGAGGCGGAGCTGGAGTTCACCTTCTGGCCTCCAGTGATTGCTATGTTTATCATTCTGTTGGGCGTGGAGACGTTGTAGGTCTTGTTGCCAATCACTATGCTGGCTGAGGTGATGTTGAATCTTATGAGGTTCACGCTGGAGTTTGCCGCGACCTGAGCTGTAGCTATGGTCTTCGTCGAATTTATAATGGAAAGGAGATCCACGGTGCCGCCCCCCTGTGCGCTGATCCAGCCCGATTGGTTCGCGCCGCTTTCAGCGACATGGGCCTGGACAGATGAGTAAGAGACAAAAAGATTCTGCGTGCCAGCCGGGACATTGGGCGGATCCGTGAGCTGTATGCTGAGCGTGGCCAGCCCGCGCCCCCGGAAATGACGTAGGCTATGCCAAGAAGTACAATCAGCCCTACCATTAAGTATATGCCTGAAGCGTATGCCATAACATCCCGACTATAATTTGAGTAAAGCGTTATTATAAAGTTTTCCTCCGGGCCCAGGAGGTGCGGCCTAACCGCCCACAACTGTTACGTTAGTTGACGCCTCTGCCCCCTCTTCGCCAGCCACGGCAAGAGTCCATCGGCTGCCCTGCACAGGAGTGATCCTGATGCGGCCGCCTCCGAATATCAGCTGACCGGAGAACGTGAAGGTTGCTGACGCGCCAGGCTGGAGCACATATCCGAACCCTTTATTCTCGCCAAGTCCTCCAACTATGCAGGGGATGTTCCCGGATGCTGGTATTGCAGGGCACCTTAAGCCGGTGCACGAGCATCCTTTGTTCTCAAACGGCAGGACAAGAGTTCCATTTGATGCAATCAGGAAGTTGAGAACCCTGAACATCCTGACGTCTTCACCCACCCTGACAAGGGTTTTCAGCCTCGTCTGGGCTGTCGAATTCAAGGAAGGGAGTTCGGATTCCACAGATACGTTTCCGTGGTTTGCTGTCATAACGCGTATGCTGTTATCCATCTCGCCATTTGCAATGCTGCGGCCAACCAACGGTGCGGCCGCAGATGAATTGAGCTGAACAAAGGCAGGAGGCGCTTCCACATTGTTCTTGACGCTGACATTTGCACGAACCACTTCATCAGGCTCGACAAGAACAGAAGGCATTCCATTCAATACCGCGTGCCTAAGCGTGGCATTCTCGTTGCCCGTATTCTTGACAGTGACCGACAGCTGCACAGTGCTGTTCCCTATGACCTTCAGAGTTGCAGAGCTGATGCTTATCGAAGGCGCTGTTTCATTCAGCTTATCCTGCTCTTCGCTGCTTAGACGGTGCCTTTCGCCGATGTACGCGCGCGAATTCAGCAAGGTGCCACCTACCATCACCGCCTTTAGAGAGGGCACGAGGACGAAGATTGTTGAGTTGCTGGTGTATATCGCAGCAACAACAGGGCTCATGTCAATCAACACGCTTGAGTTAGTGCCGACCTTTGTTCCGCTTACACTTGTGGTGAGCTGGCCACTTGGAACCGTTACATTGTAGGAGGTCCCATTTATCACGATATTCGCAGACGCTATCGTGAACCTGACCATATCTATCGTAGAGTTAGCCGGAAATTGTCCCGTACCTATGACCTGGCTGGTGTTTATCAGGTTCATTAGGTCAAGACTGCCGCTGCCTGCACCGGAAATCCATCCAGAAGAGCCTTCAGAACCCACGTAATGGGCCTGTATGGAAGAGTATGCTATGTTAAGTGACTGGGTTCCGTTTGGCACGCTAGGGGGATCCGTAAGGGAGAACAGGACTTGCTGCCCTCCGCCGCCGACTGATGAAGCTCCGAAAGCCAATACGCCAAGCAGGCCCAAGATTATTACAAATACTGCTGCTGCCTGCGGAACGCCAACAGGCAATCTCGTTCCGCCGATATGCTTGGAGTCAAAATCAGGGTTGACCTTGTAGTATTTCCATTTCTTGATGAAGGGGTTGTCGACTTGCTTTATGGCTCCCATCCTTTCGAGTTCCTCCATGTGCTCGCTTACTGTTGATGGCGCAAGATTTAGCTCGTTGCTTATTTCGCTGGGAGTCTTTGCTTCCCTTGAAATGATGCTAAGGATCTTTCTCTTTGTTTTCCACGTTTTGCTCACATAAAACACTTGGTAATAATGTGAACTTGCATTTTAAAATAGATATTCCAATGGTTCGGTTTTTGTTCGGTTTTCATAAGAAAACGGCTATTTACATTTTAGGAGTTTGATTTCCTCCTGCCTTCTGTAAGTCTCACTGCTTTAGGAAATCGTTGAATTCAGAAACGACTGGAATTTCATCACAAAGCAAATTTGGATTTTGTAATTGCATAGTTGAATAAATATCCCTTTCGGTGCACGAGACCTCTTCTGTTCAGAACATTGCAATCAGATCGTATATGATTGCAACATGTGATAGACCCAAAACCTCTGAAATGCCTCGTTTATCAGACTTTCCTTTTTCCTGCTCACCAGATTTTCTCCAAACTTTCTCT
>CAZXIK010000054.1:0-5667 GCA_964640735.1 Microcaldota archaeon | reverse complement strand
CAGAGGAGATTATGACAAGGAAACCTCGGGCTTTAGCCCGAGGAGGATGTCATAACAGTCCTGAGAAAATTGAGGCTGTACGATGCACAGGAACCTTTTTCATCAGAGAGCTCGATGCCTTGGAGAACGTGAAGGTCCTGGTGCCCCTGGGCGGATTTGCGCTCAAGTGGCTGGAATTCGCTCTGCGGGCCAAAGGGGTGGATACGAGCCAAGTTGAAGATTTTGCGCACGGGAATGTCCACGCCGCAGGAAAATACAAGATAGTCACTTCATTCCATGTCTCCCCGATGAACACCTACACTGGGAAGCTCACGGAAAAGATGTTCGCCGACGTCCTGAAACTTGCCAGAAAAATGGCCCAAAGCCGGTGACACTTCCGCTTTTGTGATAGCTTTAAACGGTTTGGCTCTGATTTAACGCCATGGAAGCAGACCACGCTGAAGCCAGCCACATGTTTGTCCATTGGATATTGGTCTTCAGCCTAGTGCTGCTGGTCTATGGCGGCGTCCACAGCTTGGAAACGCTTTCGTTCCGCCACGGGTTTGTCGACGCAACAGCTCCGGATAGCGCGGAATTTTCCTCCATTCACCTTACCGTCCTGTTCTCGTACGTTCTGGTAGCGGTGTCGATAATAGCGGTGTGCGCGGCGCTGTTCCCTGTGGAGCATCTGCACTCCAGGTGTGGCAAGCAGCTGGAAGGTTTCATGCACCTGATCTACTATTCGGTTTTCATATACCTGGCTTCTTTCTACTTCATAATGCTGTACGCCATTCCTTATTTCCTGAATCCCGAGCCTGACATAGCGTCGTTTGGAAATATATACCTGGCCTTTGCGGGCATGCTGGCGACGCTCCTGAGCATAGCTTACCTGGTGTGGGACAACCATCGCCGCGGAAATATGGTCTCAAGCTACCTGGCGGAAGCGCAGGGCAAGCTCCCGCGAACAGCGCCCAGGCGCAGAAAGGGCGCGAAACTCGAAGCGAGGCAGGCGCCTCCCGAAATTGCTCCGCCCGCGGATCTGGGCGTAGAGGGCAGGAAACTGTATGATCTGATCGGAGGGGCTGGCGGCGCGATATTCCAGTCGGAGCTTGTGGACAAGAGCGGCTTCTCTAAGGTCAAGGTGAGCAGAATCCTCGACAGGCTTGAAGGCCGGGGGCTGCTGGAGCGCCGGAGGCGCGGCATGACCAACATCGTCCTGCTTAAGAAGGGGTAGCGCCATTTTCGCTTAATTAACCTTTTCTAGCGAAACTAGTTTCATACTTATCCTTATAGGGAGTTTCGGAGCTAGTATTATCGTGAGGAACGCTGGGCGGCGGTGGAACGGATTTTCCAGTTCTCCCCGATCATGGCAAAACGTCATTTTCTCCGCCGCCCCCATTCCCATACGTTTCATTTGATTTTGATTGAAGATTTGGTGGAAATATGATACCGAGAGTCGTGGCATACGCGGTGCAGGAGTTCAGCAGAAGGAAAGGGAACGCAGATTCATTCAGCTTCAGGGAATTCTGCGAGTTCTCTAGGAACGAGCTGCTGAAGAACTGGGGCTTGGAGCCTGGCGAAAAGGACCCGGACATCTGCGCTGACCTGGCATACCTGGCAGAGCTGTCCCTGATACGGATAGAGAGGGATGGGGAGCTGCTGAGCAACAAGAGCGGGTGGTGGCAGGCGGCGGCGGGATTCCAGGGCCGGGGCCTCAAGAACATAACAATAAGGATAGTGAACAAGTCCAGGTTCGCCAGCGTCGTCGATTCAATGCTGGCGTATGGGAACTTGTTTGGCGTAGAAGAGAAGGTCCTGCAGGGCGTGCTGCGAAATAATTCCGGCAGGAAGCAGATGCGGGAAGCCGCGCACTAGCCCAACGGCTCATAGCTGCCGCAAAGCGTCTATGGGCTCCATCTTCGATGCTCGCCATGCCGGGTAGATTCCGGCAGCGACGCTCACTGTTATGGACACGAGTATGGCCGCGATTATGGTGCCCAACTGGAAGACCGGGGAGAAAGAGATTCCTGATGAGCCCTGGGCCATCGCGCCTCCTCCTGTCCCTTGTCTCAATTCCCCGCCTGCCCTGAAAGTTCCCCCGCCGCCCCCTCCAGCAGTCGTCGCAGTGCCTGAGCCCGTGCCCGAGCCGAAGATTCCGGCAAGCGAATAGGAAGTTCCCGCTCCTACCGCAATCCCAAAGATCCCCCCAATCAACCCTATCAGGAGCGCCTGGAAGAGGAAGACAAGCATGACGTCCCGGTTCCTGAAGCCGACGGATTTCATAATGCCGATGTCGTGCGTCTTCTCAAGCACTGCGATCAGCATTATGTTCATTATCCCTATCGCCGCAACCAGCAGTGAAACCCCCGCTATTACCGAGAAAAGGAGAGTTATCGACCCGATTATTGCGGACGCTGTCTGCTGTATCTGTGCAGTAGTAAGGACTCTTGCCCCGCTCCCGTAGATCGATGTTATGAGGGATGCCGTGGCGTTGACGCTGCTGGTGTTCGAGGCAAGAATGAACATCTCGTTGAACGATGACCTGTGGAGAAGCACCTCGGCGGCCTGCAGCGAAACTATTACCCCGGTGTCTATCGGTATTATCAGCCCGCCATAGGAGTCCAGTATCCCAACCACGGGCACGGTCAGCGTCTGCCCGTTCCTCCCCAAAAGTTTCAGGCTCACGCTCTGGCCGGTTATTATGCTCTGCTGGCCCGCATTTGTCGAAGGGAACGCCACATTGCGCCCTACTATCGCATCTGGCGCGATGGTGTCGTTGAAGATCGTGCCCTGGAAAATGTACTTCATCACGTTGCCCCCTATGAGCTGTCCAAGGCCTTCCGCTGTGACCCCGATGAGCGTTATTGACGAATTCTGATTCCCGGAATAGAGCGTGCCCGAACCTGTCAGAAGGGGAGTGACGCTCGTAACATTAGGCAGGGAGCTTATCTTGCTCACGTCCGATATCGTAAAGCCTGCCCCTCCGAAAGATCCGACTATTATCGCGGTGGGTCCCAGCGCGGAAAGCTGCGTGGCTATGCTGTTGTTGATGCCAGCAGTGAACGAGGTGAGGGTGATTATCGCAGCTATGCCTATTATCACCATTATTATGGTCAGGGCTGTCCTGATCTTCTTCTCGCGAAGGTCCTGCAGTCCTATCCAGATTATGTCGGAGAAGTCCATCCGCCTGCGACCTCACTTGCCTTTCCGTTTTCCCTTCCGTTCCCTGTAGTATAGGAATGCAAGAATGACACTGGTCAGGAAGAACAGTATCGCGAGCGGGGAGATGTTGGATTGCGCCTGAGTGCCGGCGTTTCTGTTCCCTGAGGCCAATGAGTTGAAGTCCGCAGAGCTCACCTTTATGGGTATGTCGATCATTGTGCTCTGGTTCTGCCTCAGGCTGTTGAGGTAGCTTATCCTGACAGGGACGTCATAGCTCCCTCCCTTTACGCTGCCGTTCACAAGCATGGTGAGCGTTACCGGGGTCTGCGTGTCAACCTGCATGTCCCCCACGAAGACCGAGCTTGATCCATAGGGGCTGAATCCTGCAGGCGGCATCGCCGTCGCAGTGACAGCCGAGGCGCCCGATGTTCCCACGTCCGTCAGAATGAACGACGCGGAGAAAAGGCTGCCCGCCCTTGGGGTTTGCGGGGAGAGCGTGATGCTGGACGGCGTTATGTTTATTATTCCGGCGGACAGGAGCTGGATCGAATCAAGGATCTGCACTGGGTTTGTCCCGTTGTAAAGGCTCAATGTGATGTTTATCGGGAATGACTGGGTGGCGTTTCTGTATATGAAGACATTCTCGTTGACTGTCACGCTCTTTCCGGGCTGCAGGGCCCCTACGAGTCTCGGTTGCTGGGTGAGTATTGCTGCGTCCTGGCCCGGCAGGGAAGCCTTCAGGGATATCGAGGTCAGCGGCATGCCTCCCGTGTTCGTAAGGTTTATCCCGATGTTCTGTATCTTCCCGGAAGTTACTTCGATAGAGCTGACGTTTGCGGATATGACCGCGGGGCACGTCTGCACCCCGAAGCTTATGTTCCTGATTTCGCTGTCGGAATAGAGTGAGTAGTAGTTGTAGTTCACCGATATCCCTGCAGAGACAAGGGTCGAGGTGTTGAGGCTCACGAATATGGGGAGCTTGACCACCACCGAGCCGTTTGCAGGAACCGTCGCCTGGTTCACGGTGCCGTTGCCTATCGCGTAGATGTTCCTGGAGGCAATCACCCCGAGCTGGAGGCTGGTCATCGGCTGGCTGCCTGGATTTGTGGCTGTTATCGGAATGTAGTTTACAACCCCCCTGCAAAGGTTAAGTGACGCAGTGCTTATCTGGAAAGCCGGGGGCGGAGGGATTGGCGCCGGCCCGCTGGTTCCCGCAGATGCAATCAGCGGCAAAACTCCTGTCAAAGCAAAAAGACACGCCAGAATATTCATCGTTCTTCTCAATTCAGCACCCTTTTCTCGACTTTTCCATCTTTGATGTGAATCACCTGGTCGCAATGCTTTGTTATGTCCGTGTTGTGCGTCACCATTACTACGGTCACCTTTCTGGATTTGCTTATTCCCTTCAGCAGCTTTATCACCTCTTCTCCCGATTTGGTGTCAAGGTTCCCTGTCGGCTCATCGGCAAGTATGAGCTTCGGGTTGTTCACCAGCGCCCTTGCTATCGCCACTCGCTGCTGCTCCCCGCCGCTGAGCTGCGTTGGTTTGAGCTTTGTCCTGTCTACAAGACCGAGCTGGCTCAGTAGCCTGTCCGCCCTGCCTTTCCTTTCCGAGTCGCTCATGGACTCCACCATGAGTGGGAGCTCAACATTCTTTTCTGCATCAAGCCCCGATATGAGATTGTAGGCCTGAAAGATGAATCCGAGTTTCCTGTTCCTGAACTCTGCGAGTTCGTCGCCGTCCATTTTGGATGTCGCGGCTCCATCGATGTAGACTTCGCCGCGGGTGGGTTTGTCTATCGTGCCCAGTATGTTCATGAGCGTAGACTTCCCGCTGCCTGAAGGTCCAACTATTGCAGCAAAATCCCCATCCTGTAGCTTGAGGGAGACGTTTTCAAGTGCGTTCACTTTTATGTTTCCAGAAACGTAGGTTTTGCTGATGTTTTCCACTCTGACCGAATAATTAGCCATGATGTATTATCTCAAACAAGGTTAAAAACCGATGTTTACCTTTCGGTTGCCACCCGCAGTGCTCGGAGCGTCGCCGCGGCCGTCCAGAGCTGCCCGGCGCTCCCGTTAGCCCTCCCGCTCTCGGGTCCATACCACTCGTTGAATGCCTCTCGGCCCAGCATGATCTTTGCGGCTTCTTCCGCCCTCTCTTTCTCCCCCAATTCCCCGAGTGCGTCAACAACCCTCGCCTCAACAAAAGGCCATATCGCTGAGTTCTGGTACTTGCCAGGCCAGTTCCTCAATATCGCACCGTTTCTCACAAACGCGTTAAGGTCGTAAGCAGACAAAAGCAGCCTGCTCCTATCAATGTCGTATTCTGGAAAGATGTTCCTGTAGCCGAATTTCGTCTTTGCTATCTCGAACTCCCTGGCTACCCTGTCAGCCCTCCAATCAGACGCTGTCCCGTTGAGTATCGCAAGCGAGTTGCCGAGGCTGTCGAAATGGAAGTTCCTGACGAGTCTGCCCTCTTCCCAATAAATGGTGTCGGCATAGTATCCGTGGTCGTTCGAATAAAACG
>CAZXIK010000053.1:0-5667 GCA_964640735.1 Microcaldota archaeon | reverse complement strand
GTATTCTTTCCACAGCCATTTCGGGAACTTGTCTCCGAAACTTTCGAAGAAAGGCTTCACGGCCTCCGTTTCCTTGATCCATCCTTCACGGTCGAAGCGCAGAAGCTCCCTGAGAGATTCATCGCCGATTTTTGCACCAGCCAGGCTCTTGGGAGTCGGAATGTAGCCTATCGGGGTTTCCACAGCATTGTCCCTGACCCCCGATTTCCTTTCAGCTATCCATTTTATGACGTGCATGTTCTCCCCGTAGCCGGGCCACAAGAATTCCCCGTTCCCATTTGTCTTGAACCAGTTGACGTTGAATACAATCGGTCTGCTTTCCCCCAGGCTTTGTCCAATCTTCCCCCAGTGGTCAAAGTAGTCTGCCATGTTGTAGCCGCAGAAAGGCTTCATGGCCATCGGATCGTTCTCAAGTTTTCCCACCGCACCCACTTTTGCCGAAGTGGTCTCGGCTCTCATCATCGCTCCCACTAGCACTCCATGTTCCCAGCTGAAAGATTGGAACGCTAGCGGAACAAGCTCCTTCCTTCTCCCGCCAAACAGTATTGCTGATATCGGCAAGCCCTCCGGATCATAGTAGCCTGGGGACAGGTTCCTGTATTGCGGTATCGGCGTCGTGAATCTCGAATTCGGATGCGCGGCGTTACCTCCTGCAAAAGGGTTGCCCTGCCAGTCTGTCAGATTGGGCGGATAGCTCTTTTCTTTTCCTTCCCACCAAGGAATTCCGTTTTCGGTGATGGCGGTGTTCGTGAATATGCTGTTGCTCTTTATCGTCTCCATTATGTTAGGATTGGAAATCGTATTCGTGTTCCGCGCCACGCCGAAGAATCCATTCTCCGGGTTTATCGCTCGCAGCCCATCTCCGGAGGCGTGCATCCACACTATATCGTCGCTAACAAGCTTTACATCCCATCCCCTTAGTTCCTCTGGCGGCATTATCATCGCGAGATTCGTTTTCCCACTGGAGCTCGGGAACGCACCCGTAATTCCGAACTTCTTTCCGGAAGGCGTCTCCACATCTATCGCCATCATATGTTCGGCCATCCAGCCCTCCTTCCTTGCATTGAAGCTCGCTATCCTGAGCGCGTGGCATTTCTTGCTCAGCAAAGCGTTGCCTCCGTAGGCAGTGTTGACGCTTATTATCAACCGCTCCTCAGGGAAGTGGCATATGTATTTGTTGTTCGGATCAAGGTTTGCTGAAGAATGGACCCCGAACACAAAGCTGCCGGAGGTCTCAAGCCTCTTGATGGCTTCTTTCCCTACTTTCGCTATTATAGTCTCGTTCAGCACTATGTATGGATCGTCGGTAAGCTGTATGCCGACCTGTGCATGCCTAGAATCCTTGGGACCTAGCAGATAGGGCAGAACGTACATGCCCTTTCTTTGCATGGAACCTTGCAGCATGCTGAATAATTTCTGCTTTGCATCATCAGGCCGCATCCAGTTGTTTGTTGGTCCCGAATCCTCTTTGCTTGTAGTGCAGATGTAGGTGTTCTGCTCGGTCCTCGCAACATCGTTCGGGTTGCTTCTGTAAAGGAAGCAGTTCGGATACTCGTTATGGTTGAGCTGCGTAAGTTTTCGCTGGAAACGCATAATCCGGATCAGGGCTTCCTGTTCTGTTTCGGCATCGCTTACAAGGTTAATGGCACTCGGCTCCAAGATCTCCGCGAATCTGATTATCTGCTCCGCCGCGGCCTTGTCTGCATCGTATATCGGCTCTATGCTCTTCTTGAACGCTTCCCTCGCTGGAGGCATTATATCTTAGAAAAGCTTGCAATCGGTGGTTCTTATTAGTTGCCGTGATATTCGACAATAGGTTCCGGGTCAGAAAACGTACTGGGCCCAGAGTCTCATCGCCTTCTTGAATAATATGACCACTGGGTTCAGGTTCCACTTTATGTCCTTGACCATCGGTTTGTACCTCGCCTTCTCCTCTGGCGTGAGCCTCCCTTCCTTGACGATCTCCTGCTTCTTCCCGTCGATTATCTGGGTCTCGGTCTTGCTGACTACTTCCTTCTTGACCATTCCGTACCACTCCTCCAACGAGCTTGGTTCCTTCTTTACTATGGACATGAAGTCTCCCATTCCTATTTTTCTCCTTTTGCCAGTCCTGTCCTCTTCGACCGCAACCTTCAGCGCAGTCTTGTCGCAGATGTCCATTATCTCCGCCTGCGAGAATCCCGTTGTCGCCCTGGCGAGCCTGCCAAAACTCACCCACCTGCTGAGCGGCATCTTCCTGGTATTGTATCTGAAAGCCTCCCTTCTTGTCGTATAGTCAGGAGCCGGCAAGTATATCGATTCGCCAAACCTCCCAGGTCTCTTCAGCGCGGGGTCCATGTCCCACGGCTGGTTTGTCGCGCCTATTACGAATATTCCTTCAGGATTCTCCTCCACTCCGTCAAGCTCCTGGAGAAGCTGGTTTACCGCCATTCTCATGTTTCCTTGCTGCTCTCCTTCCCTCTTCGTTCCAAGCGCGTCAACCTCGTCAACGAATACTATGCACGGCGCATTCTTTCTCGCCTGCTCAAAAACCGCATGAAGGTTCTTTTCAGTGTTGCCCGCCCACATGTCAACTATTTCGTTTATTCGCATTATGATGAACTTCGCCTTAGTTTCTCCGGCTATAGCTCTGACAAAGTATGTGTTGTGCAAGAAGAAATCGTTTGCCACAAAGTTGTGCGTGTCATCCACAGTTAAATCATAGACGTAATCAGGTGCCGGAAGACTCTCAATTTTCTCTATCTCTTCATAAACGACCCTGCTGCCGCCTTTCTTTTTAATTTTGCTCCAAGAATCCCTTTTCTTGAGCAGCAGTTTGGCTTTTGCGCCAAACATTCCTATCTCTTCTACGAACGTGTCAATGTCTCTGCTCTTGTAGATTAAAAGTTGCCAGTTCCCGGTTTTTGTAACCCTTGTGCTGGAAAGTATTCCAAAGCGCAATAGCAGGTGTTGGATCTGTTTTATCAGGATGCGCGAATTGCTAGCGTAACCCATCACCCGATGCCCTCTTTTACCATAAATGGCCCCTTCCTCCTCTCGGTCTTCAAACCAACCATCGCCTGAAAACAGCCTGTTCAAGAACAGCGCGAGTAGATGCTTCTGAAGTGTAAATATGCTTGTCGGGATTTTCTTATCGTAAGAGCTCGAAAACAGGAGTCCGGTTTTTTCAAGGAATTTTTGCATAGAGCTTCTGCCCTGGATTCCCGTTGAGGTTATGTATCTGCCCGCCGCCTGCAAAGTGACGGTGCTACCTTGATCCACTTGTGTATTTATATGAAGCGTCTCATCAAACTGGTTAACTGCCGACCTAAAGTCTTCGAGCATTTCCGGATCAGAATTTGTAAATTTCGGGCTGCCTTGTGTCAAACCGCCCTCAGCTATGAAGTGCGCCAAAAGCTTGACCTCGCACTCGCGCATTACGGTATTTCCAAAGACAGATGTGTTCCTCGGTACTCCGATAGATCCGCCTTCCTCCAAGGTTGAAGCTTCTCTCCACCCAGTTTTTGTCAGGAATGGATGTTCGGGGGTGCACTCCACAATCCTGCCCCTCTTGGTTATTATCTTGAGCAAAGGTTTTCCTGGTAGCTTCCACCATCCGCTGACCTTCCTTACAGCAAGCTTGTGTTTTTCAGTCAGTGTAAGAACATAGGGCTCTCTGCTCTCAACAACATCTTTGATAGCAATGTTTCTTCCATCAGGAAGAAGAACTTCTGTATCTGCCGCTACGCACTTGCCGCAGCCTGGCGGACCATAGAAGATTGCGCCAAGCCCGAGTTTTTTGCCGTAAGCTTTAAGCAACTCCGGTTTTGTTATTGCAAGAACAATGTTTGCGTGTATGAGCTCTTTCTCTCTTTTCATTCCGACTACGTCCTTGAATGTCATGTTTGAAGTGAACCACTTGACCTGCTTTATCTGACCTTCTTCCATCACCGTCTTGCTGCCCGATTCGCTCTCGGCTGCCGACTTCTTTCCCGTCTCGCCGCCTTTCATCCTTTCTTCGAGAGCTTTCTTCCTGTCCTTCGCCTGGGTGTAGTTCGGATTGTTCTTCAGCGACTTCTTGTACCAGTCGAGCGCATCAGCATACTCCTTCTGGTACTCCTTTATGACTCCCATCACGTATGGCGCGTCGGCGGTATTGGGCTCAAGCCCCATCACCTTCTCTGCGTCGCTTGTCGCCTCTTCGTACTTGCTAAGGAGTGCGTAGGAAAGCGCTCTGTTGAAGTATGCGCTGGAGTATTCCGCATACATCCCAATGGCTTTGCTGTAGAGCTCTATTGCCTCGTCGAACTTGTTCTCCTCGAAGAGCTTGCCCGCCTGGTCGTAGATCTCCTTGGCCTCAGGAGGCGGCACGTTTACGTCCTTTTTTCCACTAGCCATGCGATTACGCTACAATCCCGATTGCCCGCGCGGTCTTGCATCCAGGAACATGTTCAGTTCCTTGTCAACCAGGCTTATATACCTGTTCTCCCGCCTTACATTAAGCAGTTTCTTATTCTTAAACTTTTTTAGCAGTTTGTCGGCCTCGGAATTCAGCCTCTTGAGCGCAGGCTCCTTGATCTTGTAATTGCCGGCCAGTTGGTTGATGATAAGGTTGCTGTCAGAGTGGAGAACAATCTCAATATCCTGCCCAAAATCATCAAGAACCCGCTTCAACGCTGAAATCACTGCCTTGTACTCTGCTACGTTGTTTGTGCAAGTGCCGTTATAGAAGACGTTCTTGCCAACGAGCTTCTGCCTGCCGTCGAGCAGATAGTAGCCCGAGGCGCTCTCTCCCGGGTTTCCTCTCGACGCGCCGTCAGTGTAAACGTAGATCCTGTCCACGTATCTAAATTTAACGTCAACGTTTAAGAAAGGATACAGCAAGTGTTCACCCATATGGCCAGCGGATCGGGCGAGAAAACTAGCGCGGTGGAGGAATTTAGAAAGACCTTCCTGCCCAGCAGAAGGATCATGGAATTCACAGACGAGATTGTCTACTCCCCGGCGTTAACTGATCCTGACTGGAAGGGCGCCATAGGCATAGATCCCGAATTTGCAAAACTGGCATTGAGGGCAAAGGCGGCAGGGATCGTCTGGATTTCCGGCGGTGTCGAATTCATCGCTAACCACGAAGAGGCGCACTGGATCTTAAGGAAGCGGGCAGGAGGGGCGGAAGGTTCAGGAAGCGTCTGTTCCGAAGAAAACGCAAATGGTTATGCCTTCGAGAGATCAAACAACAAAATAGAAGACTACTCTTCCACCCTCGCGATATGCACCGTCCTGTTTTTTTACAATCCTCAGAACCCAAACCACCGCGTACATCTCAAGTCGATCGAGATGTACGGGAAAGAAAAGATGTTCAAAATGGAAGTCAAGAGCCAGATGGATTACCATGGAGTGGAGAAACAGCTGTCGCAGAACGAACTTGACAAGGTAAAGGAAAAGAGCTGGGAGAAATTCCTTGAGCTCGAACCTTTAATGCGCGAGAGCTGACATGTGCCGCCTTATTTCCTTAAGGCCTCCTTCTCATTCCGCCAAAATCCAGGATCTCGCCTTCTCCAAGGCGCAGGGCACGCATCTCGTTTCTATCCGGACTCCCCTCTCCGCTAAAGGGGTTTGAATATCTTTCTATCATAGAAATCGACGGATAGGAGCCAATTTAAATATTGTTGCTATAAATATTTAATC
>CAZXIK010000052.1:0-5914 GCA_964640735.1 Microcaldota archaeon | reverse complement strand
GACGACATGCGCGGCTCGGCTCAGAGCCACAGGATGGTCTACAATGAGGTCAAGTCCGTGGAGGCGCTCGCGAAAGGGCTTTCATCCTATATGCTGCAGGCAACGTTCTACGGAGGCGTGAGGCCCTATGGGGTTTCGCTCCTTGTTGGGGGGATAGACACTGACAGGAGGCTTTTCGAAGTGAGCCCTGATGCCGCACTGCTAGGCTACAAGGCCGATGCGATAGGCTCCGGCAAGAAGGTCGCGACCGACATGCTCATGAAGGAATACAAGGACGGGATGGCCGCCGACGAGGCGATCCAGCTAGGCATAAAGATCCTGGCAAAGATAAACGAGGGCAAGCTGGCGAACGATCACGTTGATATTGGTTATATAGAAGAGGGGAAGGAATTCGTGATACTGAACCAGCAGGAGATAGCAAAGTACTTCTAATTGTTGAGTAAGCATGTCAAAGACCGTTATAGCTAAGTATACTTCGCAGGGTGAGACGTTCGAGCTGCTGGTGGACTCTGACAAGGCTTATGACTTCATAACGGGCAAGATACAGGATGCAATGTCGCCCCTTGAAGTGGAAGAGGTATTCAAGGACGCGAACAAGGGGGACAGACAGAGCAAGGACAAGTTGCTGAAGATCTTCCAGACAGACGACATCGCGAAGATTGCCGCCGTAATCATGAAGAACGGCACGGTTCCGCTCACCACAGAGCAGAGAAGCAAAATGCTCGAGGATAAGAGG
Organism: Microcaldota archaeon; assembly: GCA_964640735.1. Classification (GTDB taxonomy): domain Archaea; phylum Micrarchaeota; class Micrarchaeia; order Micrarchaeales; family CABMGC01; genus JAJYVH01. Next base: position 5,178 of record CAZXIK010000052.1, on the reverse strand, counting down.
AAACAGATAATAAACATCATAGCGACCAACGCGATAGACCCGAGGGCGAATACTCCTCATCCACCGCAGAGGATTGAGAACGCGATGAATGATGCGCGGATTACGATTGACGCATTCAAGCCTGCCAACGAGCAGGTTCCTGACATAGTGAAGAAACTGAGCATGAAACTGCCGCTGAAGTTCTCGACAGTGAGGATTGAAGTGATTATTACGCCAGAATACTCGAACAGGAGCTACAGTGTTTTGAAACAATACGGACTTAAATCTGAGAAGTGGCTCAATGACGGCTCGCTTTCCGCCACGCTGGAATTCCCGGCCGGCCTGCAGAGCGAATTCTTCGATAAGATCAACAACGCTACAAAGGGGACTGCTATTGCAAAAATAATCAGTGTGTGAAATGAAGATAGTACTACCAGGAGACAAGATATCTGACCAAGCGGTCAGGATGGAGAACGCCATCATTGAGGATGGCAAGAGCTATGCCACTGTCATAGGCATGCTCGACGAGCAGCGCGGTGCATTCATACCGCTGGAGAGCGTATGGTACCCGAGGCATGGGGATTTCATAATAGGGATTGTGGAGAACGCGAAGAACAACGTCTACACGGTAGCGATGAATTCGCCTTTTAGGGGGCTGATACTCCCAGAGAGGCGCCCATTCGGGCGCGACAGGGGAGACCGCGGAGGCTTCAGGGGAAGAGAAGAGAGGCAGGAAACCCTCATGGTCGGTGATATCGTGAGTGCGTTCGTGAAGGACGTGAAGCGAGAGTCAGACCAGATTATAATGATACTTGAGAGGCAGAGAAAACTCTCCGGAGGTAAGGCTACAGTCGTGAGACCTTCGAAGGTGCCGAGAATAATCGGAAAGGCAAACACGATGCTGAAGCAGCTCGAGGACGGCACGAAAAGTACCATACTTGTTGGCATGAATGGCATAGTGTGGATGAAGGGTGGGAACGTAGCGCTTGCCCAGAAGGCTATTCAAAAGATACAGGAGGAGGCACACATAAGCGGTCTCACGGAAAGGATAAACGCCATGCTGGCGTCAGGTGAATGAAATGAAGGAAAAACCAGAACTTATTGTAAAGGGAAAAAGGACAGACGGCAGGTCATTCGAAGAGCTCAGACCGATAAAGATAGAGGCAGGGGTGCTCAAGAATGCCGAAGGTTCATGCTACTTGGAATGGGGCAATAACAAGGTGCTCGCAGCGGTCTATGGACCGAAGGAAGCACAGCCGAAGCACATTTCCGATCCAGAAAGATCGATAATAAAGTGCAGATACGCAATGGCTCCGTTCTCTTCGCTTGAGGAGCACAACAGGTCAGGTCCTAACAGAAGGGCGATTGAAATCTCGAAGGTCACGAAGGAGGTATTCGAGAATGTGATAATGCTCGAAAACTTCCCCGGATGCGAAATAGACATATTCGTGGAGGTTCTTCAGAGCGATGGTGGCACGAGGGCAGCTGGAATAACCGCTGCCGCGGTGGCTGTTGCAAGCAGCGGGATACCGATGCGTGATATTCCATATGCTGTGTCCGCAGGCAAAGCAGGAGATGAGATACTTCTTGACCTCAACAAGCTTGAAGACAACTACTCTGACGCCGACATGCCTATGGCGATAGCGCCCAGAAGTGGCGAAGTGCTGCTTTTGCAGATGGACGGTTCACTTAGCAAGGAGCAGTTCGAAAGAGCAGTCGCTGCAGCACAGAAAGCAGGCGAAACGATAACAAAGCTTCAGCGCGAGGCGCTTGAGGCGAGGTACCAATAGGTGAGACTATGCAAATCAAAGCTTCAAACAAAGAGTACATGCATGAGCTCTTGGGACAGGGAATGAGAGAGCACGAGAGGGGGCAGTTCGATTACAGGGAAATAAAAATCGAAGTAAACAAGATTCCAAATGCTGAGGGTTCTGCGCTTGTAGACATAGGAAACACAAAGGTGCTTGCCGGAGTGAAGATAGATGTCGGGCTTCCGCTTCCTGATAAGCCTGAGGAGGGCGCCCTAGTCACCGGAGCCGAACTTCTTCCGCTAGCAAATCCTGAATACGAGACCGGGCCTCCGAGCCCAGAGGCGATAGAGTTCGCAAGAGTCGTAGACAGAGGAATAAGAGCTGCCGAAGTGGTCGACCTCGAATCGCTTTTCATTGAGAAGGAAAAGGTCTGGACCACCTTCGTTGACATCTATGTGCTGAACTACGATGGGAACCTCTTTGATGCGGGCACACTTGCCGCAACGACCGCGCTGCTTAGTGCGAGGATGCCAAAATATGAAAATGAGAAGGTAATAAGGGAAGGAAACCTCGGGAAGCTCAAGACCAAAGGCATCATCACTTCATGCACATTCGCAAAAGTCGGAGGCAAAGTTCTTCTCGACCCCAATGGGAATGAGGAGGAGATCATGGCAGGCAGAATGACCATCGCAAACGACGAAAATGTCATAAGGGCGATGCAGAAAGGCCTCAGCGGCTCTTTCAGCTTCAGCGAAGTGAAGGACATGATCGACAAGACATTTGATAAATCTAAAGACCTAAGAGCTATAATGAAAAAAGCAATGGGCGAATGATTTGGCAAGGAAAGAAAAAGAAATTGAGTTGAACTTTTTCGACGTACTGAGATTGGGTATAATGCCCGTGACAGAAAAGGATGTTAAACAAGCAGCCAAAGACTTAGAAGAGGGCAAGGACCCGATCTACAGAAAGAGGAAATGATATGGCCAACTGGAGCATTAGATATGGGGTAAGCCTAAGGAAGAGATGGACTGCGGTGCAGAAGGAGAAGAAGACGCTTTACAAGTGCGATGTTTGCAGCAAGGAAATGGTCAAGCGGATAAGCACGGGCATATGGAAGTGCAAGCACTGCGGCGCAACATTCGCGGGAGGGGCATACAACCTCAAGACCGAGGCGGGAAGGGCCGTCGAAAGGGTGCTTGGCCAGATAAACAAGGGCGGATGATTTGGTCAAGATAACTTTCTCCCCGGCTACGGAACTCGTGATACACGAGGCCGTAGAGATGGGGAAGGACGATCTCCTTCTTGAAAGGATAACTCCGGCGGGCAACCTGCCGCTTTACTGGTGCAGCGGCGTCCTATTCAGCTTCACTTCGCTTCCAATGACCGATGACATTATCAAGGAGTACCTGAAGGGAAGGATACATTGGCTTGAGGTCCACTTCGCAAGATTGGACAGGTATGTGCCAGTGATAACCTGGGAGTCGCAAGAGTACAAATCAACAATGAGCGTCAGGGTGATAGACACGAGCGGCTCGCTGCTCCATAAGGAGTTCATCAGCTGGCTCAAGACTAAGGCTAAAACCAAGTGAAAACATGGCATACGTTTGCTTGCACTGCAAGAGGGAAGTGAAGGCACTGGAGAAGAACTTCGTCAGGTGCCCGTACTGCGGGTACAGAGTCCTGGCCAAGAAGCGATCCTCGCTTGCAAAAGAAGTCTCTTCAAGCTGAAGTTTCAGTTGCCGCTGACCAGAATCGTGTCAGTTATTTTCTTCACGCGGCTGTACTCAACGCTGTTCTTGAAGAGCTGCTTCACCATGCTCTCGGGCTTGCCAGCCTCTATCTTTCCCAAAAGAAGGTGAGAAACGCCCCTGTTCTCAATGTCGAGAACGACCTCGCCAACCTCGCCTATCCAGTGGCCTGTGGCGCTTATTATCTTCTTTCCGTAAAGCTGGGAAATATTGATCGTCATATCCTAACCCTTTAGCTGCAGCCTCTGTATCCTTTTCGAAGCAAAAATTCTTATTATGTTGTCCTGAAGTGTGCGTATGAATTTGCCCTCGTCTTTTGTCCTTTCCCGCATCTCTTCAGGCTCGAAGAGCATCTCCTTCCTCGCAACCAGATGCCTGAGATATGTGTCGCTCATCGAATAGAACTTATTGTCGCATTTTTTGCAGACAAACATGGGGACAACCGGTATCGCAACTATGTTTTCGGATTCATGCTGGTCGAGCTCCCTTTCAATGTTTTCCGCACCGCATTTTATGCAGGCCGCCTCTATTTTCACGTGCTCGTACGCATCGATATCCACGATGTTAAGCTTTCCAATTCCTTCAAGATATCCGGATAACGCTTCTAAGGAGTTGCCCGTTCTGACGTAAAGCTGATTTGATACCTCTCCATTGATCTTGAATTCGGTTATCAAAGTGCCGTGGTGCGTCGGCTCCGCGAGACTGAAGCTTCTGCCGCCATCCTTCTCGTAGGTATCTGTCTTCAATCTTTTGTCTGGGCTCCTCCCAGCGTTAATTATCATCCATTCCCACTTTGATAACGTAGTCCTCAATGTCTTTCTTTATGACCTTTCCGCGCTTGTTTTTCTTCGCATTTCCCACTGCAAACTCCGATATTTTTCTGGCCTTCTTCTCGAGCATGAGTGCAAGCACCCCAGCCGCATCCTCTGTTATCTGCAGGCCGAATTTCTGCTTTATCATCTTCTTTATCGCCTGCTTCGGTATACCTGCCATCTCATCGCCCCATTTCAGTACTCAAGATCTTCATCACCAATCAGAAAAGACCTCATCACTAGGGATATTTGTGCAGGTCGATTTTAATAATTAGCTGCTTTTCTTTCTAGTAAACAATTTATATTTCTAACCATATAATTTATTTGTGATTATCGTGGTCGAAGACATTAACAGCGACAAGTTCGAAAGCGAAGTGCTGAAGTCAAAAGTGCCAGTGGTGATAGATTTCTGGGCTCCGTGGTGCGGGCCCTGCAGGATATTCTCGCCCATCATAGACGAGGTGTCCAAGAGCTATGATGGCAAGGTAAAATTCCTTAAGATGAACACTGACGAGAACGAAAACATCGCCTCAGAATACAACATAATGAGCATACCTTCCGTTCTGCTCTTCGAAAAAGGGCAGGTGAAGGCGATGTCTGTTGGAGCCGTGCCAAAAACCGAGTTCAAGAAGTGGCTGGACAGCAATCTCTAGCGCTCCTCTTAATAAGAGGGTCTCGCACTTTTTCTCGCCTGCGTTGAGCTCCAGATAAGTCTTTAATTTCTAAAGTAGAAGCTTAATAAGTGATTTCTTGCCTATCGAGGTTCCAAGAGGCGTAAGGGACCTTTCCCCAGCGGATGCCATATCCATGAGGTACATAACGGATGTGGTGGAGGAGGTTTTCAAGAGATTCGGCTTCTACCCTCTCGATACCCCTGCGATGGAGAGC
>CAZXIK010000051.1:0-6001 GCA_964640735.1 Microcaldota archaeon | reverse complement strand
ACCTTCACCAGCACCTCCACAACAATAAGCGGTGGCCCTACAATAGGTTTCACAGCAAACTCGCCCCAGACCTCAAGTCCTACAGCATACTCATTTCCTTCCTTTACTTCAACATCGCCTACAAACGTTGTTCTGGTTGTCGCGGTTTGGGGCAGCAGCGCAGGAATATCAGGTTCCAAATATGCGATAACCGATACGGCAGGGCTGACGTGGAACAATAAGATACCTCCAAACTCCGCGCTGGCAGAATTCGACGTTTACTATGCCGTGGCTTCCTCCGGCGTGAGCAGCGATGTAGTTAAAGTAACTCCGCAGTCAGGTAGCTCATCCGCCTACATTGCAATATTGACGGAGGTGGACGGCGCTCTGGGCACCTGGGACCCTGCCATAGCAGGCAACAACATAGCCACAAACCCCGCCCCCTCGGTTACGACTTCAAATAGCATCAACATCATGCTTGCTTTCACGTTTAATCCGGCTGGTGGAACCAGCACCGCGTCATACTCCAATGGCTATGCCCTTGCCATGGCCGACACCCAGGGCGCAGCCAGCGTTGGAAACTATGCCGGAGTGGCATACAAGGACGTCACCTCCTCCGGCAGCCAGTCGCTCACTATCACATACAGCGGAAACACAAATTCGGCGTCGCAAGGCTATCTTATAGGGCTAGACTAGTAAAATCAAAGGGCTTTTTCGCAGCAACGGAGAAGTTTACAAAACACTTGCCAAACTCTTTTTAAAGCGCACATGCGATAGATACCCATGCTTCAGACCAGACTTCAGGCCGCGATGGAGTACTTGATGACCTACGGCTGGGCGATACTCATAATCGCAATAGTCCTGCTCGCGCTGTTCACCCTTGGGATATTCACTCCGGGAACGTACCTCAACCCGACCTGCTATCTGCCTGCCGGTTTCAACTGCCAAAGCGTATTCCTGGCCTCCAACGGAATAGCAACGATAAACCTCCAGCAGACGACTCCCGAGCCGATAAACATAACTGCGATGGGATGCAACGCCAACAACACTGTTGCTAACATGATTCCTGTCAACCAGATGCCGATAGTCCCCACTGTGAACGCGATAAGGCTCCAGATCGGCGCGAACTACACTTTCAAGGTCCAGTGCTATGCGGGCAACAGCAAGTATTCCGCCCCAATCAGCACGATCCTGAAAGGCTGGCTATACCTTAACTACACCGAGCTGACTTCAGGTTTCCCGCACACAATCGGCGGCCAGCTGATAGCAAAGGTCACCTAGAATCAGGAGCACTTCGTATAGCCGCAGTTCTTGCAGGCGTCGCAGCCGTTCTCATATACAAGCATCGGCTCCTTGCACTCGGGGCAGAATGACGGTTTCACTGCCTTTGTGCCGCCGGTACTCCCCTGCTCTGAGAGCGGAGTCGCCTTGAAGCTGACTTCGCCTATCGCAATCTCCAGCGCTTTAGCAATAGCGTCAGGTATGCTGTAGATCTTTATCCCGCGGTCCCAAGATATCGAGTCGTTCGCCTTTATTCCCTTTAGACTCGCGATTACCGACTTCACGTCACCGTTGAGCTGGACATATCTGCTTATCAGCCTGCCGATCGCTTCGGTGTAGCTCTTCTCCTGGCTGCCGCTGTGGCCCATGTTGACAAAAACCTCCCTTATTTTTCCACCTTCATCAACATTTATGGTCACGTAGAGCGAGCCCTGCTGCATCTTCAGGTGGATCGTCTTGCCTGTCATTACTTGAATTCTCTTCCATTCGGCATTTGAGTTAGTTGCTGCTGTTTCTTTCTTCGCCACTTCTTCGTCTGTTATGAGCACGCCTTCCCTCGAGCCCTCCCTGTAAACCGTTATGCCCTTGCAATTATGCACAACTATTCCATTGACAACGTATGAATCCGTGTCCTCAACTGCAAAGTTATAAACTGGCGCATTGTAGTAAAAGTCAGCAATGCTTCTGATCCGGTAGCACATGTAGTTTTTCCAAGTTTTTCCCATATAATTCTGTGAAGCCTGCCTCAGCGAATACAGACCATTTTTTCTTGATGCTGTAAGTGCATACGTCTGTTTCAGGACAGCCTGTATCATAAATGCTTCTCTGGATAACCTTTTTGATACAGTTACACCCCCATCGCCCGCAATCCACGCGTTAATCATCGTTTCCAGAAGTTCTGGCGAAATCTGTGTAAACCATCCAGGAAAATGTTTATTGTACGAGCCTCTTCCCACAGATGCCTGTAAGAACTCACTAAGCATTTTGCTCCCCCATTGAATTCTCAGCGAGGAACCACCCCCAGAGGTAATAATCTCTCTCTTATCACATTCGATTCCGAATTTCTCCAGAACTATTTTTTCTAATCTATCTGCTATGATTGTTTCTTTTGTGTCCAGTGTCATTCTTACATAACTTCCTGCGCTGTAATGGCCTTCGGCGACAAACCATCCAATAAACCATACAAAATCCTTATCCACTGGAATGATGTTTTTAATTCCATGAGACTTGGCAGCAATAACTTCTTTACTTCTTTTCCATGGCAGCGATCGTTTTGGATAAACCATTCCATCTCTAATAATGGCTCCATTTACATACTCTGCAATAGCAATTTCTTTTATGCGCTGTCCGCCTAACTTAAATTTCGGCAAAACGACATGGTCCCCTGGCATTGCTTCAGAAATCTTAATCCATATTGGTTCGTGCTTTTGTTCTTCCCATGCTTTCTTCTCCCAGTGCACAGCAGTAGGCCTAAGAACTAGAATTGGGTGCTCCGAAGTAGAAATCAGATCTTCGTTTCCCTGTATGTCTAGCTTGATAAATCGCCTTGTTTCAGCAGGAAGATGATAAACTTCGGTTACCTTATGATAAAGGCCGTCGTGAGAAAGTACCTTATCATCTATATTAACTTCAGATATATCTTTGAGTCCATTAGCAGTGTAAATGTCATTTCCTTTCATGAAGCAGCCAGCTTTCCAAGCTTTCATGTAGATGTCCCCCACCTGCTCGACACCTGTATTCTCCGGAAGGTTGACTGTAGATGAAATCGCGCTGTCAATGTGTTTCTGGACTGTTCCCTGCAGTCTGACCCTGAATTCTGGTTTTATCATGTGCGCCGGAACGAAGAAGTCAGGAAGCTTTGCGTCATCATTAAGGCTGGCGACCTTCATGTACTCAAGCACAAGCGGATGATACACTTTGAAGTACTCTTTGCTCAGCGATTCCGACCTTCGCGTATAGCTGAAGGCAAAAATGGGCTCTATGCCGCTCGATGTGCCAGCGAGCACGGATCCGCTTCCAACAGGAGGAACCGTCAGCAACGCAACGTTTCTTAACCCGTTTGCAGCGATCTTCTTCTGCAGGTCCTCATTAAGGGCCTTTATGAAAGGCATTGAGAGGTGCTTCTTCTTGTCGAAGAGAGGGAACGAGCCCTTTTCCTTTGCGATCTCGGCGCTCTCATCGTAGGCAGAGTTCTTTATCGTTTCGAACAGCTTGTCGATGAATCTTATCGCTTCCTCGCTGTCGTACTTTATTTTCAGTTTTGCAAGCATGTCTCCGAGCCCAGTGACCCCTAGTCCGGTTCTCCTGCTCTTTCCTACCGCTTCGGCCTGCGCCTTCAGTGGATGCTTGTCCGAGTTATAGTCAAGGACGTTGTCCAGGAAACGCATCGCGTATCTTGCCGCCTTCTCCAGGCTTGCCCAATCGAGCCTAGCATTATCGGTGAAAGGATCCATTACGAAAGCCGAGAGGTTCAGGCTGCCCAGGTCGCATGCGCCATAAGGTTGTAGCGGCTGTTCGCTGCAGGGATTTGTAGTAAGCACTTCCATTCCGTTGTACTCGCTTGGCGAATACTTCTTGACCGTATCCCAGAATATCAAACCAGGCTCTGCCCAGTTGCGCGCCGATTTTATCAAGCTGTTCCAGACTTCACGCGCTTTAACCTTCTTCTCTATCTTTCCTGTCGGCTTGCTGTTGAACTTAAGCGTAAAATCAGCGTCCTTTTCCACGGCCTTCATGAACTCGTCCGTGAGCTTGATGCTGATATTCGCATACCTCACTTTCTTCAGGTTCTGCTTGACGCTTATGAACTCCATCACATCAGGATGGTCGACGTTTATCGTGATCATAAGGGCTCCGCGCCTTCCATTCTGCCCGATAGTATGCGTGGTCTCGCTCATTATCTCCATGAAAGACACGGCTCCGCTGGAGAATATAGCAGCGTTGTTCACACGCGCGCCTCTAGGTCTCAGGATACTTATGTCAGTGCCTACTCCGCCACCAAGGCTATATGTTCTTGCTGCTTCCTTGCACCAGTCGAATATTGATTCAAGCGTGTCCTCCTTTACCGGAAGTACGTAACAGTTTAGGAGCGTCGCTCTTTTCTTCGCCCCAGCTCCGAACATTATCCTTCCTCCAGGTACGAATCTGAAGTCCTCTAGAAGCCAGAGAAACTTCTCGCGCCACTCGCGCTTCTTTGCATCTTCCGTCTCAACGTTGGCCAGCTCATTGGCAATCCTGCTCCACATTTCGCTCGGGAGCTTTTCAATCATGTTGCCCTTCTCGTCTCTCAGGGCGTATTTCTCATAAAATACTCTAGCGCGTATCTCATCTCCGCTGAAGAAGTCAAGCGTCTCTTTCGGGATTCCGACTACTGCACTGTCAGAAGTCCCTATCTCTTTCTCTTTCTCTGTGGCTGTTTTGTCTTTGTTTGATGTCATATTTCCCCCTTTAAAATTTATTTTCTAGAATTGGTAAATATTGCTACACTAGATAGCTATTTAAGGCTTCAGAAGCTGCGCTGGTATTCGGAGGAATTTTTCACTCCTGAGAAAGAGTTGCCCCATCCATAGCTTCTGTGAGATAAAGCGGCACAAGCGTTTCAAAGCCCGAACTCCTTGATTTTCTTCTGCTTGATCTTGTTCAGCGTGCGCCAGTACTCCCTTATGTATGGATTGAGTTTCTTGCTCGCAAGGTTGGCCTTTATCGCCTCTATAGTGTAGTGATCGCTCGGGTATCCGGAACCGATGTCCACGCCGCTCTGCCTCTCGATCCTCTCCATCTCCTCGTCGCGTATCACTTTGGAAATTATGCTTGCGCCCGAAACTACCGGATACTTCGCGTCGGCCTTGTGCTCCGATATTATCTTTATGCCTCCTGAGTCCTTCACTTTGCCCTTGACTCCAACCACTCTGGTCAGCTTTGTGGCGGACAGGCCTATCCTGACCCCGAACCTCTCGGGTTTCACATCCGGGGAATCAACATACATCTTCTCCACGTGGCATCCAAGCTCGTCGACTAGCTGCGCGAACCTTATCGCCTCAAGCTGGTTGAGCGAGACGCCGTTCCTCATCGCGTTGTTTATCTCGTCGTTTGTTATAATGTAGGTCCTAACCTCCTCTGCAATTGATTTTATCTCATCGAACAGGAATCTCCTCTTCCTCCTTGTGAGCAGCTTCGAGTCGCGCACTCCTATGTCTGAAAGTTTCTTCTCCTTGCCCTTGCTCACGCAGACGACGCTTACGACCAGAGGCCCTATGACTGCCCCCCGGCCGGCCTCGTCTCCGCCCCCAATTATTATGCTAGCACCGTTATGCAATTGCTCAGCTAAGCATTAAAATTCTTTTCAGGGGACAGGCAGCAGCTATCAGCTTACTCCTTTCCTGTCCACAACAATGAAGTCGTTCACGGCAACGACGCTGTCGTAGGGCAGCTTGAGCTTGCCCTCCTTCACGTCCAGCCTCTTCACCAGATCATTGTCAGAATTAGGCTCGACTATCAAGCTCATCAGCTTTCCGGTCACTTCGTTCAGCTCCGCATCGAGAAACCTTCCCAGATCAACTCCGTCGTTCGTGACGACTTCCTTGCCGATTAGCTGTTCGGCAATTACGTATTTTACCATGCTTGGTCACCTTAGGGCAATAATTTGTAGTACATAGAATATTTATATCTATTGCGTTTCCGCCATTTAGGTGACTGTTGAATTTGTTCCCTCGTTTCCTCGTAATTTATAGAAACTGTCATT
>CAZXIK010000050.1:0-6208 GCA_964640735.1 Microcaldota archaeon | reverse complement strand
CCACTGGGGACTGGCCCAAAGTCGTTCTAGTCCAGCTGGGCATCCTGAAGAGCGCAGCCATCAGGACAGGCGGCGGGAACTTCAGGCTTAAGAAGGAGAACATACGCGAATTCGTGATGCGGATCAAGGGAACCCACGCCCTGGGCGGCGACATCGGGGAAGGGTTTGGGAGGTACAGCAGGATCCACGCCGAAAGGAAAACGGTGGTGGACATAGGCGCGCACAAGGGCGACACCGCAGTGTACTTCGCGCTCCGCAAGAAGGCGAAAAGGGTCATCGCGTTCGAGCCGCAGGAGAGCCTCTGCAGGATAGCCAGGCGGAACGTCAGGAAGCTGCACCTGCAGAACAGGATAACAATTATTGAAAAGGGGGTGGCCGGGGACGGGCTGCGGGGCTCGAGCTTCAGCTTCGGGCTGACAGGGAAAAGCTCCTACGTGACCCTGCGCAGCCAGGTGAGGAGATACAGGCTCAGGGATGCGGTGCTGAAGATCGACTGCGAGGGAGGGGAGTACGAGATAATAGGAGGGCTTCGGGAAGAGACTGCGGACGCGTTCGGCCAGATCGCAATCCGCTACTACCGCGGCTGCTCTAACCTCGTCGGAAAGCTGCGCAGCCTCGGGTACAGGGTGGACTACGCGCGGCCGGACTTCTCATTTGCAAACATGTTCAGAGACTACTTGGCGACGGGCATCGTATACGCCGAGAGGCGGCGGGGAGGATGATGGCTGGCCCTGATTTCAGAAACATCACGCTGCTGGAGTACATAAGCGCTAACTTGGTTTTCCCGCTCCGCGTCCTCAGGCATCTGGCGGGCTTGGCGATTAGGCCGCCTCCCGCTGGGGTCGCGGTGGCTGAAGACAGCATAGGCTTCGACTATAAATCCAGACGGGTAGTCCTGCATTTCTCTGACGCAGACACGAAAAAAACGGCGCTGCTGAATTTTGAGCAGAATTTCAAGGGCGGCTGGGCCGAGGGAATCGACGTTGGGGGGAGGCGGGTGATCGACATCGGCTCCGGGATAGGCGATACCGCGATAAAGTTCGCGATCGACGGCGCAGCCAAGGTGCTCTGCTTCGACCCTGACATGAAGAGGAACGTGCTGGCGTGGAGAAATGCGGAGGCGAACGGGTTCGCCGGAAAGATACTGGTACTGGGAAAACAAGTTGACAGCATCGCGGAACTGCGGAGGTACAGGGCAGACATCATAAAATGCGACATAGACGGGGGCGAGTACCCTCTCTTCCTGGAAGCTGAAGACCGGCAGCTCTCGCGATACTCGCAGATCATGCTGGAGTACCATTTCGGGTACAAGAACCTGGCCGGCAAGCTGGAGGGGGCCGGATTCCGCGTCACGAAGACCTCGCCGGTCAAGACGTACGCGGGCGGAAGGATGTACTACGAAGGGGTGATCATCGCGAAGCGGAAGCGGGGGCGGAGGAGGAAGGGCAAATAGATAAGCTTTGAGGAGCAAAGTGATTGAAGGAGATTCTTTTGGCTGAAGGTTTTTGGAAGTCAAGCGAGGACCATGGCGGAAGCCCTAAGGAGAAGCCGCTCATACCAGGGTTCAGCTTCGGGCCATACTCCACAAGCATATTCATAATCGCGGCGATTGCGGTAGCGCTCGTGGCCATTTACTTCCGCGTGCCAATGCTGCAGTACTATGGCTTCTACGAGCCCGACGGATACTTCCACTTCACAGTCGTCAGGGCGGCGGTGCTGAACAACTTCCAGATCCCGCAGTTCCAGGTGCTTTCGGGCTTCCCCTACTTTGCGCCGCGGCCTCCGCACCACGAGCCTTTCGGACTGTACTGGACCACGCTGATACCGTACTTTTTCCTCCGCTTCGTCGGGGCCGGATACTACGACATATTCAGGCTCATGCCCGTCGTGTTCGCGCTCATCGACATCGTCCTTGCCTACTGGCTGGCGAGATACTGGAGCAAGGACAGGCTCTTCGGGCTGCTCGTCATGCTGCTCATCGCGCTGAACATGGGCAACGCCGCGAGGACGAGCGCGCTGATTTACAGGGGGGACAGCTTCGTCACCGCGTACCTGCTGCTCGCCATGATCTTCACTCTCAAGCTCTTCGGGAGCGATACAAAGAAGGAGAAGATCATCCACGCCTTCGCTGTGGCGTTCTTCCTCTCCCTCAGCAACCTCGTTTGGAACGGCGCGCCTTTCGCCACCGCGATATTCGTGGTCTACATAGTCGTCCTGCTCATATACGGGTTCACATTCGAGAAGAAGAAAGTGATCGACAACTGCGCCTACCTTCTGGGCGCGCTGCTCGCCTGGTTCTGGATAGTGGCGATATACAAGTCGCTGCTCTGGATAGTGAGCGGTGAGGCCTTCACGGGCTCCAACTTCTTCCTGCTCTTCGCACCCACCGCGCTGGGCTGGTTCCTTGTTAACCATTTCTCCAACAGGGGAAGCTATCCGTTCATAATGAACAGCGTAGGCAAGAGGTTCTCCGTCTCTCTCATCGCCATAGTCGGGGGGCTCTTCGCGATATACCTGATCATACCGGGCTTTGTCAACGACATATTCGTCACCAGCGGGTTCCTGGCGGTCACGAACTTCAGCAACACCATCCAGGAGCTGCAGCAGCCCACCTACACCTTCCTGTTCGCGAGCTTCGGGTTCCAGAACTACGCGAACCCGATGAGCATCATAATCATGCTATCCACATACTACAGGGGCCTTGTCGTGGTCTTCTGGTTCATCCTGGTCCTGACCTTCCTCCCCTACTTCTTCATGCAGACCGAGGAGAGCGGAGGGGGATTCATGCTGGGCAGGGCAAGGCTCCGATTCCACGTATCCGAACCGCTCCTTCTGCTTGCGACTTACTTCGCTCTCACCGCATACCTCCAGATGAACGCGATAAGGTTCAACTCCCTGCTGTCGATACCGGTGTCGATCTTCGGGGCGTACACGATATACTGGCTGATGCTATTCCTGAAGAGGTACAGGCTTGCGTATGCCGCATCCTACCTGCTGCTTGCGCTCATAGTGTACTACATAGTCCAGACCGATGCGACCTATATTCAGGGCCTGGCGCCCGCGGACCAGGTCAACCCCGCGTTCATAAAGGCGCTCGCGTGGATGAAGAACAACACAGCACCCAACAGCGTGGTCCTGACCCTCTGGCCCGACGGCTCCCTTGTCGAGGCGGTGGCGAACAGGACCAGCATAACCGACAGCGTCGGGTCGCAGTACGCATACAAGGCAAACCCGTTCGCGGCGTGGCTCTACAACTCCAGCTCCGATCCCCAGTTCCTGCTCAGCAACCTCAGCGGCGAGCCTGACTACCTGCTCGTCAGGAACGCGTGGATGGTGGAGACAGGCGGGATATTCACGGAAGCGAACATCTCGGTCAACGCATCGGACTACGGATACAACCCGTTCACAAACCTGAACGAGAAGGTCAACAAGACAACGCAGCTCTTCCAGTTCTCCGGAGGCGGGCTGGAGGTGCAGACGGTGATCAGCAACCAGAGCAACGGCCAGTCGATATCCAGCTACCTCGTGCTCGGCAACGGCATACAGCCCTTCGGCTACGTCGCCTTCTACAACGTGTACAGCGGGAACTTCTCGATCATAAAGCAGACGGCGTTCAACAGGACGAACAACCAGACGTTCCTGATAGCCTACTCGCCGATACCTGCGAACAACCTCTACGTGAACATCACCGCGGCTTACATGCTGAGCCGGGCGTTCGCAAACACCAACATGGTGAAGTTCCTCTTCCACTGCGGGGTGGGAGGCTGCCTCTGGAACGACAACAACATCGCAAGCATGAACCTGGTCTACGTGAACCCCGACACGAAGATCTTCAAGATAACCTACAACCAGAGCAACCCTCTGGTGAGGGCGCTGCGCTACCCGAGGCCCAGAGTCTAGCGGCCGGGATGCTGAGTCAGCGCGCGCTTTCTATATCAGAAGCGCGGGCGGAGCCTGCGCTAGCATATGGAAAAAAGAAAAAAAGAAAAAAAGAAAAGAAAGGGAAAAACAAGCCCTTTCTACTTTCTGCCCATCGCGTTGCCGAGGAAGGTCAACACGAAAGCCAGGATAGACGCCCATAGCCAGGTAGAGCTGCTCCATGTCAGCGCAGCCATCGTCATTCCCGCCACCGCGTCAGTGCCCAGACCCATCAGCTGGAATCTAGGTCCTTCCCATCCGCTTATGTGCCCAAAGCTCGAGAAGAACAGGGCTACAGAAGCGATGACCGCGGCGCCGACGAATATCGGGCCCCAGAAGGCTCCGGCTCCATTGCCGAAGGCTCCGGCGACACTTACACCTGCTGCAGGCAGGCCAATGAACACTACGCCCAGGAAGATCAGGCTTCCCAATAGGTGTAGGACAAAGGCGCCCCAATTCTGTTGTGCTTTTGCCATCGAATCCCTGCATAACACACTGCGCGAAAGCTTTTAAATCATGCGGCGGCCTTGGCAAACGACGATGAGAAAACCATGCGCTTATGCTCCATGATTATGGCAATTATTTGGGTGGAGACGAGAATTAAATAGCTATTCTGGCAATAGGGTAACGGTTTTGATGCGCATAGCCTTCGCCTCGGACAGCGCCTTCCCGTGGTTCAACGGGGGGATAGAGAAGAGGAGGTTCATAATAATGAGAAAGCTTGCCCAGAATGGGAATAATGTGCACTGCTTCACGATGCACCGGGATGGGATGCCTGGCTGGGAGTTCATCCGCGAGGGCATAAGGTACCACTGCGTGAGCGAGGCGGCGAGCTCGAGCAGGATGTACAAGGGTACTGGAAGGAGGAGCTCGATGATGCCGCTCAGGTTCGGGCTCAGCCTCTTCACGAAGATACTCCCCTACAGGTTCGACGCGATGGACGCGGACTCGTTCCCCTTCCTGCACCTCTTCCCGATCTACCTCTATACAAGGATAAGGGGGGTGAGGTTCGCGGTCACTTGGCACGAGGTCTGGAGCCTCAGGTTCTGGCTCGACTACCTAGGCGCGGCGGGGATCGTAGGCTACATTGTCGAGTGGCTCTGCTCGAGGATGCCCGACGTATCGATAGCGAACACCAGCACCACAAGGGGGCTACTGACGGACGTGCTTGGAGTGAGAAAGGACAGGGTGATGCTGTTTCCTGTTGCGGTGGACAGCGAGGAGATAAAGAGGTTCTCCGCGCCCGCAGGAACGAAGAAGAAGAAGAAGAAGAAAAAGAAGGACAGGTTCATAGTGATCAGCAGGCTCGTAAAGCACAAGCGGGTCGAGCTCGCCATAAGGGCGATCGCCGAGACAAACTCGAGGCTGCTTGTAGTCGGGGTGGGGCCGCAGCTCCAGGAGCTTGAAACCCTGGCGGAAAGGATCGCGCCGGGAAGAGTGTCATTCGAGCGCCGCGCGCTGAGCACGGAGCGGCTCTACAGGGAGCTGAGCGAATCGCTTGCGCTCATCATGCCTTCGGAGCGCGAGGGGCTGTCCCTGGTCACGATCGAGGCGCTGGCCTTCGGGGTGCCGGTTGTGATAGCGGACACAAGCTCGCTGCCAAAGGAGATAAGGGGGATGTGCATCGAGGCGGAGGAAGAAAGAATGGGAGATCTCCTCAAGGATATTTCCGCCAACGGGCGGGCGTACGCCAGAAGGTCTGGCAAACTCAAGGCCCGCGCGCTCAGGGAATTCTCGGCAGACAACGCGCAGAAGATCTATGGCCGGCTGGAGCGCTTCTGATTCTTCCGCGGGGATCCCGCGCGGCGCTCTGCTTGCTTGCAGCTTCCATGAAATGCGCCGCTCACCGGAACCTTGAGCCTTTTATAAGCTGCATATAGTCGTTGCTCAGCACAAACAGGTATACCTGGCTGTCAGGATTTATAGGCGCTATGTCGGTCAGCAGGGTGTAGCTGTAGTAAGAATGCGGCGGAGTGGGAGCTTGCCCATTGATGTAGAAAGACCCGTAGGGATCGCTGCTCACCACGTAAAAGAGCAGCGATTCTGGGGCATCGAGGCTGTTGGAGACGTTGACATAGACATAGGGCAGCCCGACAGCCCCAAAAGTCGTGTTGACCGCAAGATGGAAATGCGCATCAGTTGCGAAGACGCCGCGCGAAGCCGCATAAACGTTGTGCGAGTAGAATAGCGCGACCAGCATCAGGACCAGAACCGCTGCAGTCGCATAGAACAACGGTTTCTTGCTCTTCACCGCGTCGCTGAAATCCTCCTTCCTGTCGAAATAATATAT